>JAHAZM010000071.1 GCA_018385275.1 Eubacteriales bacterium | reverse complement strand
CAGTATAGGTTCTTTTAGGTAGAATACAATCGTATAAAATATAAGGGGGAACCGACACATGGCAAACAAGCCTGAGATCAAATATGAGATCGTAGAAAACATCTGCGTATTGGCCGAATCGGCCAAGGGATGGACGAAAGAACTCAACCTCGTCAGTTGGAACGACCGCGAACCGAAATACGACATTCGCGAGTGGGCGCCGGATCATGAGAAGATGAGCAAGGGCATCACGCTTTCCGAAGAAGAGCTGCAGCTCGTTATCGAAGCGATGAAAAAGAGATAAAAGAAAAACGCGGCTTTTTGACCGCGTTTTTAATAGGTAAGGAGGAAATAAGATGAATTATGAAATCAATGGCGGCAATCTGCCCGTCGTTGAGCTGCGTCTGTCCCAGGGCGAGAGCATCCGCTGTCAGAGCGGCGCGATGAGCTGGATGAGCCAGAACGTCAGGATGCGCACCGAAGGCGGCGGGCTCGGGAAAATGTTCTCGCGCGCGTTTTCGGGAGAAAGTATGTTTCAGAATATCTATACGGCGGAAGGCGGCGAGGGGACGATCGCGTTCGCGTCGAGCTTCCCGGGCAATATCCTGGCCGTCGAGATCCGGCCCGGCAGCGAGCTGATCTGCCAGAAATCCGCTTTCCTGGCCGCGACGGAGGGCGTGGAGCTGTCGATCTTCTTCCAGAAGAAATTCGGCGCCGGTCTGTTCGGCGGCGAGGGTTTCATCATGCAGAAGCTGTCCGGCAGCGGAACGGCGTTCGTTGAAATCGACGGCAGCACGATCGAAAAGACGCTGGCGCCGGGCGAGCGGCTCATCGCCGACACGGGCTATCTGGCGGTCATGGACGGCACCTGCAGCATCGATATCGAGACGGTCAAGGGCGTGAAAAACGTGCTTTTCGGCGGCGAAGGGCTGTTCAATACGGTCATCAGCGGACCCGGGCGCGTCTTGCTCCAGTCCATGCCGGCGGCCAAAATGGCCGGCGCGCTCGGCGGCTATCTTTCGACGGGCAAATAAAGGCATAAGAAGAAAAAAACCGCCTTGTAAAAGGCGGTTTTTTGTCGGTCAGATCTTTTCTTTGGGATAGACGAAACCCCAGCGGGAGCGAAGCTCGTCGAGCAGGCGCATGAGAAACAGGGTCTCGCTCAGCGGCATGGAGAGGCTTTCGCGCTCCCCGGCTTCGATGCGGGCGACGCATTCGGCCGCCTCGTACTCGTAGCCCGTGATCTGCGGGGGCATATCGACGCGCCGCCGGAGCCGTCCCTGCGCGTCGTAGAGCAGAGCGGCGCGCGGGTTGGCGACGTGATCGACGACGAGGCGTCCTTTGTCTCCGAAGAAGGAGACGTTCGAGTCGCCGCTGACGAACAGGCTGTGCGTCAGCGTCGCCATGCGCCCGTCGGCGTAGGTCAGGACGACGACTTCGCTGCCGTCGACGCCGGTGTCGGTCATCCGTACCGTCGTATCGATGCGCGCGATGTCCCGCCCGAAATGCATCAGGGCGAAATTCAGGCCGTACACGCCCAGATCGAGCAGAGCGCCGCCGGCCAGCTCCGGCTGCATGAGCCGTTCGACCCGCGTCAGCGGCGCGCAGTAATTCGCGCTCATATGGTAAACGCGGCCGATCTCGCCGGAAGCGAGCAGATCGCGGACGATTTTTCTCGACGGCATATAGCGCGGCCACATGGCTTCGGCGAGGAAAACGCCCTTTTCCCGCGCCGTACGCGCGAGCGTCTCGGCCTCCGCGGCGTTGACGGTGAAGGCTTTCTCGCACAGGACGCCGCGTCCGTGGGTCAGGCAGAGCAGAGCGTCCTCGAAATGGCGCGAGTGAGGCGTGGCGACGTAGACCAGATCGATCTCACCGTCGCGCGCCAGCTCCTCGTAGCTGCCGTAGGCGATTTCAAAGCCGAAGCGCTCGGCGAAAGCTTTTGCTTTGGCCGGGTCGCGCGAGGCGACAGCCCGGCGTTCGACGCCGGGCATCTGCGCGAGCGTGCGCGCCATGGTCTGCGCGATCTGTCCGGTACCCAGGATCCCGATTTTCATAGGTGGAACCGTCCTTTCTTGGTTGATACAGGGGACGTTTTTATTATAGCATAAGCCGGGGCCGGAAGGGAAACGGTTTTTTCGGCGGGCCCGCGCCGGAAAAGGGCGGCACAGGCTAGTTTTCTCTATAGAAAGAGATAATTCTATCTATTGCTTTTTTCGGCCGGACTGGTATAATAGAAAGAGAAACACAGGAGGAGAAAAAAGTATGTCACAGAAACTCAAACAGAGCGATTTTGTCTATATGTGGTGGGCCAACGGCATTCGCGACCGTTCCGACGCCCGCCGCTTCAACATGCTGTCGGGCAACTACGGGCTTTCCGTCGATCCGAAGCGGCTCAATATCACCCGCTTCGGCGCCGTGCATCCGACCTACCGCGCCGCCGGCGCGCCGGACAACCGGATCATCGACGCGCTGCCAGCGGTTTCGAGCCGTCTCGGCGTGACGGTCGACGGCGTTCGCTACGAGGCCACGGAGGCGCCGGACGGCGTCGCCCCCTACCGGGAGACCCAGCCGCAGGATTACCGCGGATACATTTGCCGCGAGCTGGGCGTGGAGCACGATGATTTCAGCAAAATGGCCTATCGGCAGATCGAGGGCGGCCGCCTCGTACAGCGCTTCGATATTTATGATTTCCCCTTTACCGACGGAAAGGAAGCGCCGGCCCTGCGCGGGCATCTGGAGTTCGTCGCGCTGCCGGAGCACGTCTCGCTTGTCTACCACCTGTTCCCGGAAAAAGCGCAGACGGCCGTGATGGACCTGACGCTCAGACTCGAGGAGAGGTTCGCCTGCGTTGAGCGCAGCGACCGCGCGCTGACGATGCGGGCTTCCGACGGCAGCGGCTACACTTTCGTTCTGCCCATGACGCCGTCGGGCGTGCCGAAAGCGGAAGTCGACGGCTCGACCGTGCGTTTCAGCCTGACCGTTTCGCTGGAAGCGCCCGATCCCGAGGCCGCGACGCTGACCGAGCGCATGCCGTACTGGAAGCGCAAAGCGCTCAATATCCTCGTCGTTCCGTCCGAGCGCGCCTCTCTGGCCGACGCGGCGCCCCTGCTGGGGTACGAGGCCGTGCAGGGGACGGCCTGCCAGTTCAATTCGGGAGACCGGATCGAATACGACGCGCCCTGCCGCTACAACAGCGAGCGCGGCATTTTCGAGATCCAGGCGGACGAATTCCGTACGCACTGCGCCAGCGACGAGCATATGAACGATCTGGAGAACGTGCGCTTTACGCTCGTCAACCCGACGGATACGCCGGTGAGACTGCCGGTGGCCGTGACCGATCACGATAATAACTGCCAAAAGGCCGATATCGGCGGGCAGATGTGCTTTGCGCCGATGCTGTGCGAGCCGGACGGCACGCCCACGGGCTGCTACGTGCAGAACAGCATGAACTGGCACAGCGAATTCCGCGATCTGGGCAGTCTGCTTTACGATAAACCGTGGAAGCGCATGACGACGATCATCGAACTTCCGCCGCACGGGAAAGCGGAATATCTGTTCCGCGTGGCGTATCAGAAATACGGCGGCGTGACCAAGGCGTCGCACTCGCAGCTTTCCGTCATCGGCTGGGGCGCCAATCAGGACTGGGAGGTGCTGGCTTTCGGCGGCATTTTCGAGAACACCTGCTACGAGCCGGAGGGCATCCAGCGCTATGACGGCGCGATGATCGACGACTGCCGGCCGCTCTACGGCCTCATGGGCAACGGTTCCAAGTGGAACGCCACCGAAAGCAGCGGCGGCGGCAATTTCCTCGTTTATGAAAAGGACGGCGTGCGGCAGTATCAGACCACGGTCAAGACGGCCTACGTCAAGGCCGGGCCTTTGTCGACCAAAACGGTCCACCGCTACGTCACGGCCGACGGCGCGATCCGCGCCGAGGTCACCGTCGGCGCCAACGCCACCGACGACGTGGTGCGCGTGCGGCACTGCATGCGCTACGAGGTCCTGCGCGATACGGAATTCTCGCGGCTGGCTTTCTATCAGCTCGGCTCCGACGGCTATAACGATCACTCGGCCACGGCCTTTGCTTTCGGCAACGAGAGCGGCGCGACCTTCGTCAAGGAAGTTTCTTATCCGCTCGAGGCCGACGAGAGGCATTATCTGCCGGGCTGCACGGGCATTGAGCTGACCGGCGACGTGCCGTGGGTGGCGTTTTCCGACGAGCATCTGACGCGGCGCAACGACACGAAGGTGATCCCTCATTACGGCGACCGCATGGTGACGGTGCGCAAATGGAAGGCCGTTCTCGGCGGAGAGCCGGTCGAGTATCCCTACGTCTCGGCCTATAATACGCTGGCCGAAGGGCTCATCAGCGGCGTCGGCCTCGAGATCGCGCCGCCGCCGACCCTGCGCGCGCTCAAAGAAGGCGACGCCGTCGAGCTGGAGCTTGAGTACGTCATTCTGCTGCATCACCGCTCCGATTATTACGGGCCGGAGCAGGAGCTTATGGACCGCGTGTTCGGCCTGAAGGAAAACGGGCTTTACGACGGGAACGGCGAGGGCACGTGGCGGCCGGCGTATTTCGCCGCGATGAGCAACGACGTGTCCGTGCTGGTCAGCCGCGGCCGGCTGCTGCATGAAAACCCCGTCCGCATCCAGTGCGAGGACGACGCGGCCGAGTTCACGGTCTGCGGCGGCATGGGCTATCTCGGCGTGACGATGGTCGGGCTTTCCGGCGTGCGCGGCTACGCCCTGTACGAATACCGCGACGGCGCATGGGCCAAGCAGGACCGCAGCGTCCACGGCAATGATTTCTGGCAGGCGGACGTCAACGTCGTCACGGGCGAGTACGAGCTGACCTACGTCGTGCGGCGCAACGCCGACGGCGCGGTCACGCGCTATCGCTTCGGAAAAGAATAATAAGGAATAAAAAAGCAGAGGGAGCGGATCCCTCTGTTTTTTTATCAAAACGGTTATTTTCCGTTCCCGGCGAAAGCGCAGAGCGGGTTTTCGTACAGGCGGCCGGTCGTGAAATAATCGTAGGAGCGGCAGCCGCCGGCGCAGAGTCCGTGGCCGTCTCGATCGACGGACCGGAGGAGGTACACGACGCGTTCCGTCAGCCCGGCAGTTACCGCCGCGCCATGGAAGCCG
>JAHAZM010000020.1 GCA_018385275.1 Eubacteriales bacterium | reverse complement strand
TATGTGACGAGCCCCACGTTCACGTTGATGAACGTGTACGACTGCGCCGACGGAGGGGTGCTGTATCATTTTGATCTGTACCGTCTGCGGAGCGTGCGCGACGTGATAGACGCCGGTTTCGACGAGGTTTTCGACAGCAACGGGATTTGCCTGATCGAATGGGCGGATGCGGCGCAAGAGCTGTTCCGCACGCCGCCGATCCGGGTGGAGATCCGGCCGTTGGGGGAAAACGAACGGGATATTACGATCTCGTTTCCGGATGAGAGGAGGATGGAGACCTTATGATCGTACTCGCGGTGGAAACCAGCGCCAAGACGGCTTCGGCGGCGCTTCTGTGCGACGGAGAGGTCAAGGCGGAAATCAATGTCAACAATACGATGACGCATTCACAGACGTTGATGCCGATCATCGATCAGGTGCTTCGCTATGCCGGAAAGGATATTGATGAGGTCGACGTGTTTGCCGCGGCATACGGACCGGGGTCTTTCACCGGGATCCGTATCGGCGTTGCGACCGTGAAATCCCTGGCGCATGTACACAACAAGCCGTGCGTGGGCGTCAATACGCTGGACGCTTTGGCGGAGAATATCGCTTGCGACGGATTGATCGTGCCGATGATGGACGCAAGGTGCGGTCAGATCTATACGGCGATTTTCGACCGCGAGGGAGATTCGATCCGGCGGATCGGAGAATATGAAGCGATTCAGGCTGAGATCGTTCTGACTGGATTGGGCGTCACGGGGCAGAAGGCTGCTTTCGTCGGCGACGGCGTCCCCGTGTACAGAAAAATGATTCTGGCAAAAATGGGGGACAAGGCGCGTATCGCGCCGCCGATCCTAGTCAACGGACGGGCTTCCAGCGTTGCGGCGGTGGCGTATCGAATGGCGTTGGCAGGGCAAACGGTGTCTTATTTGGAACTGGAGCCGTTTTATCTGCGGGCTCCTCAGGCTGAGAGGGAGGCCGCCAAAAAGTGATCTATCTGTATCATGATTCTCTGGACGCCTATTTCAATCTGGCGGCGGAAGAGTATTTGCTGAAAGAATGCAGCGACGAGGTTTTCATGCTGTGGCGTAATGAAAACACCGTCGTGGTCGGGAAAAACCAGAATACGCTTTCCGAAATCGATCCGGAATACGTCCGGACGCACGATATCAGCGTGGTGCGCCGCCTGACCGGCGGCGGCGCGGTCTTTCATGACCGGGGCAACGTAAACTATACTTTCATTGTCGACGGCAGCGAGCATATGACGGATTTCGGTTTTTTTACGGCGCCGATCATTGAGGCGCTGGCCGGCATGGGGGTCAAAGCCGAATTATCCGGCCGTAACGATCTGCTCATAGATGGGAAAAAGTTTTCCGGAAACGCACAGTGCACGATGGGCGGCCGCACGCTTCATCACGGGACGCTGATGCTGTCCGCCGGAATGGAAAAACTGGTCGGAGCGCTGCGGGTAGACCCGGAAAAGATCGAATCCAAGGGGATCCGTTCCGTGGCGTCCCGTGTGACCAATATTGACGATCATCTCGATCGGCCGATCAGCCCGGAGGAGTTTATTGCCCGCCTGCGCGACAGTATCCTTCGGCTGATCCCCGGCATCGAAGAACGGGCGTTCACGGAAGAGGACAATGCGGCTATCCGGCGTTTGAGGAATGAAAAATACGCGACGTGGGAATGGAATTACGGTTATTCGCCCGCATACGGTTTTCACAAGAAAACCCGGTTTTCCAAAGGGACGCTGGAGGTTTTTCTTGACGTGAAGGAGGGCGTGATCCGGACCGCAGCCTTAAAAGGCGATTATTTCGGCAGCCTGGACGTATCCGGATTGGAAAACAAGCTCGTCGGGCTCAGGCATGAATACGATTGTCTGCTGAACGCGCTTGCGACGGAAAACGTTGATCGATATATATGGGGGATGGACGCGATTGCGCTGACCCAAGCCATGTTTTAAGGAGAAAGAAAATGGAGAAACTTGTTGAAAAACTGAATGCCCCGCAAAAGAAAGAACGGCTGGCGGCTTTGCGCGCTTTACGGAAAATGCTGGACAGCGGAAAGATCGAAAAGCCCGTCAAGACGCATTATGTAAATAATCATATCCATACGACGTACTCGTTTTCGCCGTATTCGCCGACGAAAGCGGTCTGGATGGCCTATATGGCGGGTCTGGCGACGTGCGGCATCATCGATCACGATTCCATGGGCGGCGCGAAAGAATTCATCGAAGCCGGACGTATTCTGGACATGGCCACCACCGTGGGCGTTGAAACGCGCGTGAGCATGAAGAACACGCCGCTGGCGGCCCGGCGCATCAACAATCCTGATCAGGTCGGGAATATGTATATCCTGATGCACGGCGTGCCGCATAACCGGATCGACGAAGTGCAGTCGTTCTTTGCTCCTTATCGGAGAGCCCGCTGTGACCGCGACCGGCGTATGACGGGAAACATCAACCGGCTTCTGGAAGGCACGGGGATTGCGTTGGATTTCGATCGGGACGTCATACCGCTGTCCGAGTATCCGGAGGGCAGCGTGACCGAGCGCCATATCACGTTTGCTTTGGCCAAAAAGGTGATCGCCCGCTGCGGCGGCGCTGGAGAGGCGCTTCTGAGCTTTGTGCGCTCTGTGATGGGGCTGACGGTTTCGTCCAAAATCGCGGAGCGTTTGACGGACCGGAACAATTCTTTCGTTGAATATGATCTGCTGGGGCTGTTCAAGAGCGAATACGTGCCGAAATTCTTTATTGAAGCGACGGACGAGCTGCCGGACGTCAGAGATTTTGTAGCGCTGGGCGACCGCGTCGGCGGCATCGTGGCATATACCTATCTGGGCGACGTCACGGAAAGCGTGACCGGGGACAAGAAAGCGCAGAAATTTGAGGACGAGTATCTCGACGAAGTGTTCGATTGCGTCAACGCGCTGGGCATTCACGCGATCGCCTATATGCCGTCGCGCAATACCGACGCCCAGCTGGACCGTTTGCGGGCTTTCTGTGAACAGAACGGTAAGATGCAGATCAGCGGCGAAGATATCAATCAGCCGCGCCAGAGCTTTATCTGCAAAGCGCTGGATCGGCCGGACTTTGCCAATCTGATCGACGGGACTTATTCTCTCATCGGCCACGAGATCGCCGCGACGGCAAACAATGAGGACGGGATTTTCAGCGCCGGACGCATGAAAGAGATGCCGGAGCTGGAAGACAGATTGCGCTATTTCGAGCGGATCGGCAGAAACACGGAGAAATAAAGGAGCCAATATGGGAAAGAGGATCATTGTTTTTGATACGACCCTTCGGGACGGCGAGCAGGCGCCGGGGTTCAGCATGAATATCCATGAGAAACTGCATATGGCCCGTCAACTCGAAAGACTGGGCGTAGACGTTGTCGAAGCCGGCTTTGCCGCCGCGTCGCAGGAGGATTTTGAATCGGTCAAGGCGATCGCCATGGAATTGAAAACCTGCATCACAGCTTCTCTTTGCCGGGCGTCCAGGGGTGATATCGCCGCGGCGTGGAACGCGGTTCAATATGCCAAACGTCCACGTCTGCATGTGTTTTTGGCTACGTCTCCGATTCACATGGAGTACAAACTGCGGATGACGCCGGAGGAGGTGCTGACCCGCACGCGCGAGGCGGTGGCGTACGCGCGCAGTCTTTGCCCGGACGTTGAGTTTTCGGCGGAGGACGCGTCCCGTTCGGAGGCGGATTTCGTGTGCCGTGTGTTTGAAACGGCGATCGACGCCGGCGCCGGGACGGTCAATTTTCCCGATACCGTCGGATACGCTACGCCGGACGAGTTTGCCGATATGATCCGCTATGTCCTGACTCATACGAAGAATATCGATCGGGCGGTTTTGTCCGTACACTGCCATGACGATCTGGGGATGGCGGTGGCGAACACGCTGGCGGCGGTCGGTGCCGGCGCCGGACAGATCGAGACCACGATCAACGGTATCGGAGAGAGAGCGGGGAACGCCGCGCTGGAAGAGGTGACGGCGGCGCTCAAAGCGCGTGCCGATCAGTATGACGGCATCACGACCGGCATCGATATGACGATGCTGTATAAAACCAGCCGACTGCTGACGTCTTTGACGGGGCAGAAGGTACAGGCGAATAAGGCGGTCGTGGGAGAAAACGCGTTCGCTCATGAGGCCGGCATCCATCAGCACGGGATCCTGGCGAATAAAAAGACCTACGAGATCCTTTCGCCTGAAGAGTTGGGCATTCCCACCGGGAAAAAGATGGTGCTCGGGAAGCACAGCGGGCGGCATGCTTTGGAGGAAAGGCTCCGCGAGCTCGGTTACGATCCGGACAAAATGGATATGGACAGGATCTTTGCGGATTTCAAGGTTCTGGCCGACAGCAAAAAAGAACTTACGGATCGGGATATTTCCGTGCTGGTCGAAAAAGACCACGAGCAGATCAGCGAACACTTTGCGCTGATCCGATTTATCATCAACAGCGGGAATACCATTACCGCGACGGCCAATATCCGGCTGCGCGACGGAGACGAAGAAAAAGAGGAGGTCGCGACCGGCGACGGCCCGATCGACGCGGCCTTTAAGGCGATCGGAAAGATCACGGGAATGGACTGCCGGCTGGAGAGCTACGAGATCGAAGCCCTGACGGAAGGAAACGACGCGATCGGCGCCGCCAGCGTACGGCTTTCGCATGCCGGAAGTATTCAGCGCGGCCGCGGATCCAGCACGGACATCGTACAGGCCAGTATTCTGGCGTATCTGGACGCGGTCAATAAACTGATCGCTTTTTCCTGAAAAGGAGGATGGATCATGGGCATGACCATGTCGCAGAAGATCCTGGCGGCTCATGCCGGGCAAGAAAACGCTAAAGCGGGGGAATTCGTTGATTGCGCGCTGGACCTGGTGATGGCCAACGATATTACGGCGCCCGTTGCGATCCGGCAGTTTGCCGAGTGCGGCGGCGACCGTGTTTTTGACCCGGAAAAGGTCATTTTCGTGCCGGATCACTTCGTTCCCAATAAAGATATCGCATCCGCCGCTCAGGCGCAGTGCATGAGAAATTTCGTTCGGGAACAGGGGCTGCGGTATTACTATGAAGTGGGCCGCGGCGGCATCGAACACGCGCTGCTGCCGGAAAAGGGCCATATCGCGCCGGGCGACGCGATCATCGGCGGCGACTCGCATACCTGCACGTATGGGGCGCTGAACGCTTTTTCCGCCGGCGTGGGCAGCACGGATATAGCGGCCGCCATGATCGTGGGGAAGACGTGGTTCCGCGTGCCGACGGCGATCCGCGTCGAATTGCGGGGACATAAGCGCGGCATGGTTTCGGGCAAAGACGTGATCCTGCATCTCATCGGCCTGATCGGAACGAACGGCGCGACTTATCGTTCGCTGGAAGTCGGAGGAGAAGGACTGGCCGATATGAGTATGGACGACCGGTTCACCTTTGCCAATATGGGCGTGGAGGCCGGCGCCAAGAACTGTATTTTCGAGTTCGACTCCGTAACAGAAGCGTACCTGACGGAGCATGGCGTCACGCGTTATCGGCCGACGGCGCCGGATCCCGACGCGGTATATGAGCGCGTCGTAAGACTGGAACTGGACCGAATCGGCTATACGGTCGCAAAACCGTCTTTGCCGTCCAATACGGCGCCGGCCGAAACGCTGCGATCCGTCCGGATCGATCAGGCGGTCATCGGTTCGTGCACCAACGGCAGGCTTTCCGATCTGCGGGCTGCCGCGGAGGTCTTGCGCGGGCGCAGGGCTGCCGACAGCGTACGCCTGATCGTGATCCCGGCCACGCAGCGGATCTATGCCGAAGCCGTCCGCGAGGGACTCGTCGACGTGTTTCTGGCCGCCGGCGCGGTGGTCAGCACGCCTACCTGCGGCTGTTGTCTGGGCGGGCATATGGGCGTTCTGGCTGAAGGGGAGGTCTGCGTTTCTACGACAAACCGGAATTTCGTGGGCCGCATGGGACACGTCTCTTCTCAGGTCTATCTGGCTTCCCCGGCGGTAGCGGCGGCCAGCGCCGTAGCCGGGCATATTGAGACACCGGAGGGATTATAATGGGAAAAGCGTATAAATTCGGCGATCACATCAATACCGACCTGATCATTCCGGCTCGTTATCTCAACGTCTCCGATCCTCAGGCTTTGGCCGCGCATTGCATGGAGGACGCGGATGCGACTTTTGCCGGCCGTTTCAAGCCCGGCGACGTTTTGGTCGGGGGAGAGGATTTTGGCTGCGGATCGTCGCGCGAGCACGCGCCGATCGCGATCCGGGCGTGCGGCGCCTCTTGCGTGATCGCGGCGAGTTATGCCCGTATCTTCTTTCGCAACAGCATCAATATCGGGTTGCCGATCTTTGCCTGCCGCGAGGCGGCGGAGGCGATTGCCGACGGCGACGAGGTCGAAGTGGATCTGCAGAGCGGATTGATCCGGGATCTGACGAGCGGCCGCGCCTTTCAGGCTGAACCGTTCAGCCCGTACGTCGACAAGATCATTCGCAGCGGCGGGTTGATGAATTTGATCCGGAGGGAAAAGCATGAATAAGCGAATAGCCGTGATCTGCGGCGACGGTATCGGACAGGAAGTGATCCCCCAGGCGGTGCGCGTGCTTGACGCGGTCGGCGTCCGCTTCGGACACGTGTTTACTTATGAGTATGTGACGGCGGGAGGCGCGTCCATCGACCTGTACGGCACTCCTTTGACGGAAGAAAACCTGAACCGCGTGCTCGAAGCCGACGCGGTGCTGCTCGGCGCGTTGGGCGGCGACAAGTGGGATCATTGCCCGGAACGGCCGGAAAAAGCGCTGCTGCTGCTGCGCAAGAGTCTGGGGGTTTATGCCAATCTGCGGCCGGCGGTGCTGTATCCGACGCTGGCGGATATTTCGCCGCTTCGGTCTGAAATCACGGAGCGGGGCGTCGACATCATGGTCGTCCGGGAACTGACGGGCGGACTGTATTACGGACAGCGCGCCACAACGGCAGACGGCGCGTACGACACGATGAGTTATAGCGTGCGGGAGATCAATCGGATCCTGCGGGTCGGGTTTGAATCGGCTATGCTGCGGCGCAGGCGCCTTACCGTTGTGGACAAAGCCAACATTCTGGATACTTCGAAACTGTGGCGACGGTTGGCTTCGGAAATGGAACGGGAGTATCCGGCGGTATCGGTCGATTATCTGTATGTGGATAACGCTTCTATGCAGTTGGTGCTTCATCCCGATCGGTTCGACGTGATCGTTACGGAGAATACGTTCGGCGATATTTTGTCGGATGAAACGGGTGCTGTCGTCGGGTCGCTGGGTATGATCCCGTCGGCTTCTCTCGGAGACGGAGCGGGACTGTATGAACCGGTTCACGGGTCTGCGCCGGATATTGCGGGGAAAAACATCGCCAATCCCATTGCGGCGATCCTGTCTGCCGCTATGATGCTGGAGTATTCTTTCGGTTTGAAAGAGGAAGCTGCCGCGATCCGTGCGGCGGTGGAAGAATCGATCCGGCGCGGCGTGGTAACGCGGGATATTGCGCGGGACGCTTGTTCGGCAACGACGCGGGAAGTCGGCGATTATATCACGCGCTTTGTCGAAGTATATTGACGGCGGAGAGAGGGGTGGGCGACATCAGACTCAGCGTGAATGAAAAAGAGTATCGATTGAGCGATCAAATGGACGGAGTCTCTTTGCTGGAAGCGCTGTCTGCGCTCGGAGTGACGCTGTCTGCGCCTTGTGCGGGTCATCATACCTGTGGAAAATGCAAAGTCGTCGTGAAGGATGCGGCTTATACGCAAGAGGAACGTCGGCTGCTCGACGAGAAAGAACGGGCGAGCGGCGTTCATCTGGCGTGCTGCACGAAGATTTTCGACGGTATGAATGTAACCGTGGAAACCGGGGAAAAGGCCGCGATCCTGTTTGAGGAGAAGGACGAAGAGACGATCGATCCGGCTTTCGTAAGAAAAGCGATCGTGGCGAGCACGCCGAGTCTGAACGATCAGAGGGACGATCTGACGCGGCTGTTGGAAGCGAGCGGCGCGTCGTCGGCGGAACCGCGTCTGGTTCGTTCCGCGGCGGGAACGTCCTGGCGCACGGCTTATCTGCATCACGGGAAACTGGTGCACGTTTCCGAGCGGGAAGAGCCCGCCTATGGGATCGCCGTCGATATCGGTACGACGACGGTCGTCGGGTATCTGTATGATCTGCTGACCGGGAAAAACATGGATATTTACAGCGCGCTCAACGCCCAGCGTGCTTGCGGCGCCGATGTGATCTCACGCGTGAAATACTGTATGGAGCATGAAACGGGGCTGGAGACGTTGACGGAGGCGATCCGCGGGCAGATCGGGGAAATGACGCGGGTCTTTTGCGGTCAGGTGCGAAAAGAGCAAATCTATTCTGTCACCTTTACCGGCAATACCGTGATGATGCATCTGTTGGTCGGAGCGGATCCGACGCGTATTGCCAATGCGCCTTTCATTCCGGTTTTTACGCAGAGTCTGGAATTGCCGGCCTCGGATATCGGATTGGACCTGCCGCGCGCACAGGCGACGATCATGCCCGGCGTGTCAGGTTTTGTCGGCGCGGACACGGTGGCTGCCGCATTGGCTTGCGGAATCGGCGAGAGCGAGGAGATCTGTCTGTTGGCCGATATCGGAACAAACGGAGAGATCGTGTTGGGCAACCGTCATCAATTGCTGGCTTGCTCAGTGGCGGCGGGTCCGGCTTTTGAGGGGGCCAATATCAGCTGCGGAACGGGCGGCGTTGTCGGAGCGATCGATCATGTCGAATCGGATATGAAGTTTACGACCATCGGGAACGGAGAAGCGGCCGGCATCTGCGGGTCCGGTATCCTGGATCTGACGGCGGTTTGCCTGGAAAACGGCATAATCAGTTCTTCGGGCCGTATCCGGAACGAGGAGAAAAAGATCTCTCTGACGAAAAACGTAACGGTGACGCAAAAGGATATCCGGGAGATTCAACTGGCCAAAGGGGCCGTTTGCGCCGGGATTCGGCTGCTGCTTCAGAAATACGGCATCTCGGCGGATCGGATAGAACGGTTTTATCTGGCCGGCGGGTTTGGAAACTACTTACGGGCCAAAAGCGCGGCGAGGATCGGAATGTTCCCCGAAAAGCTTTTATCCAAAACGATCCCGGCGGGCAATGCCGCCGGCCGCGGCGCGGTTCGCGCGATGCTTTCCGAAGCGGGGCGGCGTCGTGCGGATGAATTGCATCGTCAGATCCGGTATGAAGAGCTTTCAGCCGAACCGAGGTTTACGGAACTCTTTGCCGAATCGATGCTCCTGGAACCCTGCCAATCATAAAGGAGGTAATTCAGATGGAAGGAATCGAGAAAGTCTATCGTTTCCTCGAGGAAGCACAGAGCTATTTTTTGGCGACGGAAGAGGGCGATCAGCCGAGAGTGCGCGTGTTCGGGACGGCGCTTTTGTATGACGGAAAGCTGTATATCCAGACCGGTAAAGTCAAGAATGTTTCCAAGCAGATCGCCGTAAACCCGAAGGTCGAGATCTGTGCGTGTCTGGGGAGCAAATGGCTGAGAGTATCCGGCGAGCTGGTCAACGACGACGATCGGCAGGTTAAGGTCGCGATGCTGGAGAAGATGCCTGTCCTGAAGGCCATGTACAGCCCGGACGACGGGAACATGCAGATGCTGTATTTTAAAAATGCAACGGCGACCTTCAGTTCTTTTACGGAACCTCCCGAAGAGATCCGTTTTTAAAAAAATTTGAATGAGAAAAGGCTCCCCGAAGTCGGGGAGCCTTGTTTTGTATCGGAACTCTATATGGCGATAGCGCCGTATTTTTTCATCAGCATATCCTGTCCTTCGGTATTGCCTTTGAGGATGAATCCGCATACGCCGCAATAATCGAAGAGGGCAAAGTTCAGCAATTCGTAGGAATCGCTGCGGAAAATATAGGGCTTGTTGAAATAGGACTGCAGATCATGCATTTTTTCGCGAAGACGCGGCAGACCGCAATCGATATCGATGATGATGCTTTTGGCTTCGCTGTCGATGATGCGATCCATGAAATCCGTCTGCGATAAATGAATCTCATCCGGATCGAGATCTTTTTCGACCGGGAAGAGTTTTCTGGCGTTTACGAAAACGGGCGGCATGGGGATCGGCGGACCGAACAAAGGATGCACGTAGGCGCTCAGGGCTTTGATATGCTTCGGCGTAGTGCCGCAGCAGCCGCCGATGCAGGCGCAGCTATCCGCCAGCGGGAACATGGCTTTGAAGAAAGCCTCGCTGTTGAGCGGATAAGTCGTTACTCCGTTGACGAGAACGGGGAGACCGGCATTGGGCTGAGCGGTGAGCGGCAGAGACGTATAACGGGCATACTCCTGAATGATGGAAAAGATCTCTTTCGGGCCGCCGGAGCAATTGGCTCCGACGCCGTCGGCTTTGATCGCGGTCAAGGTGGCGGCCACAACAGAAGGGGGGTTCCCCATCAGCGTGCGCATTTTATTATACGTGAGGGAAACGATGATCGGGAGGCGCGTCGCTTCACGCGCGGCCATATAGGCGATGCGGGCTTCCCGCAGATCCGACATGGTTTCGATGATAAGAAGATCGACGCCGCCCTCGGTCAGGGCAAGCGATTGTTTGAAATAAGCGTCGTAGGCATCCAGAGGAGAAAGGGATCCGTAAGGCTCCAGGATAGATCCGCTGGGACCGAGGTCTCCGGCTACAAGAATGCCGGGGCCGACGGCACGCGCGGCTTTGGCGGCGGCGATATTGATGTCCCACATTTTATCGCTCAAATTATAGGAAGAAAGCTTGCAGATGTTGGCGCCGAAAGTATTGGTGGTGATGATGTTGGCACCGGCCGCGGCGTATTGAGCGTGGATAGCCGTGACGGATGCGGGGTCGGTCAGCGAAACAAGATCCGGGCAGCCGGAGGCAGCGAGATTACGTGACTGTAACATCGTGCCCATGGCGCCGTCAAAGATCAATGTTTTTTTTCCGTATACATCTTCAAAATTCATGAGAAACTCTCCGTTTGAAAATAAACGCTGTCAGTATGAAAAAACATACGAACAGCGCTTAATGTGCGGGAAATCAGTTCTGTTCCGCGGCTTTTTTAGCGAGCTGAGCCTTTTTACGGTTGGCGGCATTTTTGGAAATAACGCCTTTCGCGGCAGCCTTATCAACGGCAGAAACGGTTTCGGGAAGAGCCGCACCGAGTTCTTCAGTCGTAGAAAGGCCGTCGTATTTTTTCAGCGCGGTTTTCAAACCGGATTTGACGGAACGATTCCTCATCCGTTTGGTCTGCGCGACAAGCACTCTCTTTTTAGCAGATTTAATATTTGCCATGGATTCACCCCCTTAAATCGCACTTAACATATGGTATTTTAACACAGAACGTTTATTAA
>JAHAZM010000018.1 GCA_018385275.1 Eubacteriales bacterium | reverse complement strand
ATAATAAACTCTTTTTTTTATTTTTTATAAACTTTTTTTAACCGGCGGGGTCGTACGTATATTTTCCCCCGACAGACATGTTGATCGTGCCGCCGTTTTTTCCTTCTGAAGCGAGGATCTCCGCGATTCCCGACAGGTCTGTAAGCTTGGAAGCCAGTTTTTCAGCCATACCGAGATTGACCTGATAGGTCCAGTCTGTTTCCAGCTTGACCCCATAGGAATCCGACACGTCGACGGCCGTGACGTGTTTCAGAAGCTCCGCTTGCTCCAGCGCGGACAGGACCGCGCGCATATCCTCGTATTTTCTGGCGTCCGCGCTCTCGATCGTCCCGTCGACGTAAACCGTCAGTTCTCCGACGCCCATGACCCGCAGCAATCCCGGATCCTGTGCGTATACTTTCATCATCCGTCCTTCGGAATCAATGCTCAGGAACTGTCCCGGCGCCATCTGGATCTGCGCGCACTCCACGCGCTCCGTCACGACAATGACGACGGTCGATGGAAACCGGCGTTCGATGGACCGCACCGTCACGTCGCCGCCGGATTCAATCAGCAGCGTCACCGCCTGCTTGTCCAGCATAAAGACATTCGTCTCACCGAGACGAATGCCGGAACGGTGAAGAAGCTCCTCCGACGGCACGTTGCCGTTGCCGATGAAACGGACCTCGCTGATACGGAATACAAAGCTGCCCGCCGCTACGGCCGCGGCGCAGCAGACCAGTATCACGATCAAACTGATGATCAGCTTCTTCCTGCGTCCTTTCATACCGTTTCTGTCGTCCTCCTGATATCGGCTCCCAGCGCCGAAAGCATATCTTCGATCCGGTAATAGCCGCGATCGATATATTGTACGTCTCCGATCGTCGTGATCCCATCGGCGATCAGGCCCGCCAGCACTAACGCCGCGCCGCCGCGCAAATCACACGACGAAACCGCTGTTCCCTGCAGCCTTTGCACGCCGCCGACGACCGCCACCCGGTTTTTGACCGTGATATTGGCGCCCATTTTTCTCAACTCGGCGCAATAGCGGAACCGGTTTTCAAACACGTTTTCGACCACGATGCACGTGCCGACCGACACCGCCTGCAGCGCCGTCATCTGCGCCTGCATATCGGTCGGAAAGCCCGGATACGGCAGCGTTTCGACCAAACCAACCGACAAAGAACGTTCCGGCGGATCGACCGTCACGGTCGCGTCGCCGAATTCAAAGGTGCTGCCGCCTTCACGCAGTTTCGCGATCACAGAGGCAAGATGCTCCTTATGTACGCGCTCCAGCGTGATCCGGCTTCCCGTGATCGCGCCTGCCACCAGCAGCGTACCCGCTACGATACGGTCGCTCATGACCGTATACTCCGTTCCGTGAAGCCGCGATACCCCGTGAATGATGATCGTTCCGGTCCCGGCTCCGAACACTCTCGCGCCCATGCTGTTGAGAAAGTTCTGCAGATCCGTGATCTCCGGCTCTTTCGCGGCGTTGGTGATCACCGTCGTCCCGAAAGCCCGGACCGACGCCATCATGACGTTCTCCGTCGTGCCGACGCTCGGATAATCCAGATGGATGTCCGCGCCGCGGATATTTCTCGCGTCGCAGAATATACTGCCGCCGTCTTCGTAAATAGCGACGTTGAGTCCGCTCATAGCCTTGATATGCAGATCGATCGGCCTGAGGCCGATATCGCAGCCGCCCGGGAGGGCCAGCCTGGCCCGCGCAAAGCGCCCGAGCATGGCGCCCAGCATCGTGATCGACGAACGCAGACGTCCGGCGAGTCGTTCCGGCAATTCCCATCCGTCGGCGCCGGACGGATCGATGATGAGGCTTTCCCCTTCCCGCCGCGACCGGCATCCGATATGTGCGAGGATCCGCCTCATGTTTTCGACGTCGGAAAGCGCCGGGCAGTTATGCAGGACCACTTCCTCATCAGTCAGGATCGCCGCCGCCAGGATCGGCAGGACCGCGTTCTTGGATCCGTGAACGCCGATCTCGCCGCTCAGCTTTCGACCGCCGGCGACGTACAGTTTTTCCATTCCGAACACACCTCCGGTAATAAAACGGATCTTTCCGTTTCACTACCATCGTATGCCGGCGCGCGTCGCGCGGTTACTCGGAAACCGGGACGGCCTCCGTCGTTTCCGGTTCGGGTTCTTCTTCTTTTTTCTCCGGCTTGGGTTCGGTCCTGTAGCGGGAAATATTCAGCACGATGCCCATTTCCGCCATGAAAATGACCAGCGACGTGCTTCCCGCGGACATGAACGGCAGCGGTACTCCCGTAGGCGGGATCGCCCCCGCCACGACCAAAATGTGCATCGTGACCTGAACGGCCATCACGCCGCCGATACCCGCCGCGATCAGCGTCCCCAGTTTATCCGGCGCCCGCAGTGCCGTCAGGAAGCACCGATAGATCAGGAATCCGTAGATCCCCAGCACGATCAGCGCGCCGATATATCCGAATTCCTCGCTGATGATAGCAAAGATAAAATCCGATTCCGCATAGGGAAGGAACAGATACTTTTGTCTCGACTGCCCCAGTCCGAGGCCGAAAAGCCCGCCCGAGCCGAGCGAGTACAACGACTGCACGAGCTGATAGCCCGTATTCGTCGGGTCGGCCCACGGGTCGATATAGGCCATGAGCCGGCTGATGCGGAATTGTCCTTCTTTGGAAAAAAAGATCAGACCCGCCGCGCCGGCGATCCCCAGCGCGCCCGTGGCAAGCAGATACCGAACGCGCATCCCTGCGATCAGCATCAGGATGACCATGGTGATGGCAATGACGATCGTGACCGACAGACTCTTCTGCAGGACCACGGGGATCATCATGATCCCCGCCACGATCAGGATATACAGGAATCCCCGCACCGTCGTCAGACATTTGCTGCGCATGGCCAGTTCGCTTGAAACCACGAGGATCAGCCCGATTTTCGCAATTTCAGACGGCTGCATGGTCCCCGCAACGGGGATACGGATCCATCGCTGCGCGCCGTTGAGATTGACGCCCAGCCCCGGTACCCACACCAGGAGATTGATGCCGATCGCGGCTAAGAAGATGATCCACTTGAATTTAGCGTACAAATGATAGTCGATATTCTGGATGACCACCATGGCCACGAGGCCAACCGCCGCGCCGATCAGCTGTTTTTTGACATAGAAATACGCGTCGTTTTCGCGGATCTCCGCCGTGTAATAACTGGCGCTGAACACAACGACGATGCCGATGGCGACCAAAACAAGCACCGTAATGGCAAGGGGAAAATCAATATTCTTTTTTAAGAATCTGCGTTTTCTTTTTTTAACTGCCATACGATCTGCTTGAATATCCTCCCTCTCTGCTCGTAATCCTCAAACATATCGAAACTTGCGCACGCCGGCGAAAGCAGGACCGTTCCGCCGAAGCGCCTGGCCTCCGCAAAAGCCGCTCGGATCGCTCCTTCAAACGTCTCGTGATACGAATACGACCGGTACCCGCATTCCTTTGCCGCCGCGGCGATCTCTCCGGCCGTCCGCCCGATCAGGACCATATGACGCACCCGCCCGCCGAAACTGCGGATAAACGGACGATAATCGCTCTTTTTCTCGCTGCCCCCGGCAATAACGACCATGTCGCCTTTGACCGCCTCGACCGCTTTGATCGACGCGTCGGGATTGGTCCCCTTGGAATCGTTGATGAAGTCCACGCCGTCGATCGTCGTCACATATTCCAACCGGTGCTCGACGCCCTGAAAACGTCCCAGCGTCCCCCGGATGCTTTCCGCGTTCACACCGTTCAGGCGCGCCGCCGCCACCGCGGCCAGCGCGTTCTCCAGATTGTGCGTGCCGAGGATCTTGATCTCGTCAACGGGAACGACGCTCTCTTCTTTTCCGTCAAGCCGCCATTTGATCCAGCCGTCCTCGACAAAAGCCCCCTCGTCCGGCTTTTCTTTCCGCGAGAACCACACGACTCTGCCCGTCAAGCCGCTGATTTCGCGCAGGATCGCGTCGTCCCGATTGAGAACGGCCCAGTCTTTCGCGGTCTGATTCTCAAAAATTCGCTTCTTCATCCGGATATACTCTTCCATCGTGCCGTGCCGGTTCAGGTGATCCTCCGTGATATTGAGGATCAAAGCCGTGTGAGCGCGGAAGGTATGGATGCTCTCGAGCTGAAAACTGCTGATTTCCGCCACGAAAATATCGTCGGGACGCGCGTCTTCGACGCAAACGTACGGGGTTCCGATATTACCGACCACATGCGTACGCCGCCCCGCGTCGGCCATGATCTGACCGATCAGAGCCGTCGTCGTCGTCTTGCCGTTCGTCCCCGTGATACCGATCACGGGCGCATGATTGAGCCGGTAAGCCAATTCGATCTCCCCAAGCACCTCGATGCCGCGTTCCTTGGCCGCGGCGATAAACGCGCTCTGGATCGGAACGCCGGGGCTGATCACGATTTTGTCCACGGATCCGACGTAAGCGTCCGGCTTTTCTCCGAGACGCAGCGTCACGCGCGGATCGGCAGTCAAAGACGCCAGTTCGCCGTTGAATTTATCCACGCTCCGAAGATCGCTCAGAACCACCTCGTGTCCCGCCTCCAGCAACCGTCGGGCGGCGGCTTGGCCGCTTTTGGCCATTCCCACGATCATATATCTCATGTTTTTCCCTCTTTATGCGATCAGGTATCCCGCCGCGCACAGAATGACGGTGATGATATAGTACATGATCACGACTTTGGTTTCCGGCATCCCGCCCAATTCAAAGTGATGGTGCAGAGGCGCCATGCGGAATACGCGTTTTTTCTTCCATTTATAAACGACCACCTGAATGATGTCGGAAATCGAGGACAGCATGAACATCCCGCCCATCAAAGGAATCAGAATCGTCATTTTGCTGAAAATGAACAAAGCCGAGAGCGCGCCGCCCAGCGCCAGCGAACCGGTATCTCCCATGAAAACCTTGGCCGGATTGAAATTGAACGCCAGGAACGCCAGACATGAACCAGCGAGCGCGAAAGCAAAAATCGCCAGATTTCCGTACTCCGCCGCCGCCGTTCCCGTCAAAGCAGGCACCGTTTTCAGGATAATCAAGCCGATCGCGGCGGCGACGATGCTCGTCATGCCGCCCGCCAGGCCATCAAGACCGTCCGTCAGGTTGACGCTGTTGACCAGCGCGATAATGACGAACATCGTAAACGGGATATAGAACCAACCCAGATCCCACGTTTGAGCCGCGAACGGGACATAGATGTCCGTGCCGCAGTTCTGACGGGCGAATATGGCGATCAGAAGCGCCGCGCCGAACTGTGCCACCAGCTTCTGCCACGCCTTGAGACCCAGATTCCGGTGAAGACGTACTTTGATGAAATCATCCAAAAAACCGACGACACCGTAAACGACCATCGTCACGATAGAGACGACGGCGCAAACGGAGCTGAACCGAAACAGAAACACCGAACCGAGGATCGCTCCCAGGAGGAACATTACGCCGCCCATGGTCGGCGTGCCGGATTTCGCCTGATGGGATTTCGGGCCTTCCTCGCGGATGCTCTGCCCGCATTTGAGTTTCCGTAAAATCGGCAGCGCCACAGGACCGACGGCGATCGTTGCCGCCATGCCGAGCAATCCGGCCAGTACCGTTTCGTTCATATGTTATCACTCTCCACAGAGGTTATTATAGCGCAATCAATGAAATTCAACAATGATTACCGTGCCCACCGGGACCTTTTCCCCGACCTGCGGCGTGGTGTAGACCGCCGTCTTCCCGTTGCCCACTTTCAGCATGGTCAGGCCGTTTTCCGTAAGGATCTTTTTGGCGTCATCCTCGCCGCGTCCCAGAATATCGGGAACCTTGACCGTCCCGTCGGTTTCGGCGCTCTTGCCCGACGCCGTGATGCAGACCGCCGTTCCTCTGACGGCGGCAACGCCGGCCTCCGGACTCTGAGCCGTGATCGTACCGCTGTCGCCCGACACCAGCACGTAGAAACCCTTCTCCTCCAGCAACGCGACCGCGTCTTCGATCTTTTTGTTCCTGACGTCAGGCACTTCCACTTTTTTATTATAATCCGCGATCTCGTCCGTCGTGTATCGGGCTTGGACGCCCAGATAACGCAGCGAATCCTCCAGAATGATCCGCGCGTACGGCGCCGCGACGACGCTGCCGAAATCGACCGCGACGTTCGGTTTGTTGACGATAAAAAGCACGATGATCTGCGGATCGTCCGCCGGCGCGAAGCCGATAAACGAAGCGATATGCTTGCCGGCCGCGATCTTGCCGTTTTCATATATCTGCGCCGTTCCGGTCTTGCCGCCCACACGATAACCCGGGATATAAGCGTTTTTGCCGCCTCCGGAAGTGACGACCGCCTCGAGGATCTCCCTCATGGTCGCGCTGGTTTCTTCCGAAATCACCCGTCTGACCGTCATCGGCTCGATCTTCTCCACCGTGACCGGTTCGCTTCCCTGCGTGCGGAATTCTTTGACCAGATACGGCCTCATCAGATTTCCGCCGTTGACGGCGGCGCTGGCCGCCGTGATCAGCTGCATCGGGGTAACCGCCACGGACTGCCCGAAAGCGATCCGCGCCAGGTCCTGACTCGTCACGTATTTTTCATCGGTGACGATCCCGCTGCCCTCGCTGTTGAAATCGATCTGCGTACCGGTCCCGAAACCGAAGGCGCGGATATAGCGGTAAAAGGTCTCCTTTCCCATCATTTCGGCAAGCGTCATAAAAACGGGGTTGCAGGAGTTGCACACGCCCTGCTGGAGCGTCTCCGAACCGTGCGGCGTCGTGCGCCAGCACTTGATGCGGGCGCCGTCGACGATTTTGTAGCCTGCGCAATAGAACATCGTATCTTTCTTGGCCGTTCCGCTGTCGAGCGCCGCGGCCGTCGTCACGATCTTGAACGTCGAGCCCGGCTCGTAGTTCATGAGAAGCGCGGAATTGTACGTCAGTTTATTGAGCAGCGCCATATCGCTGCGCGGAGGATCGTTCAAATCAAAGGTCGGCGCGTTGACCATCGCGTAGACGGCGCCGGTTTTCGGCTGCATCACGATGCAGACGACCGATTCGGCGCCCGTTTCACTCAAGCACTTAGCCGCCGTTTCCTCGGCGCGCGCCTGAATCACGTAATCCACGCTCAGCACCATGTCCAACCCGTTCTGAGCGTCCAGATACCTCGCTACGCCGTAGGGAAGCTCGACGCCGTTTTTATCCGTTTCGGCAATGATGCGGCCGTTGACGCCGGCCAGCTTGCTGTTATAAAAGAGCTCCAGTCCCGTTTGTCCGCTCCCGTCCACGGAAACGAATCCGAGCAGCTGAGCCGCCAAAGACGAATAAGGATAATACCGCTTCGTATCCTCGGTAAAGAACACGCCGGCCAGCGACAGGCTCCGGATCTTCTCCTCCGCCTCCCGCTCCACCTGACGCTTGAGCCAGATCTCGGATTTGGTCTTATCGGTCGCTTTCTGATACACGGTATCCCGGTCCATCCCCAGAATCTCGGCCAGCTCGTCAGCCACCCGATCCGGTTCCTTGACCGCGCCGGGGCGCAGAATGATCGTTTTCGCGCTGGCGCTTTGCGCCAATACGTTTCCGTTCGCGTCCAGGATACGCCCGCGCTTGGCCGCGATCGTCAGATCGCTCGTCCATTGGCTGTTGGCTTTGGCTTGCATCCAGCCCGCCTGAATGATCTGCCGATAGAAAAGCACCCCCGCCGTTATAATAAAAACGGAGGCTATCACGATAAACGTCGTAATCAGCCTCTTTTTTACGGTATAGGACGTTATTTTCAAGCGCCGATCCTCCCTAAGACACCATGAATCCACTCGCAAACGCCGTCAAAGAAATTGGACGAAATATTCGCCGTCCGCGCCGCAGACTCCTCTTCCTGCGCATAGCTGAAATAGTAGATCTGTCCGGCGTCCGGGTATCCCATATTCATTTCGCTGCGCGCCGTCTGCGCGATCTGCGTAATGTCGCCGCGGCGGGCAAGTTCTACGTCCAGATAAGCTTCCTCCCGCTCGTACTCCGCAATGATCTGTTCGGCGGCCAGCAGACGGGTATTGTTCATGGAAATGACCGCGCAGCGCTGTACCAGCGTCAGCGCCATGATCAGACCGACGGCGACGGCACAGACCGCCAGCGCCATCCGCTTCGCTTCGGGCGCCGCTTTCGTCTTGACGACGACACGCGTTTTCCTTCTTCGCGCAGGCTCTTCTATCGGTTGCGGCTTCAGCGCGTACGAGCCGTCCACCCCGTAATAAAGCCTGTATTCCTCACGCGTTTCTTTATTCCGTTGTCTGTTTTTGTTCGTCGCCATAGTATATTCCGTTCAAATCGATTTATTCGTCATATCTTTTCCACGACCCGGAGCTTTGCGCTCTGAGACCGGGAATTGCGGGCCAATTCTTCCTCTCCCGCGGTAACAGGTTTTCTCGTGATCGCCCGAACGACCGGCTTTTTCCCGCAAACGCATTTCGGCAGCTCCGGCGGACAGACACAGGGGTTTTCAAGTTCCCTCATCGTCCTCTTGACGATCCGGTCTTCCAGAGAATGAAAGGTGATGACGCAGAGCCTTCCTCCCGGCGTCAGGCAATCCACACAGTCCTTGATCGCGCTTTCCAGGCAGGTGAGCTCTCCGTTGACCTCGATGCGGATCGCCTGGAAAGTCCGCTTTGCCGGATGCCCTCCGCTTCTCCGCGCCGCCGCGGGAATGGCTGCGTTGATGATCTCGACGAGCTGTCCCGTCGTCTCGATGCGGCCTTTTTGACGGCGCTGTACGATGATTTGCGCGATACGGCGCGCCCAGTTTTCTTCTCCGTAGTCCTTGATGACCCGGTACAGTTCCCATTCGCTGTATTCGTTGACGACCTCATACGCGCTGAGAAACTGGCTCTGATCCATTTTCATATCCAGCGGCGCGTCCTGCATATAGCTGAAGCCCCGCTGCGGATTATCCAGCTGATAGGAGCTTACGCCCAGATCCAGCAGGATCCCGTTGACCTTTTCAACGCCCAAACGCCCGAGGATCTGCTTGATATTGCAGAAATTATCCTTTACCGCCGTCAGAGGGCAGCCCTCGCGCTGCGACCTCGCCGTCGCCGCCGCGATCGCCTCGGCGTCGCGGTCGATGCCGATGATCCGACCGCCGTTCAGTCTTTTCCATAATTGAATGCTGTGACCGGCGCCGCCCAGCGTGCCGTCCACGTATATCCCGCTCCGGTCTGTCACGAGGTTGGTCAAAACCTCTTCGAGTAAAACCGGTTGATGTACGAACTCCATTTTTGCTTCCTCAGATACCGAAGGTTGCCAGCTCAGTCAGGCTCTCCTCGAACTCCTCATTGGCGCCGGCCGTGTACTCATCCCAAAGCTCTTTGCTCCAAATCTCCACACGGGACGCCGCGCCGATAAAGACCACGTCTTCCGTAATCTGTGCGTGACGCCTCAGCAGCGGCGGCAGCAGGACTCTTCCCTGCTTGTCCACTTCGCAGTCGTTGGCCGAAGCCAGCAGGACTCTCAGGAAAGTTTGCGCTTTTTTATCCGTCAAAGGCAGAGCGCGAAGTTTTTCCGCGAAGTTTTCCCATTCCTTCTGCGGAAAAACGAAAAGACATTGTCCGATTCCTCGCGTGATGGTAAAGCTCTCGCCCAGCTCTTCGCGGAACTTGTTCGGCACGCGAACGCGTCCTTTGTCATCCATCGTATGCTCGTAAGAGCCCTTGAACATTACCATCACCTCCACTCTCGGTTTGATGCCTATACTATAACACAAATCTTGCCCACTTACAACCACTTTTGACCATTTTTTTAGAATTTTTTTGAGTTTTTTTTGCCAAAACACCCCCAAATCAAAAAACTTAATATTATTGTTAAAATCTTCAAGGAACTATCTGCCATTTTTGCCCCCGAATTTCACCCTTCCTGCGTTTTTTCTTTTTTCGTCGTCCCCTCGCTCGTCCCTTTTCCGGACGAAAAACAAAAGCCCGCCCGCTCCGACGGACAGGTTTTTCCGTACAAAAAAAGACCCGCGTCTGTCCCGACACGGGTCTTTTTCTATGAACACAGATCGTCGCCCCCTCCGTCCGTCAGACGCGGGTTCCCGTTTTTAAATCAGATTTTCCGGATTCAGGCATTCCAATTCTTTGAGCACGAACCGGCCGTTATGCCGCACGAGCTTTCCGTCAAAATAAATATCTCCGCCGCCGCACTCTTCCGTCTGGATCCAGACCAGATCCCAATGAAGCGCGCTCTTGTTGCCGTTGTAGGCGTCGTCGTAACTGCAGCCCGGCGTCAGATGGATCGAGCCGCGGATCTTTTCGTCGAAAAGCGTATCCAGCATCGCTCTCTCCACGTAGGGATTCACGCCGATGGCAAATTCTCCGAAATACCGCGCGCCCTCGTCCAGATCCAGAATGGCGTTGATGCGCTCGGTATCGTTGGCCGTCGCCTTGACGATACGCCCGTTTTTGACCTCAAAGCGGATATTCTCGAAGCAAACGCCCTGCATCAGCGATCTGGTATTATAACTGATGACGCCGTTCATGGAATCCCTGACCGGCGCGGTATAAATTTCGCCGTCCGGGATATTGAGCCGCCCGTCGCATTTGATCGTGGGAATACCCTTGATCGAAAAAGTCAGATCGGTCCCCGGTCCGGTCATACGAACCTCGTCCGTCCGGTCCATCAGTTCCTTGAGCGGATCCATCGCCCGGCTGATCCTGGCGTAATCCAGATTGCAGACGTTGAAATAAAAATCCTCAAACTGCTCGCTGCTCATATTGGCCATCTGCGCCATAGCCGGCGTCGGATAGCGCAGCACCACCCATTTGGTGTGCGGAACGCGGATCATCGTATGCACCGCCCGGCTGTACAGGCGCGAATACGCCGTCATCCTGTCGGCGGGCACGTCGCTCATTTCATAAATATTATCTCCGGCGCGGATCCCGATATACCCGTCCATTTGCTTCATGCGGTACGCGTCGAAATCCGCCCACGCCGCCAGCTGTTCGTCGGTGCTGTTCGTCACCAGCGCGCGCTGCACGCTCGGCTCGTTGATCTGCACGAAAGCCTGGCCGCCCGCCGCGGCGATCTCGCGCACCAGTTCGACGGCCGCCTGCTTGTCCACGCCGGTCAGCTCGACGAGCACCTTTTCACCTTTTTGCACGTTAACGGAAAACCCCACCAGGTTCTTCGCCAGTTTCTTCAGTCTTTCATCCGTCATGATTCTTCTTCCTTTTCAATGATACTGTCGATGATATAAACGGGCCTGTCTTTGGCTTCATCATAGATACGTGCGATATATTCGCCCATGACGCCCAGCGCCAGCAGGATCAGCGCCGTCAGCACGCATCCGCCGGCCAGCACGATCATCCATCCGCCGAAACCCACGCCGCAGATCGCCAGCACGATCAGCGTCAGCAGCCATATCAGGCCGAGGCCAAGCAGTCC
>JAHAZM010000017.1 GCA_018385275.1 Eubacteriales bacterium | reverse complement strand
TCTTTATTATAATATACAAATCCTCGCTTTTCAAGATAAAAAACGGACGTTCCTTTCTTCGGAACGTCCGTTTGCTTTTGTTTTTATTTGCCGTGCACAGAGGCGTCGACGGCCCGCAGGATCTCGCTCATCTCGTCGATCATGAGGTAAGAGGTCGTGTCGTACGTCACGTCCAGACAGATGCCGCCGCCCTGATCGAGGACGGTTTTGACATATTCTGCCCACAAAGCCTTATCGTAGATCCCGGCGCGCGGCTGCTTGTTGAAGCACCAGCCGACGTTGAGGAAGGTCAGCTCGAACCACTGCTGCGTTTTGACCGGATCGCTCTGGGGCGTGAGCCACGTCGTCCTGTCCGTCAGCATCGTATCGCTGCCGAACGGATAGTCCGTCTCTCCGCAGGTGAACTCGTCATAGACCGAGTTCTCCGTCACCAAGATGCCGGCGTTGAAAGAAACCGCCGTGTTGGGATTGCCCGCCTTGAGACCGTTGGCCATCATCAGCTCCTGGATCTGGCTGACGACGCCGCAGTAGCTGCCGTCGATCCACCAGCCGACGGCCTTGTCGCCGTAGGCGAGCGACCATTCGCGCAGACACAGCGACCACAGCATGGCCGATTCGTCGGTATGAGATTTTGTATATCCGAAATCCACCATGTCGTTCGTCGACGGACCGGCGGTGGCGTAGACCATCAGCTTCATGTCGCGCGCGGTCAGTTCGTCGGCCATTTTGGACAGAATGTCCTCGTTGGTGAAGCGCTTTTGTCCGTTGAAGCTGACGATGGAAGCGTAGACGGAATTATAGGTATTGTAATAACCCGTGCTCTGCCCGACGGAAAGCATGAAGTAGTCGGCGCCGACGGCCTTGAGACTGTCCGCCACAGCCGCGCAGTCAAAGCGCTTGGCCAGGCTCCGGTAGCTTGAAGAGGTCGGGAGCAGATGATACATCACGCCGTAGCCGTTGAGCATCCAGCTCGTGTCGCCCTTCGGCAGATCATGCGTATACGCTTCGAGGATCGCCCAGCGTTCATAGACGTCGCCCGGGTCGGCCTTGTCGGCCAGAGCAAGCTCGCCGTTATGCGAAACGACCGCCCGTCCTTCCACGCTCAGGCGCGACCAGATCGATTCGTCCTCCGTCACGGTAAAGACCGAGCCCGCGCCGTCGGTCAGCATCAGTCTGCCGTCGACGAGCGCCAGATAGCGACCGTCCGTCACGCTGCGGAGCTTGATCCCTCCGTCGACGTTTTCAACAGTCCAGCGCTGTGAGTTTTTGAAAGCGTACAACGCCGCCACAGCGGCGTCGCCGCAGAGCGACAGCGCTTTACCGCTGCGCGAAACGATCATCTGCGAGCCGGCGGGCGCGTATTCGATCGGCTCTTCGGGAAGCAGATCGGCTTTCGTGTCGTAGACGCACATCTCCGACAGGCAGAAATGCCCGACCCTCTTATTGCGCTGCATCCGCACGTACCGGTAAGAGCCCGGAAGCGGATTGTTGATTACGAACCAATTGAGGTAAGGATAGGGCTGGTAGCCCTGTTCGTACATGACGTCGTAGGTGGCGAAGGTTTCGTCGTTGGAAAGCAGGATCTGGAACAGATTGCGTTCGCTGGGACTGTCATAATCGACGCGGCTGCGCAATTCGACGCGGCCGATGGTCACGGACTCGCCGAGATCGATCTGGATCCAGTCGCCGCCGGCGCTGTCGGAACCCCAGAGGTTGGAAAGGTTTCCGTCGGTCACGGCCGCCGGATTCAGCGCGCCGTAACTGCCGCTCGCGGTGACGGGCTTGCTCAGCGCGAGGTTGGTTCCGCCGTAGCGATAGGTCGCCGCGACGGGTTTGGAATATTTCGCCACGGAATAAGTGATCCCTCCGTCGGTTTCACTTGAATACTCGACCGCTCCGGGGATCGCCTCCCGGACCACGCTGCGCTCGCTGACGGGCGCGCCGGAATCCTCCGGAGTCGGAGCCGGCGTAAGCGTTGCCGTGGGTTCGTCGGTGGGCGTCACGGTCGGCGTGCAGGCGACCGCGGTACAAAGCACCATCAGAGAGGTCGCCAAGACTAACAGACGTTTGAGTTTCATCCTTTTCATCCTTTCTTTCCCTAAAAAAAGAATATCTCTTCTCATAATACTAACATAAAAGAGAAGAGATATTCAAGGGTCAAAAAATTAAGAAACCGTTAAAAACCGTTTTATTTTGCGTCGATTTCTTCAGCGGCCGCTTTTTTGCCGTTTGGAGCCAGATATGGGATCCTGCTCAGGATCGGCAGGAGGATCGGCACCAGCCATACCGTGCAGGCCAGCCGGATCCCGAGATTGAGCAGGCGCGGCGGCACCAAAACGGCCAGCGCGCTGATCGGATAGCCGATGATGACGCTGTCGAGGTACAGCGCGGCGGTGTTGCAGACCGTGAGCAGGATTTCGCCGGCAATGACCGTCAGCACGACCAGCAGGGGCGTGCGGTTTTTGATCGCCGCCATCCCTCCGGCCAGAGCGGCCACGAGCAGGATCGGCGCCATCCACAGCAGGATCGTAGGCGAAAACCCGTAGATCAACTGCTCGATCAGGCTTCCCGCCAGCGCGACGAGCAGGGCGTCCCGGATACCGAACAGAAAAGCGCAGAGGAAAATCGGCACCGTGCAGAGTGAAAATTCCGTCACGGGCGTTTTGATCGTCAGCAGACAGGCCAGCAGAACGTAGAGAGCCACGAACATGGCGTCGGCCGTCAGCCGCGCCGCGGTACGCATGGGTTTTTTCATAAAAAAACGCTCCTTTCCCTCAGAATGCAGCCCCAACGGCTATAGGAAAAGAGCTTCCTATATGCAGCGGATGCAACGCCGCACCGCAGCGGATGCTTTCGCCCACGGGCAACTTCCCATCCCGTGATACTTGACGCGCGGCGTTTACTCTGCAATCTGGTTTTATTATAAAGCCCTCAGCGATTTTTGGCAAGCGATTATATTGACCAGCGCCGTCACGGCGTGCCCGGCCGTGAGCGCGAGGAGATAGCCGCCGACGCGCAGCGCGGGCACGGCCGTCAGCAGGGTGAGACCGAGCTGCAGCCCCTGGCCCGCCAGCATGCCCCTCAGCGCCGTCCGCGAGCGTCCCAGCCCGTTGAGCAGCGCCGTTGACACGCTGACCAACCCCGACAGCAGCGCCATCGGCGCGAGCAGACGCAGATAGGCGCCTACGTCGCTTCTGGCGTAAAGTCTCTCTCCGATCGCGTTTCCGCCGAAAAACAGGATCGCGGCGAATACGAGGCCGATCGCCGCGGCGAATCCCAGCGCGGAGCGGGCCTTTTGACGGATCGCGGGGGAGGCTCCCCCGGCCGAGATCGAGGGGACGAGCCCTGTTCCCAACGCCAGCGAGACCGAACCGATCAGCAGGAGCAGGGGCATAGCCATGCCGCTCAGCGCGGCGAAAGCGTCCAGCGCATCCGCCCGGCTGAGCCCCGAGACCGTCAGCAGAGAAGGGATCAGGGCCGCGGTGAGGGCGCCGAGTCCCGTGGCGCACAACCGCATGACCGTCAGCGGCGCGGAAAACGAGATCAGCCGCCGCGCGCCCTTCATCCGCCCGATCGGGCCTTTCAGACGGCAGAAACCCCGCAGGACCAGCAGTCCGGCCGTTTCGCCTACGGTCATGCCCGCCATGGTCAGCCCTGCCGCGGCGGCCGGCGTGAGATCGCGGATGTTCAGAAACAGCACGGTCGCGCCGATCCGGATCAGCTGCGCGGTCACCTGCGCGATCGCGCCGGGTCCGAAGCGCTTTTGTCCGATGAAATACCCGTTATAGATCGCCGCCCGCCCGCAGGACCAGAGCGCCGGCAGCATCAGCAGGAACGCGGGCCAGGCGTCGGCCGTTCCCAGAAAAAAACGGCAGATCGGATAGGAAAGAAGAGCCGCGCCGCCGCCGACGACCCCGAACAGCACGCCCGCGAGCCGCCTTGTCGTGGCCAGGATCGTCTCCGGCTGGCAGCCGGGCTCGGCGCAAAGCTTGGCCATCGCCGTCGGCAGGCCGCCCGTGATCAGCGTCAGGAACAGCCCGAAGCAGGGGAAAGTCAGTTGATACAGCCCCAGCGCTTCGCCGCCCAGCCGGCGCGCCAGCCAGACGCGCAGCAGAAAGCCCAGCGCCCGCACCGTCAGATTGGTCGCGGTGATCAAAGCGGTGGAAAAGACCAGAGAACCTTTTTTCGGAAAACGCAAAAACCTCACCTCTTTTCCATTGTATTATGAAAAAAAGTGGTTTATAATAGAAAAGCAAGGGAGGCAAGCATATGGATTTTGATTTTTATACGGCCGGCAAGATCGTTTTCGGCTGCGGCAGAAGAAAAGAGATCGGACGCGAAGCGGCCCGTCTCGGCGCGCACAAAGTCTTGATCGTGGCCGGACGGTCGCAGAAGGAAGCCGCCGCGCAGATCGCGCGGGATTGCGCCGCAGAAGGCGTCGGCGTTTCGTTCTGCCTTTGCGCCGGCGGCGAACCCACGGTGACGAGCGTGGACGAGAGCGCGGCGGTTGCCCGGGAAACCGGCGCGGACTGTCTGATCGGGATCGGCGGCGGCAGTTGCATCGACACGGCCAAAGCCGCAGCCGCCCTGGCCGTCAACGGCGGCAGCGTGCGCGAGTATCTCGAGGGCGTGGGCACGGGCCGTCGGATCACCGCCGTGCCTCTGCCTTTTATCGCCGTTCCCACGACCAGCGGAACAGGCGCCGAAGTGACGAAAAACGCCGTCGTGATGTCGAGAGAGGAGAATTTCAAGAAGAGCTTCCGCGACGAGCGCATGCTGGCGCGCGTCGCGCTGGTCGATCCGGAGCTGACCGTCGGCGTGCCCAAAGCCGTGACGGCCTCTACGGGTATGGATGCCGTTACGCAGCTTATCGAGAGTTATATTTCCGCCAAAGCCCGGCCGATGACCGATGCGCTGAGCCTGTACGCCCTGAAAGGCGCGCCGGACGCGCTGCGCCGTTCGTATGACGACGGGACGGATCTGGAAGCGCGTACGGCCATGGCCCGCTGCAGTCTGTTCAGCGGGATCGCGCTGGCCAACAGCGGCTTGGGCGCGGCGCACGGCGTCGCCGCCGGTCTTGGCGCGCTTTACGGCGTGCCCCACGGCGTGGCCTGCGCGATGCTCCTGCCGCATACGATGCGGTATAATCTGCGTGCCGGCGGCACGAAACTGGCCGACGTGGGACGTACGCTGACGGGCCGCACTTTTGGTTCGGACGCGGCCGCCGCCGCCGCGGGCGCCGACTGCATCGCGGAATTGAGCGCTTATCTTTCGATCCCGTCCTCTCTCTCGGACGTCGGCGTCAGAGAGGAAGACCTTCCGTCGCTGGCCAAAGCGAGCCTCGGTTCATCCATGAAAGGAAACCCCGTTCCCATGGACGAATCCGCCGTTCTGGCGTTCCTTCGTTCGATCTACGCCTGAAGCGCGCGCTTTACCGGAACGGCTTGAGCATTCCCTCGGTTCTTTATGCCTTGCGGCTTGATCGTTCGCTTTATCGTCGCAAGCTCCGACACACGTTTTTATTGCCGCGCGATGCTGGACCGTCGGCCCGGGAAACTCCCGGGCCGGCGGTTTTTTCGTCATACTTTTATGCATTTTCACATTGTATATACAGAGAGGCGGCTCCCTATATCTTGACGCGCCCTTGCGGCTCCCTACAAGATGTTGAAAACGGAGAAAGCCTGTTCGCCTCCGGCATACGGGCGATTTATCCACAGGAGTTTTATGAAAAACCTCAAAACACCCGAGAACAACAGGGCGTTTGCGGGGTTATCCACAATTTTCTGCACAATATCCACAGGCGTTTGTTTTGTCGTAACAAATGAATTTTTAAAACCTGTTCATCTGCGCATACGTCGGTTTTGTGTGAGGATCCTGTCAAAAATGAATACTTTTCACACCGGCACTATCAAAATAATACGGCGTTTTTTTGTGACGGAGTTTTAAACCCGATCATGGTATAATCTTCTTATCAAATTTAAAAGGAGTGTGTCCCATGAAAAAGACAGTATCGGTTTTTCTGTGCCTGTTGATGTTGGCTTTGGCAGCGGCGGGTTTGGCTTCGGCTGAGATCCTGCGCATCGACCAGACTAAAGAGACCAAAACGATCTTTGACGTTACCAATATGACTTCGCTCTCCGAGGGTATGGCCATCGAGGGAGGGTCGCTCCACCGTCTGCGCGGCGCGTCCAATACGCTCGAAACCGTCAACGGCGAGCAGCTTATCAAAATGGTCTCCGCTTCTGACAGCGACGTGACGGCTAACCGCATCGAGCTGAGCTTTACGGGCCTGAACGTCGTCGGCTACCGTTATCTGCGGATTCGCCTGATCAATCCGTCCGACAGCGAAGTCATCCGCCTGATGATCGGCTTCGAGGGCACGGCCTGGCTGGGACGGCATTATGTGGTCGTCAACGCTGACGATACGGTCAAAGAGGATTTCCCGGAGACCTTCTTCCCGGTCATCATGGACGGTTTTGACGGCTACGTCTACGTCGATCTTCAGGAGCTGCTCCGTCAGGGCGACGAGGCTACGACGCACCGCGACTATACCGACGGCGCCACGCTCGACAGCACGTCCCATCCCGGCTCATATTTCAATCCCACGGCGGTCACGGCTTTCAACATCCGTCTGACGCATGAAGTCGGCGAGCCCCTCTATTTCGGTGATTTCGTCCTGTGCAATACCACCGATCAGGCCGCCGCTCCGGCCGAACCCACCCCCACGCCCGTGCCGCAGGATCCGACGGACGCGCCGACTTCGACTCCTGTTCCGGCCGATCCGACGGCTGCACCGCAGAACCCGTCGAACGGCGCAGTTTCCTTGATCGGACTGGCCGTTCTGGCTGCTGTTTCCGGTACCGTTCTGGTCGTGAGAAAGAAGCATTGATTTTTTCCTTGTTATCGGTTAAAATAGTTTCGGCGGTTCTGCCGTATTTTAACAAGGCCTGGGTTTCTTATGGAGATACTATTTATGAAAGAATTGATTTGCGTTGTTGCCCTGCTTGTTCTCAGCATCAGCGTACTCGTTGCCTGTACGCCGACTGAGCCCATCCCGGATCCTACGGCTACGTCCACGATTACGCCTTCTGCTTTTCTGCCGACTTCGACTCCTACGCCGACGCCGACGCCCGAACCGGACGGCGTGACGCTGACGGCTCCGGAGGACGGCGGCGAAGTCGTCATCCAGACGGCCCAGATGCTGCGCTTCTGGGAGATCCAGAAATCCATCACCTCCGAAACGACGGCCTGTCCGTTCCCGTGGCCGTCTCTCAACGTCCCGTATCCGAGCGAAAACAGCCGTCCCAAGGCGGTCATGCTGGAGTGGAAGACCGTCTCCGCTCTGAAGAATCTGGAGTATAAGATCTACGTAGACACGGATGAAACCTTCCCCGCTCCGGCCGTTTATACGGAAACGGCCCCGGTTTATGGGTTGGTCAATCTTTACATCGCGCAGACCTACTACTGGAAGGTTGAGGCCTATTACAACAACACGCTGATGTATACCTCCGAAACCCGGTCCTTCCGCACGGCGGACATCGCGCCGCGCGTCGTTTCCATCCCATCGGTCGGCAACGCCCGCGACATGGGCGGCTGGCACACGAAGGACGGCCGCGTGATCCGGCAGGGCTGCATGTATCGCTCGACGGAATTCGACGATCACTACGCCATTACGGATAACGGCAGAAAAGTCATCGTCGAAGAACTGGGCATCAAGGTCGATTTTGACATCCGCGGCATGGAGACTGCGGTCTTTGACGAAAGCCTGGTGCGTCATGAAGTCTTTGCCCTCGGCAGTTACGGCGGGATCGTCGGTTCGTTGCCCAAAGCGACGGTCAGACGCATCTATGATCTGATGTACAACAGTCCCGAGGAGCCCTTCATCGTCCATTGCTGGGGCGGCGCGGATCGTACCGGTTCGCTGGTCTTCATCCTCAACGGCCTGCTGGGCGTGGAATACAGCGATCTGTGTGCCGACTTTGAATTCACCGGCTTTTCCGTCCACGGAGAACGCTGCCAGTTCGGAAAAGAATTCGCCGAGCTGATCAAGAGCCTGCGCCGTTACGGCAACGCGGAAGACGACGTCAACACCTGCATCGAAAAATTCTTCCTCAAGCGCGGGATCACCGCCGAAGAGATCACCGCTTTGCGCGATAAGCTTCTGATCGCTCCGAATTGATTTTTCGGAACAAAAAAAGACCCGGTTTACGCTCCTTCTCATAAGGATGTTAAGGCGTAAGGCGTGCTTCTCAGACGAGGACAGACGATTTAATGTCGTCTGTCCTTTTCTGCTTCTTGGATTTAAGCGGTTATTTCGGTTGGGGAAGCTTGTCCTTCGGTGCAGAAGCGGTTTAGGTTACCGATGTGGGCGAAGTATATATCGATGTCCTGTTCGGCATCCTTGACGTGCTTGCGGCTTCGCTCATGGATAACGATCTTGCTGACGAAGGTTCGCAGAATTTCGGGTGTGAGCTCTTTCATATCCGTGTACTTGCGAGCTATATCAAGGAAACGTTCCACATTGGTGGCAGAAGCCTTGAGCTCTTCTATTGCCTTTCTCAGCCTTGGAATCTCTTCCTGAATCGTCCGCTGTTCCTCATTGTATCCCTCGGACAGCATACGGAACTGCTCGTTTGTGACCTTGCCAAGAACGTTGTCCTCATACAGCCTTTTGAACAGCACATTAAGCTCACCGTTTCGCTTTTCTAATTTACTTAGCTCTGCTGTTTTCGCATTCAACTCTCTGCGTGATTCGGCGGAGCTTTTCTGTTGGATAAAGCTTACGAACTGCACAGTATTGGCTCTTGCGTAATAGGTCACGCTGCGGATTTCTTCCAGCACGATCTCATCAAGCGCCATTTCACGGATGGTATGAGGCGTACATAATTCATACCCCATGTGTTTTCGGTAGCGGCTGCAGATAAAGTTATATGCTTCGGGCTTGATGGTCGTTCCTCTTACGAAGTAGAGCTTTGAACCGCAATCGGCGCAGAACAGCAGACCGCTGTATTTGTCCACGTCACCCATGTTGGTTCTCCTGCGTTTGCTCTCTCTTACCTTACGAACGATATCCCAAGTAACCTTGTCAATAATGGCTTCGTGAGTATTCTCGAAGCGATACCATTCGCTTTCGGGTACATCCTTTTTACGCTTGTCTTTGTATGATACCACGGTAGTACGGCAGTTGATCGTGTGTCCGAGGTATATCTCGTTGTCAAGGATCCCTGCTACCGTCCTATCGTTCCAGCCGTAGATGTCTTCCGTATCGGTGGTAGCTCCATACTTGCCGCTGGTCTGGTATCGGTATGCCGTGGGCTTGAGTATCTGCTTCTCTCGAAGGATATTGGCGATAACCTTTGGTCCTTTGCCTTCAGTACAGAGGGAGAATATCAATCGGACGACCGGAGCTGTATCCTCGTTCACGAGCAGATGGCCTTTTACGTCGGGATCCTTTCGATATCCGTATGGCGTTACCGTGCCCACACGCTCGCCACGTTCGGCTTTAGCCTTGACCACGGCACGTATCTTCTTACTGGTATCTCGTGCGTACCACTCGTTAAAAAGGTTCTTAAACGGTGCAAGCTCATTGCCCTCGCTGTAAAGAGAATCATAATTATCGTTGATGGCGATATACCGAACATCCCAGCGTGGAAAGAGCATCTCGGTGTATTGGCCAACCTCGATATAGTTTCTGCCGAGACGGGATAAATCCTTGGTGATCAGCACTGCCACCTTGCCTTGCTCCATCATTTCAAGCAGACGCTGAAAGTCCGGACGGTTAAAGCTGACACCCGAATATCCGTCATCAACGAATACCTCGATATTCTCAAATCCGTTATCCTTGGCATATTTTTCGAGAATGGCTCTCTGATTCTGAATACTGTTGCTGTCGCCCTTCAGCTCATCCTCTTGAGAAAGACGGCAGTACAGCGCGGTTATTTTGTTTTCATATTGGTTTGACTTCATGTGTGACCTCCTTGTATTAAGTCAAACCGATTGAGAGTTGGGTGCGGA
>JAHAZM010000066.1 GCA_018385275.1 Eubacteriales bacterium | reverse complement strand
TAATTATATATTATATGAATCTCAGTTTTTTTTCAACAATAATTTATAAATAAACAGCAGCGATCCTCCGGATTATTCATGGATCAGCGTGCCGATCTTCTCGCCGCGCACCACGCGCATGATATTGGCCGGATCGTTCATGCCGAAAACGATGACGGGCAGCTCGTTATCCACGCAGAGAGCCACCGCCGTGGCGTCCAAAGCCGCGAGCCCGCGTGCCAGCACTTCTTTGTAGGTAATCTCGCTGATCATCTTGGCCTGCGGATTCTTCCGCGGGTCGCTGTCGTACACGCCGTCGATGTTTTTCGCCATCAGCACCGCGTCGGCGCCGATCTCCACCGCGCGCAGGACCGCCGCCGTATCCGTGGAGAAAAACGGATTCCCCGTGCCGCAGCCGAAAATCACGATCTTCCGCTTTTCCAGATGTCGTACCGCTTTGCGGCGGATATAGGGCTCGGCGATACGGTTCATCTCGATGGCCGTCATCACCCGCGTGGGAACGCCCTTCTGCTCGATCGCGTCCTGCAGGCCCAGCGAATTGATGACCGTGGCCAGCATACCCATGTGATCGGCCGTCGTGCGGTCCATTTTTCCGCTGGAACGTCCTCTCCAGAAATTCCCGCCGCCCACGACGATGGCGACTTCCACGCCGGCGTTGTGCAGCTCGACGATCCGGTCGGCGATCTCCGCGATTACCGCGTCGTCGATGCCCGTCTTTTTTTCTCCGGCCAGCGCTTCGCCGCTGAGCTTGAGCAGGATCCGTTTATACTTGAGTTCCGACATAATCTATACCTCCGATTTCAAAAAAAGGAACCGAAGTTCCTTTTTCTGTTTTCTGGAATTACTTTTTCGCCATCTGCTGGGCTACTTCGGCGGCGAAATCCTCGTTGCGCTTCTCCAGGCCCTCGCCCATTTCATAACGGACGAATCTGCGGATGGAGATCTTCTCTCCGATCTTGGCAATACTCTCGGTAATGAGCATTCCGATCGTCTTATCCGGCTCTTTGACAAAGGGCTGATCGATCAGGCAGTTCTCGGTATAGAATTTCTCGATGCGGCCGTTGACCATACGCTCCGCGATGGCGGCGGGCTTGCCCTCGTTCATCGCCTGCGCGCGGATAACCTCCTTTTCGGTCTCCAGCACGTCGGCCGGAACTTGCGTTCTGTCGATATACTTCGGATTGCTTGCCGCGATCTGCAGCGCGATATCATGCACCAGCGCCTTGAAATTATCGGTCTTGGCCACGAAATCGGTCTCGCAGTTCACTTCGACGAGCACGCCGATCTTCCCGCCCATATGGATATAGGAATCGACGACGCCTTCCGCGGCGATGCGGCCGGCTTTTTTAGTGGCGGCAGCCAGTCCTTTTTCACGCAGGAGCTTGGTCGCTTCTTCCATATCGCCGTTGGCTTCGGTCAGCGCTTTTTTGCAGTCCATCATACCGGCGCCGGATTTTTCACGCAGAGCCTGTACATCCTTGGCTGTAAACATATCCATTCTCTCCTTCATCGTTTTTTGAAAACGGGAAAGTAGGTTGGCCCGCTTTCCCGTTTACCCGTTACTTTTGAAACTTACGCTTCAGTTGTCTCAGCGGTTTCTTCCGTCTCCTCAGCGGGAGCTTCTTCCGCCGCTTCCTCCGTCATGATCTCGCCCTGATTGGCCAGGATCACGGCGTCGGCCATCTTGCCGGCGATGAGTTTAACGGCGCGGATCGCGTCGTCGTTTCCGGGAATAACGTAGTCGACCTCGTCCGGGTCACAGTTGGTGTCGACGATAGCTACGATCGGAATTCCCATCTTGCGCGCTTCGGCTACGGCGATGGCCTCCTTGCGCGGATCTACGATAAAGATCGCGCCGGGCATCTCCTTCATCTCGCGGATACCGCCGAGATTCTCCTGAAGCTTTTCACGCTCGGCAATGAGCTGGATGACCTCTTTCTTCGGCAGGACCTCGAAATCGCCGTTGGCCTCCATCTCGTCGATCTTGTTCATGCGGTTGATGCGCGTCTTGATCGTGCGATAGTTGGTCAGCATGCCGCCGAGCCAGCGATTGTTGACGTAGAACATACCGCAGCGCTTGGCCTCGGATTCGATGGATTCCTGCGCCTGCTTCTTCGTTCCGACGAACAGGATGCTCTTGCCCTCCGCAGCCGTCTTATAGATGAAATCATAAGCCTCATCTACTTTTTTGACAGTCTTCTGAAGGTCGATGATATGGATCCCGTTCCGCTTCGTAAAAATATACGGAGCCATCTTGGGATTCCATCTGCGCGTCTGATGTCCGAAGTGGACGCCCGCCTCTAAAAGGCTCTTCATGGAAATAACTGACATACATTTCACCTCCTCGTTTTTTCCTCCCCGCCTTCCCCCCGTGCGAAAGCCGGAAACCGGCACGAGCACACGGTCTGAACGGGTGTGTGATAAAGGTCGATTTTTTCGACCTTGGGTATTATAGCATAAGCCCGTCTATCGCGCAAGCATTTTTTACGCCGGTTTTCCGGTCAATCGTCGAGACCTCCCCCGAAGCGCTCCAGCGAATCGATCGTGATCCGGCAGCCGGGCCTGACGTGCTGCATGACGAATTTCATGACGCTCTCCGGAACGGCCACGCACCCGCCCGTATACGTCCGGTTGACGCGGAAGCTGTGGAAAAAGAACGCAAACCCTTTTTCCGTCACGCACTCGCTGTTGTAGCCCATGTTCAGCACGTACTGATAGGCAAAATCGTATTCCGCAATGTGTTCGCTGTTCTCGACGTCCAGATCGGGAACGTCCCTCGTGGAGACGAGCTCGTTGAAATGCCTGCCTTCCCTGTCGTCGCCCGACCAGTAATAGGTGTCGTCGACCTTGACGTAATCCATCTGACAGCCCGGGTTTTCGGCCAGGCCGAACGCCTTGTCGATCGTAAAGGTCCCGACCGGCGTATAAGCGTCGTTGATGTTGGCCTCTCCCAGCCCGTCCTTTCCGATAAAGCCGGGCGTCGCGATGATCTGCTGCCATTTGCCCTGCGCGTTTTTCTCGTGCATCGTGATATACGCGGTGGTTTTATCGACGCCGGCCACGACGATGAGCTGATCGGCGTCCTTCGCCGCGTCAAGCGCCGCGACCCACGCCGGCGAATCCCGGCGTTCCTGTTTGACGAAATACGGCTCCTCCGGCTTCGGCGCGCAGCCGTTCAGGACGCAGAGCGTCCCGATGATGAAAACCGCTGCGCAAAAAGCAACGCAAACCCTTTTCATTCCGATCCCTCCTCAACAGTATCGGCCGTTTATTGATAGGCTAAAATCGTCGTCACGATATAAATTGCGATCATCGCCCCGAGGATCAGAGCCTGCTTCCCGCGATGGTTCGTCAGTAATCCGGCAAACTCGCGCACCGCCGCGTTCGGCCAGAAATACCACTTTGTCTGAGCGCCCATGCCGACGGCGCGCATTTTGACGCGTCTGGCGAAAAGTCCGCTGCGGAAGACGTGATAATTCGTCGTCGAAAAAGCGACTTTCCCCTCCGGATCGAGCGCTTGTATTATTTCTTTCGAGAATTTCATGTTCTCAAACGTATCCGTAGACCGGTCTTCTTCGACGATCCGTTCTTCCGGCACGCCCCGCTCCGTCAGATAGCGCTTCATCGCCGCGCTCTCCGAAACCGGCTCGTTCGGGCCTTGTCCGCCGGACGTGATAAAGATCAGTTTTTTCCCGGTCTGCGCTTCCTGCTCCCGGGCAAAAGCCAGCGCGCGATCAATCCGGCCGCGCAGCAGCGGGGTCGGCGTACCGTCCGCTTTCAGTCCGCAGCCCAGAATAATCAAAAAATCCACGTTCTTATCCGGCTCGTACCGGGCTGTGATCGCGTCGGCAAAAACCGTACCGATCAGCATGCACTCAAAATACAGGTAAACGGCGGCGCCGAGATTGGCGATCAGATCATGGATCATCACTTCCGTCTGACTTCCGGACGCGGCGAAATCAAACGTCAGAATAAAAACTTCTCCTCCCACGATCAGAAACGACAGCAGGATGCCCAGCAGATTGACCGGCCGTCTCCCTTCGCGGCGGATCAGCGCGATGTTGGAAACGCACAGCGCCGCCGAAAAAGCCAGCAAAAACGGAGCCGTTATCAGCATATAGTTTTTCGCCGACCCGAGCAGAAGACGCAGTACCTCGCCGGCGTCGTACACGCCCGGCGCTCCGATCAGACGGATCGCCAGAACAACGTAAGTCCCCAGCACGAAAAGCGAAAACAGCGCGAATGCCGCATAATAGATCGTGTTGTACGAATACGGATTGTATTCTATCTGCCTGCGCAGCGTCCCCAGAAATACGATGATCGCGCAGAGACAGAACGCCGCCGCGACCGCGCACACGGCGACGGCATACCGTTTCGCGTCGACGCCCGCCATCACTCCGATCGCGATCGCCGCGGCGGCAAGTGGGATCAGAAGCCCGTATAATTTTGGTTTTTTATCTCTCGTATCAAATCGGATCTTCATCCTGCCACAGCTTCCAAAAACCGCCGTAAACCGACCGGGGCCTCCTCTTCATCCCCCAGGCCGGTATCGCCCAACCCTACCAGTTTGTTCGTTCCGTGATAGTCGCTGCCTGCCGTGACGTACAGATCGTGCTTCACCGCCAAAGCCAGCATTTCGGCGCGCAGTTTTGCCGAAAAACCGGAGTAAAACGCCTCCACGCCCTGAAGCCCGCAGCCCAACAGGCGCAGAAGCCGTTTCTCCATCTCTTCTCCCAGGATCAGTTCGTCCCCGCTGCCGTAAAAAGGATGCGCCAGCACCGGTATGCCGCCGGCGTGCAGAATCCCTCCGATGCCCTCCTCCGGACGAATATATTCGCTGGAAAACCGGATCCGGTCGAGGTATTTCTTGATCGCCTGCTCCTTTGACTCGGCAAAGCCGTAACGCACCATCAGATTGCCGATATGGGGCTTACCGGGGTTGTCCATAGTCAGGAGCCGCTCGATCTCGTCTTCGGGAAAAGCAAATCCGAATTCCGTTTTGAGAAACTCCAGGCGAGCCAGGACTTTTTTCATGCGGAAACGATGCCCTTTCTCCACTACGGCCCGGATCGCCTCATGCTCCGGATCGAACCCGTACCCGAGGATATGGTACTTGCCCTCCTCGTCCTTGCAGGAAAACTCCACGCCCGGCACGAACCGGGGATCGGTTTCCGTCCGCAGACGAAGAATGATCTGCCCGGCCTTCACCGCGTCGTGATCGGTCACGGAAAACGTCCCGATCCCCGCCGCTTTCACTTTTTTCAGGATCTCCTCCGGCGTATCCGTGCCGTCGGAGACGACGGTATGCATATGGAAATCGATTCTGCCCGCGTGGTTCACAGTTTCCTTGCTCCCTTTTACAGCGTCTTTTTCAGCGTCAGAATATTCTGGCCGTTCTTATACTCATAGGAAACGTCGTCCATGATCTTTTTCGTCAGAAAAACTCCCAGCCCCCCGATCTCGCGGTCGCGAGCCGAAAGCGTCACGTCCGGATCGGCTTTTTTCAGCGGATCGTACGGGATCCCTCTGTCGATGAAAGTGATCGTCACCGTCACGGGCGCGTCGGAAACCTCCACGCGGACCGTCGCTTTGCCTTTCTCCGGCGCGTAAGCGTAACTCGCGATATTGACGAAGATCTCTTCCACGGCCAGATCCATCTGCATCTGCGCTTTGGGCGAGCAATCCGCTCCCTCCAGCCGCGCGTTGACGAAATCGATCACCCTGCACAGGTTTTCGGTGTCCGCCTCGAGAGTGAGTTCGTCCGGATCCCCCGTCTCCCCGCCCTTGAAATCAATATGAAAAGAATCCACCCGGGGCAGCAGCTTCAGCAGCCGGCTCTCCCAAAGCGCTCTGGTCGCCTCGTCCTTTTCGGCGTCCGCGCCCGGATGCCGCAGGCTCCAGCTGATCAGATACGGATACGCCAAGCAGCGTATCTTTTCCTCGGCTTCGTTGACGACCCGCTCGTCCTTTGTACCCAGATAGGCCGCCAGCGTCTTATGCCAGAACTTGCGGGCGATTTCGGAGCTGTAACCCTGGAACTTCAGAATGATCTCCGGATCGTATTCGGAGAATCCGACGTAGGAATCGTACATCCGCGTCAGTTCAAAGATCGGGTCGCCGACGGAAAGCGTGTCCATATCGATAAGCAGGACCTCATCGCCGGCCAGCACGATATTCTTGGTATGGAAATCCCCGTGCACCATCCGATTGCTTTCCGGGATCTCCTCGACCATTTTCACCAGTTTTTCGCCGAGGCCGTCGGGGAAGCGATCCTTGACAGCGACGATCGACCGGAGCGTCTTTTCCTTGATCGAGGGCAGCTTGCCCTCCGGCACCGTGATGGAGTGGATCTTTTTCAGCATTTTGACGTATTCGTCCACGCAGAAATCCATGCGTTCCGGTTCTTTCGCCAGGATCTTGGCAAAGGAGCGCGCGTTCAGCAGCTCAAACACCGATCCGTAACTGTCTCCCACTCTGACCACGTCGTACGAGATCGCGGTCGGGACGCCCAGGATCAGCGCCAGCTTGGCCACTTCCCGCTCGTGCTGGATCTCGGCCAGCGCGTCGGCGTTCTTATACGTTTTGACGACGTTGTCCTTGTCGATCCGGTAGACCTTTCCGTTGAAGCCCTCTCCGATGACCTCGCAGCCTTCCACCGAAACGACGCGGTACGCTTTTTTCACGTCCATCATTTCCGTGAATCCCGTCATTTCAAAGATCTCGTATACTTCAGAATTGACGTTGACGATCCTCAGATCCGGATACGCCTTTTTCAAGCGCAGGATCACTCGCAGTCCCGCGCTGGAGATGTACTCCAGATCCGCCGCGTCAAGAACGACGGTCTCGCCGCCCCATCCGGCTAGCTGAGCCTGCATCTCCTGCTCGATGGCCGCGGCGTTCCCGGAATCGACCCTTCCGGACAGTTTCACCACACCGCTGTTTTTTTGTTCATTGCTCATAACCGTTTCTCCTGCGAGGCGATGAACGCCTCTGTTTTTTACTCCTTCACAGTCTGTTCTACGCAATAATTCTATTGTTTCTGATTCAGTTCTTTGAATTCCATGCAGAGCATCGTCAGATCGTCGAACTGCTCCGCTCCCTGAACGAATCCGTCCACCGCTCGGCGCACGCTCTTCAAGACCTCTCCCGGCGTCGCATCCGCCGCTTCGTTCAGCGCGCCGGTCATACGCTCAAGACCGAACATCCGATTCTCCCCGTCGGTCGCCTCCGGTACGCCGTCCGTGTAGATGAACAGCTTCGTTCCGGGTTCCAACCGTACGGTATAGTCTTTATACTTCGCGGCGTCCATCGCCCCGAGCGCCATGCCGTGCTTATCCTTCAGCAATTCGAACCCAACGCCCGGATGCTTGAACGCCGGATATTCGTGTCCCGCGTTGGAAGCTGTGAGCATCCCGGTGGAAAGCTCCAGGATCCCAAGCCAGATCGTGACGAACATGTCCGCCTTATTATGCGCGCACAGGTTGTGATTGACGAACGCCAGGATCTCTGCCGGCGTGCCTCCCATATGAGCCCTGTCGCTGATCAGGATGTTGGTGACCATCATGAACAGCGCCGCCGGGATCCCTTTGCCGGAGACGTCGCCGATCACCATCGCCAGATGATCCTCGTCGATCAGAAAGAAATTATAGAAGTCTCCGCCCACCTCTTTGGCCGGCGTCATAGAAGCGTAAATATCGAAATCCGTTCTTTCGGGAAAAGGCGGAAAAATATTGGGAACGGAATTTTCCTGGATCGTGCTGGCCAGAGACAGCTCCGCGCCTATCCTCTCTTTTTCCGCGGTGATCGCCGTCAGATTCTCGATATAATTGAGCATATCCGTCTCCATGGTATCGACGGAATCGCCCAGATTGCGGATTTCTTTGAACTTGCTGATGCTTACAAGCGATTCGCCTTTGACGTTCTCCTGCGCGAACCGCGTCGCTTCCTTCGACACTTTTGTAAGCGGAATGATGAACTGTTTCCGGATATAGATCGCATAAAAAACGGAAACGGCGGCGGCAAGAAGGACTGTGAAAACGGCAATATTGATCAGATACGGCCGCCTCGCGTCGGCCAACTCCCGGATCGGCCGCTGCACGCAAAGGATCCCGACCACGTCGCCGGCGGTATTCCTGACCGGCACCAATGTGGTGATATGGGGATGCTGACCATCCGTCGTCTGCGTGCGGTAAAGCGTTTCATACGTCGTCCTTCCCTCGTACAGGGCCTGATACTTCCGCCTGTATTCATCGTTGGTGGTATTCCGCTTATGTCCCAATTCCCACGGCGTATACTCCGTATCGTCAACCGAATTATTCACAGAGTTGAAAACGGAAACGAACCGCCCGTAATCGCTCCTGTCTACCTGAATGAGATAAACCAGCGACACGTTCATTTTTCTGCAGTACGCATCCAGATAGACCTAGGTTTGCTGGTATTCCGCACTCTCCTCGCCTGCCAAATAGTCGTCCACCTGATCGCCGTTGATCAGCCTGGTCGCCGTATCCGCCATATGATAGGTCGATGTGGAGTACTCTCTCTTAAACGCGTTCGTGAAACTCACAAAGCCGACGATACTGACGACCGCGCCGAACACGATCAGCAGCAGCACGATAGCGCCGATGATATTAACCGTCGTGCTGGAGCGCAGGTTTCGCATAATTCCGTTCTTTTTTTCGTTCATTGTGATGACGCTTCCCCTTTCCGGTCATTCGGCGAACAGCGGCGAAAAAATCGTTCTTACTCGATCGTCAGAATATCCGAAAACCCCGTGACTTCAAACACTTCCATAACAGTCTCGTTGACGTGAACGACCTTCATCGTGCCTTTGGCGTTCATCGCCTTCTGTGCGGAAAGCAGGACGCGCAGTCCCGCCGAAGAGATATATTCCAGCTTTTCAAAATCCAGCGTCAGCGTGTTCACGTCAGCCAGACGATCCTTGAGTTCCTTCTCCAGCTCCGGCGCGGTCATGGTATCGAGGCGTCCTTCCAAGGAGATCTTGAGCTCCGCTCCGTTTTTCTCTTTAATAATGGTCATAATGTTTTCTTCCTTTCTCTTTTAAAAAGCTTTGTATACAACGATCTCTACCTTGCTGCCGACGATCTTGACTTTGACGTCGTCGGCAATATTAGCCACAATGGATTTTTCCAATTCGTCCCATGCTTCGGAGGCCTCTTTGCTTTTGTGCACGTGTTTCTGTATTTCGTCTTTGTAATACACCATTGACCATACCGCCGCGCTCTCGCCGGCAAAGCCGACCATGGGATAGGCCGAAGCGGCGTCCGCCATCGCGTACGGCATGACCTCTTTTGTCGAAAGCATAAACTCCGCAATCATGACTTTGAGCCGACCCATAAAGCCTCTGGCCGCGTCGTTTTTCCCGCTCGTGGCCACGGTCAGCAGCTGCTTTTTCATGTCCTCCGTCAGATCGATCTCCGACTTCATATGCATCTCATAGCTTTTCCGCTCCGCCTCAAGCCAGTAGTCCGCCCGGATGTCTCCCGCGATGCTGCGAAGCGTCCCGAACAACTCCTCCGCCAGCAAGCGCAAATGCAGGACCTGCTTCCTCTCCAGTCCGCCTTCTACGCCCAGTTTCTCGGTCATGGCAAGCGCGTCGCTCATACCTGTTCCTTTGCTGTTTACCCCGATAACGGCTGATTTCACTTTTTTCTCCCCCTATCGCTTTATTCTATCGTCAGGATATCCGTAAAGCCCGTGACCTCGAAGATCTCCATCACGGTCTGATTGACGTGGCAAAGCTTCATCGCGCCCTGCCCGTTCATGATTTTCTGCGCGGAAAGCAGGATCCGCAGTCCGGCGCTCGAAATGTACTCCAGGTCTTTCAGATCCAGGATCAGTTCCTTCAGCCCGGGAAGCGCCCTCTGGATCGCTTTTTCCATTTCCGGCGCCGTGATCGTGTCCAGCCGCCCTTCCGGCGTCAGAACCGCTTTTCCGTTTTCTATCGTCTTGTGAATGCTCAACATGGTTTTCCCTTTTGTTTGCGGATCTCACTTTCCGCCGTTGACCCGTTATTCATAAAAATACAGTTTATACTATAATATTATAATCAGTTTCCCGTTTTTTTCAAGTGTTTTATTCTATGCTAACTTCAAGCTGTTTTTATTGTTCGGCAGCCGTATGCTTCGTCCTTTCTCTTCTTGTTCCATTGTCCGCTTCTCCCTTTTTCGATGAATAAAAAAGACCGGTCGCCGCAAGGCAGACCGGTCCGTTCTATATAACTTATTCTTCTTCCGGAAACAGGTTCGCGCCGCAATCCGGGCAGCAGATCTCGTCGTCGCCGTCCAGAAGCTCCTGATCAAAGTACACCGTCTGATGGCAGTTCGGGCACTCCGTCTTGGACATGCCTTCGCAGTCGCATTCGTCGCACTCGTCGCACTCGCACTCGTCGTCTTCGTCGCCGAAAAGCTCTTCCTCGACCTCGGCCAGATCCTCGTCCATGGCCGACACGTAGTCGTCCATTTCGTCCATATCTTTGTTGATATTATCGACGTCCTGAGCCAGTTCGTCCACGACTTCGATCAGTTTCAGCAGGATCTTTCCTTCCGCCGTCTCGTCCGACAGCTTCAGACCCTCGGCAAGGCCTTTGATATAAGCAACTTTTTCACTGATGGTGTTCATAAGCTTCTTTACCTCCTGTTAATCATTAGTATCACCGGGAAAGCGCGGGTTTTATGCGCGCTCCATGTACTCGCCCGTACGCGTATCGATGCGGATGCGGTCGCCGTTATTGATAAACAGCGGCACCTGCAGCGTAAATCCGGTTTCGACCGTGGCCGGTTTGGTCCCGGCGTTGGCCGTATCGCCCCTGACGCCCGGCTCAGTCGCCGTGACTTCAAGTTCGACGAAATTCGGAGGCAGCACCGCGAACGGATTGCCCTTGAAGAAACGGATGGTGACGTTCATGTTCTCTTTGATGAACGAGATCGCGTCCTCCACGCTCTCTTTGCTCAGCGGAAGCTGCTCGAAATTCTCCGTATCCATGAAATAATAAAGTTCGCCGTCGTTGTAAAGGTACTGCATCTCCCGGTTCTCGATGATCGCGTTCTGGAATTTTTCAGTGGGATTGAACGTACGCTCCAGAACCGCTCCGCTCATGATGTTCTTGATCTTCGTGCGCACGAACGCCGCGCCTTTCCCGGGTTTTACGTGCTGGAAATCCACGATGATGTAAACCGAACCGTCCATTTCCACCGTCAGGCCTTTTCTGAAGTCACCGGCTGTTACCATAAAGTCTCCTCCTAAGAATTATAATATAATCAGATTTTTGGGGGCGGCGGTCAGATTGGTATGACCGTCCTCCGTCACCAAGCACATATCCTCGATCCGGATGCCGTCGCGCCCTTCAAAATACACGCCCGGCTCCACCGTTACCACGTTGCCGGGTCTGAGCGGCGCTTCCGCCCGTTTGGAAAGCACCGGAAGCTCATGAATGAACAACCCGACTCCGTGTCCGAGAGAATGGGAAAACGCCTCTCCCACGCCGTCTCGCGCGATCCGCTCACGCGCCGCGGCGTCGACGTCCCGTCCGATCGCTCCAGGCCGAACGGCCGCGATCCCGAGAAGCTGTGCTTCCAACACTGTATTATACATCTTTTCCCGGTCGGTGTCAACCCCGCCGATGGCCAGCGTGCGCGTCATATCGGAGCAATACCCCTCCACCGAAGCGCCGAAATCCATGACCACGAAATCTCCGTCCCGCAGTTCACGGTCCGTCGTGCGCGCATGCGGACTCGCGCCGTTGGCGCCGGCGGCGATGATCGTCTCAAAAGCCGTGTGATCGCTGCCGAACTGCTGCATATAATACTCGAGCCGCGCCCGCACGAACCGCTCGGTCACGCCTTTTTTCATGTCGTTCATGACCTCGGTAAGCGCCCGCTCGGCGATGCGCTGCGCCCGTACGATACAGGCGACCTCTTCCGGCTCTTTGACCGCGCGGATCTCGTCAAGCTCCCGGTCCAGCGCCGTGAAACGCGCCCCCGGCAGCTTGTCCTGCATTTTCCCGATCAGGCTGTACGCCGTCGCGCCCTCGCAGAGCCACTCGTCGCCGCCCGCGTCCTTCATCTGCTCGGCCGCCGTTCCCAGCGGATCGGTCTCATAAATAATGAGCTCCGTTTCCGTGCCGCGCAGGGCTTTCTGCGCGTCGATGGTATAGCGGCTGTCGGTGATGTACACGCAGCGGCCCGGCGTCGCCACAAGATACCCTTCGCCTTTGAATCCGATGAAATACCGGATATTCTCTTCGCCGGTCAGAAAAGCGCCCGCGCACGCGCGCTCGTCGATCAGATTTCTCAGTTTTTTCAGTCTTTCGTTCATGATGTCCTCCCGTAAACGGCTTGTCCGTCCGGCGGAACCGTCAGACGCCGAAGCCGTCGATGATTTTCTGCAGCGCCGCTTTTTCGATGCGCGACACGTAAGAACGTGAGATGCCCAGACTCTGCGCGATCTCCCGCTGCGTCCTCGGCCGTCCCCGGCACAGGCCGTAGCGCAGTTCCACGATCAGCCGTTCCCGCGGCGTCAGCTTTTCGCGCATCAAAGCCCGCAGCCGCCGGTAATCGATCGCGTCGGAGGCGTGCTCGAAAACCTCTTCGCTCTCCGTTCCCATCATATCCGCCAGCGTGATGGCGTTGCCCTCCCGGTCGACGCCGACAGGCTCCTGCAGATGAACGTCGCCGCGATGCTTGCGGCCGAAACGCAGATACATGCGGATCTCGTTTTCGATACAGCGGGCCGCGTAAGTGGCCAGCCGGCTTTTCTTTTCGGGCCGGAAACTGTTGACCGCCTTGATCAGTCCGATCGCGCCCACGGAGATCAGGTCGTCCGCTTCTCCGGTGCCCGCGTATTTTTTGGCGATATGGACGACCAGACGCAGATTATGCTCGATGAGCGCGTCGCGGGCCGTTTCGTCTCCCGCGGCGCAAAGCGCGATATATCGCTCCTCCGTTTCCGCGTCCAACGGCTGCGGGAACGAGTTCGTGCGGCCGATGTATCCGGTCAGGAAAAGCAGTTTGCCCAGTAAAAAAAGCAGTCCGTCAATCATACCGATACGATCCTTTCGCTTTATTCTATGAATCGTATCGGTCCAACGTGTCTGTCCCTATGCTTTTTTTCTCAAAAATTCGCCCGGATGCAGTTCAAAGGGGCAGCGCAGCATCACCGTCTGGTTGACGTACGGCGCCGCGATCTGCCGCTCTCCCTCGGGCCCGACCATTTCTCCGCAGAGAAAACGCCGGATCTCCCGTTCCCGGCCGAGCACCTCGAGCTCGTCTCCGGCGGCGAAACGGTTGCGTTGTCCGATCGTGGCCGTCATCGTCCGGCGGTCGAAAGCCAGCACCTTGCCGACGAAAGCGTAATCCTGCACGTTGCGGGACGTCCCGGCGTTCTGTTCCGCCTCCCCGAAATAAAACCCGGTGGAGAAAGGTCTGTGCGCCGCCGCCGCGCTTTCGTCATAGAGCGTTTCGTCAAACGGTTTCCCCGCCAGCATATCGTCGATGGCGAAACGATACGCCCGCGTCACCGCGGCCACGTAATAAGCCGATTTCATACGGCCTTCGATCTTGAACGAATCCACACCCGCGCGCGCCAGCTCCCCAAGATAGCGGATCATATTCAGATCCTTGGCGTTAAGGATATAGGTGCCGCGGCCATCTTCTTCGATCGTCATGTACGCGCCGTCGCTGCCCTTTTCCCGCAGCTCATACTCCCAGCGGCACGGCTGAGCGCAGCAGCCGGCGTTGCCGCTCCGTCCGGTGAGAAACGCGCTCATCAGACAGCGGCCCGAATACGCCACGCACATCGCGCCGTGGACGAAAGCCTCCAGCTCCGGGCCGTCCGGCACGGCGTCCCGGATCCGCTTGATTTCATCGAGCGAGACTTCGCGCGCCAGCACGATGCGCTTTGCGCCCTGATCGGCCCAAAAGCGCACCGCGGCGCTGTTCATCACGTTGGCCTGCGTGCTGATATGAAGCGCCGGTCCCGGCGCGGCTTTCCGCACCACGGCAAAAACGCCCGGATCCGCGACGAGAAACGCGTCGACGCCGCACGCGGCCGCTTCGGCGGCAGTTTCTCCGACAGCGCCGAGGTCTCCTTCGTGCGCCATGACGTTCAGAGTGAGATACAGTTTTTTCCCCAAAGCATGCGCCGCGGCCGCCCCGGCGGTCAACTCGTCAAAATCAAAATTATCCGAGAACGCCCGCAGACCGAATCGTTTGGCGCCGGCATACACGGCGTCGGCGCCGAAATACAGCGCCGTTTCCAGCCGTTCGAAGTTTCCGGCCGGGCTGAGCAGTTCCGTCATGCTTTCTCCTTCCCGACGCGCGTTTCAGTTTCCGTGTTCTTTTTCATATTCTTCCCAGAGCGGACGGTACTGATCCACGATCTTCCTGTGCTCCTCGATCGTTCTGGAATAATACAGCTCCCGCGTGGCCGGATCCGTCAGCGTGAAGTAATAGTATTCTTTGCCCTCTTCCATCATCGTTTCGTCCGGATACAGCGCGGCCCGGATGGCGCGCGCGCCCACGGAACAGATCGGCCCGGCGGGCAGTCCCTCGTACTTATAAGTATTGTACGGCGAATCGATCTCGGTGTCGTCGGCGCCGAATACCAGCCTGTTGCCGCCGATGATATAGTTCAGGGTCGCGTCGGACTCCAGCTTCATTCCCGCTTTCAAACGGTTATGGAACACCGCGCTCACCCGCGCGAAATCCTCCGCCGATCCGGCTTCTTTTTCGATCAGCGAAGCCAGCGTCACCACCTCGTCGGTCGTCATGCCCAACTCCTCGGCGCGCGCCTTCATATCGCCGGTATAGATCTCCTGGAACTGCGCCAGCAGTTTTCTCACGCTCGTTTTGACGCTGCCGGCCACATAGAATTCATAGGTATCCGGGAAAAGATACCCCTCCAGCATATACTTCCGGCCGGTCGAATCGATGATGGCGCCGATCTCGTCGTAGCCCTTGAAATCGGTCCCGACCCGGCAGGCTTCCAGGAATTCCTCTTTATCGAGGACGATTTTATTATCATAGAAAAGCTCCGCGATCTGCTCGATCGTCATCCCCTCCGTGATCCGCAGCATCTTGACGTCGACAGTCTCGCCGCCGGCCACGAGCCGTTCGGCGATCTGCTCGATCGTCATGCTCCTCTCCAGCACAAAGCGTCCCGGCTGCAGTCTGTTGGCCAGGTTCATGAAATCCATATAGAGGCGGAAAACGATCCCGCTCCGGATATATCCTTCTCTCTCCAACTGATTGGCGATCGAAATCAGGGACGACCCGCGCACGATCAGGAATTCATGCTCCGTGTGATCGGACGCGTCCACCGGCGGAACGAACCGCCGGTACACAAAGGTGATCCCGACGGCGAGCACCGCCGCTACCAGCAGGACGCTCAATACCGTCGTCAGCAGGCCCCGGACCGTGCGGATACCGAACGCCTTCCGGGGCGACACTTCTTTCTTTTCTCTCTCTTCGCCGATCGGCGCGTCTTCTTCATACCGCGGCCGACGCGCTTCCGGTTTCTTTTCGCCTTCCGTTTCACGTCTGACGCGCCGCCGTGACAGATCCTGTTTACGGACCTCGTCGTCCGTCGATTGTATCCTCACGTTCCGTCACCTCCCTCTTTCGCCTTAAACCTCGACGATCACCGGCAGGATCATGGGACTGCGTTTCGTCTGCTGCCACAGATACTCGTGCACCATGCTCTTGATGCCGGCCTTCAAAGCGTTCCAATCCCTGTCGGACAGATCGGCTCCCTCCACGTATTCGGCCACCATACGCTTGACCTCCGAGATCATGACCTCGGATTCTTTCATATACACGAACCCCCGCGAGACCACGTCCGGATCGGCCAGCATGACGCCCTCTTCGGCCGCCATCGTGATGATGACGATGACCAGGCCGTCCATGGCCAGCAGCCGTCTGTCGCGCAGCACCACGTTGCCGACGTCCCCGATACCCGATCCGTCCACAAGGATCTCCCCGGAGGGCACGGTCTCTTTCATTTTTCCCTTGCTTTTGTTCAGTTCGATGACCGTTCCGATCGCGGGAATAAACACGTTTTCATGCGGGATCTTCAACGATTCGGCCAACATGGCGTGCTCCATCAGATGCCGATATTCGCCGTGCACGGGAATGAAATACTTCGGCTTGGTCAGCGAAAGGATCAGCTTGAGCTCCTCCTTGCAGGCGTGTCCCGAAACGTGCACGTCTTCATATACGACGACGCAGCCTTTTTTGCAAAGGCTGTTGATCGTCCGCGAGACCATCTTTTCGTTGCCCGGAATGGGAGTAGCCGAAATGATGACCATGTCGTTGGGCCCGACCTTCAGCCGGTCGTGCGTATCGTTGGCCATCCGGCTCAGGCCCGACATCGGCTCGCCCTGACTGCCCGTCGTGATGACGACCAGTTTTTCCGGCGGCACGCTTTTGAGATTGCTCACGTCGACCGTCATGCTTTCCGGCAAATTCAGCTTGCCGATCTTGACGGCGATGGAACAGATATTCGTCATGCTCCGACCGCAAATGCAGACCTTGCGGTCATGCCGCCCCGCGCAGTCGATGATCTGCTGGATCCGGTGGATATTGGATGAAAACGTCGCGATGATGATGCGTTTGCGTCCCTGCGCGTCGTTGAAATACTGCTCCATGGACTTGCCGACCGTGACCTCGCTCATCGTATAACCGGGGCGCAGGACGTTCGTCGAATCGGACATCAGAGCCAGAACGCCCTTGCTGCCCAGTTCCGCGAAACGGTTCAGGTCGCACGGACCTCCGTCGACGGGCGTAAAGTCGATCTTGAAATCCCCCGTGTGGACGATCACGCCCACCGGCGTATGAATAGCCAGCGCCGCCGCGCCGGCGAAGCTGTGGTTGGTATGGATATACTCCACGGTGAAACAACCCGCCTTGACCCGATCTCCCGGCTCCACGCAGGTGACCTTGACCTTATCGTCCATCATGTGCTCTTTGAGCTTGAACTCGATGAGGGCCTTGGTCAGCTCCGTGGCGTAGACCGGACAGACGAAATTCCTGAGGATGTACGGGATGGCCCCGATATGATCCTCGTGTCCGTGGGTAATGAACAACCCGCGGATGCGATCCGCGTTTTTATATAAATATGCGGCGTCCGGCAGCACCAGATCGACGCCGGGCATGTCCTCGCTGGGAAACATGGTCCCGCAGTCGACGATGATGATGTCGTCCTCATACTCGAAAACCGTCAGGTTCTTGCCGATCTCCTCGACGCCGCCCAGCGGTATGATTCTGATACTCTTCTGTGACAATCTATTTCCTCCGTTTTATTGATTAAAGTATATGCTTGCGCAGATCCAGCGCGCCGAGCCGGTCGCCCAGATGCTGATTGACGTAGGCTTCGTCGACGACCACCTCGGCAGCTTCTCCGGTCTCTCCGCCTTCAAACAGCACGTCCTCCAGCAAATGCTCCATGACCGCGTGCAGTCGCCGCGCGCCGATATCCTCGTGCGTCTCGTTCTGCGCCACGGCAAATTTCGCGATCAATCTCAGCGCCTCGTCCGTATAGCGGATCGTTACGCCGTCGGTCGACAGCAGCGCCGCATACTGCTTGGTCACGGCGTTTTCCGGCGCCGTCAAAATCTGGACCATGTCTTCTTCGCTCAGCGGCTTGAGATTGACGTTGATGGGAAACCGTCCCTGCAGCTCGGGGATCAGGTCGTTGACCCGCGCCACGTGGAACGCGCCGGCCGCGATGAACAGCATATAGTCCGTCTTGATCGGGCCGTATTTGGTCGAAACCGTGCATCCCTCGACGATCGGCAGGATGTCTCTCTGTACGCCTTCGCGCGACACGTCCGGGCCGCCCGAAAACGCCCCGGATTTTCCGGCGATCTTGTCCATCTCGTCAATGAAAATGATCCCGTTCTGTTCGGCGCGGCGCAGAGCCTCGCTGTTCACGTCGTCCATATCGATAAGCTTGGACGCCTCCTCGTTTTCCAGCAGCGTCATCGCGTCGCGCACCTGCAGTCTTCTTTTTTTCTTTTTCTTGGGCAGCATATCCCCGAAAATCGAACCGATATTGATCTCCTGTCCGCTGCCGGGCACGACCTCCACGTTTTTCGGCGCGTCGGCCACCTCGATCTCGATCGTGATATTATCCAAATGCCCGGCGTGAAGTTCGCGCGCGATCTCCTCGCGGCGGCGCGCCTTCAGCACCGTCTCGCTGCTTTCCTCCTCGTTATCGGGGCGAATCTGCTTCATCATCGGCAGCAGGATCTCGATGATCGTATTCTCCGCGCTCTGTCTCGCTTTTTCACTGACGGCAGCGACGCGCTCGTTCTTGACGAGCCGGATCGACGCCTCCACCAGCTCGCGGATCATCGACTCGACGTCGCGGCCTACGTATCCCACTTCGGTGAATTTCGTGGCCTCCACCTTGATGAACGGCGCGTTGACCAGTTTGGCCAGCCGCCGCGCAATCTCCGTTTTGCCCACGCCGGTAGGTCCGATCATCATGATGTTTTTCGGCGTGATCTCCTCCTGCTGGCTCTTGTCGAGCCGGCTCCGGCGATAACGGTTTCTCAGCGCGATCGCGACCGCTTTTTTGGCTTCCGCCTGTCCGACAATGTACCGATCCAGTTCCGAAACGATCTGTCTGGGTGTCAATTCCGCCATGATTTCGTCACCTCACACTTCTTCGACGATAATGTTTTCGTTGGTATAAATGCAGATCGAGCCGGCGATATGCATCGCCTTCTCGGCGATTTCCCGGGCCGAAAGCGTCGTGTTTTCCAGCAGCGCCCGGGCTGCCGCCAGCGCGTACGAGCCGCCCGATCCGATCGCGATCACGCCGTCCGTCGGTTCAATGACCTCTCCGGTGCCGGAAAGCACCAGCGTTTTGCCCGCGTCGGCCACGATGAGCATCGCCTCCAGCTGACGCATGGCCTTGTCGCCCCTCCATTCCATGGCCAGCTCCACCGCCGCGCGCTCCAGATTGCCGGCGAATTGCTCAAGCTTGGCCTCGAACTTGTCGCTGAGCGCGAACGCGTCGGCCACCGAGCCGGCAAAGCCCACGACGACCTTGTCGTTGTACACACGGCGCACCTTAACGGCGTTGGCCTTCATGATCGTATTCTGATTGAACGTCACCTGTCCGTCTCCCGCCACGGCGCATTTTCCGTCGCGGCGAACGGCTACGATTGTAGTCCCTTTGAATTCCATTTTTCCTGCTCCTCCTTTACGAACTGATCCGTGACGGCAAGCGCATGACGCGCGATCCGCTCATATTTATCCGCCTTCTTGAGACGGCGCGGCAGCTCCGGCTGACGGATGATCCCGAAATTGATATTGGTGGGCTGAAAATCCGCAACGCCCTCCCTGGCTACGTACGCGCCCAAAGCCCCCACCGCCGTATACGGCGAAAACACCGGCGCGGGCAGACCCGCCGCCCGGCAGGCCGCGCTGATTCCCGCGACCAGACCCGAGGCCGTCGATTCGATATAGCCCTCCACGCCCGTGATCTGTCCGGCAAAATAAATATTTCCCTGTTTTTTAAGAGAATAATCCGCGTTCAGCAGTCCGGGCGAATTGATAAAGGTATTGCGGTGCATGACCCCGTACCGCACGAACTCCGCGTGCTCCAGCCCCGGGATCATCGAAAAAACGCGTTTCTGCTCTCCAAACTTCAGATGCGTCTGAAAACCGACGAGATTGTACAGCGTCCCTTCTTTGTTGTCCTGACGCAGCTGCACGACCGCGTAAGGTCTCGCACCGGCGCCGTCGCTGAGCCCCACGGGCTTGAGCGGGCCGTACGCCAGCGTCATATGGCCCCGCGCCGCCATCGCTTCGACGGGCATACAACCCTCGAAAACCTTTTCTTCCTCCTCCAGCTCCAGCGGCGCCGTCTCGGCGCTGACCAGCGCGTCGACAAACGCGTCGTACTGCTCCTTGTTCATCGGACAGTTGAGATAATCGCTGCCCTTTTCATAGCGCGACGCGCGAAAAGCGATGCGCATATCGACGGATTCCGCCGTGACGATGGGCGCCGCCGCGTCGTAAAAATACAGATATTCCGCTCCGATCAGCCGCCGGATCGCCTCCGTCATGCCGCCGGCCGTCAGCGGGCCGGTGGCCACGATCGTGATCCCGTCGGTCGGCGGGATCTCGTCGAGCCGTCGGCAGACGATCTCCACCAGCGGATGGGAGCGCAGCGTTTCGTCGATACAGGCCGAAAACCCCTCCCGATCCACGGCCAGCGCGCCGCCGGCCGGCACGGCGTTAGCGTCCGCTGCCCGCATGACGAGCGAGTCGAGGCGACGCATTTCCTCCTTGAGCAGACCGGGGCCGGAAGCAATACGCGCCGCGCGCAGCGAATTGCTGCACACCAGCTCGCCCAGCTTATCTCCGACGTGCGCGGGCGTGCGGAACAGCGGCTTCATTTCATAAAGCCGCACCGGGATCCCTCTTTTGGCAAGCTGCCAGGCCGCTTCGCTGCCGGCCAGACCGCCGCCGATGACGTTAACCCTGTCGGATATCATGGATATTGTCCAGCTTCTTTCCGCACTCCTTGTTCGTGCACATATAATACGCCGTCTTGTCTTTCCGGAATTTCTGTACGAGGACGCCGCCGCAGTCCGGGCACCTGATCGGCGCCGGCTTTTCGCGGGAAATAAAGTTGCATTTCGGATAAGCCGAACAGCCGTAGAATTTCCGGCCGGTCTTTTTCGCGGTCCGCATCACCAGGGGAGAACCGCAAAGCGGACACGGCACCTCCACGGTGTCGACGATCTTTTTGGTATTCTTGCACTTCGGATAATTGGGACAGGCGAGGAACGTCCCGTAGCGGCCCGTCTTGTAGACCATCTTCGCGCCGCAGACTTCGCAGACGACGTCGCTTTCCTTGTCGGGCAGCTTCACGCGCTCCATATGACGCTTGGCCGTTTCGAGCGTCTTAGTGAACGGTCCGTAGAAGTCGCCGAGCACCGTCTTCCAGTCCTTGCGTCCGAACTCGATATCGTCGAGCTGATCCTCCATTTCCGCCGTGAACTTGGTGTTCACGATATCGGGAAAATGCTCTTTCAGGATATTGACTACCGTTACGCCCAGCGGCGTCGGCAAAAGCGCTTTGCCGTCCCGCTCGACGTATTTTCTCTCCAGAATCGTGCTGATGGTCGGCGCATAGGTGCTCGGCCGTCCGATCCCCTTGTCCTCCAGTTCCTTGACCAACGCCGCTTCGGTATAGTGCGACGGCGGTTCGGTGAAATGCTGGGTCTTTTCCAGTCCGATCAGCGAGACGGTCTGTCCCTCGGTCAGTTCGGGCAGAACGCCCTCCTCTTCCTCCGCCTTGTCCCGGCTTTCCGTATATACGGCGGTAAACCCGGCGAAATTCACCTTGGAGCCGACGGCGCGCAGTTCCAGCCCTTCGTCGGAGGCGATGTCCACGCTCATCGACGTATAGCGCTGCGGCGCCATCTGACTGGCTACGAACCGATCATATATTAATTTATACAATTTATATTGATCCTTGCTCAGATCCTTTTTCAGCGTTTCCGGATCCCGTTCCATATAGGACGGACGAATCGCCTCGTGCGCGTCCTGCGCGTTCTTCTTGGTGCGGAACGCGTTCGGCTTCTCCGGCACGAATCTCTTTCCGTATTTCTCCAGGATATGCGCGCGCACCGCTTCGACGGATTCCGCCGACGAACGCACGGAATCCGTACGGATATACGTCACCAGACCGACCGTGCCTTCTCCGGAAAGATCCACGCCTTCGTAAAGCTGCTGCGCCACCACCATCGTGCGCTGCGCGGAGAATCCGAGTTTGCGGGAGGCCTCCTGCTGCAGGTTGGAGGTGGTAAACGGCGGCGGCGCCGTTTTCTTTTTTTCTTTTTTCGTCAGAGATTTTACCGTAAAACGCGCGTTTTTGAGCGCGTCGTATACAGCCGCGGCTTCTTTTTCGGTAGCCGGCTCGTCTTTTTTGCCGTTACGGCCGACGTATTTCGCCTCGAAAACCGCCCCGGCGCCGTTGTCGAAGTTTCCCTTGATGATCCAGAACTCCTTGGGCACGAAACGCCGGATCTCCTCCTCGCGTTCCACCAGGATACGGACGGCGACGGACTGTACCCGCCCGGCGGACAGCCCCTTCTGCACCCGTTCCCAAAGCAGCGGGCTGATATTGTACCCGACCAGACGGTCGAGGATGCGGCGCGCCTGCTGCGCGTTGACCAGATCCATGTCGATATGCCGCGGCGAAGCCACCGCTTTGGTAACGGCGGCGCCGGTGATCTCGTTGAACGTGATCCGGCAGTTTTCGTTGACGTCGATGCCCAGCACCGTGGCCAGATGCCAGCTGATGGCTTCTCCCTCGCGGTCCGGGTCGGTGGCGAGAAACACTTTCTCGCTCTTGCCCGCTTCCTCGCTCAGTTCTCTGACGAGTTTCCGCCGCTCCGGCGTCGTGCAGTAGATCGGTTCAAAATCCTTTGCCGCGTTGACCCCGATGGTCTTGGCCGGGAGATCCCGGATATGCCCGTTGGAGGCCATGACCTTGTATCCCTTCCCCAGCAGTTTGGCGATCGTTTTCGCTTTTGCCGGAGACTCGACTATTACCAATTTGTTCTTACCAGCCATGCTACAATTATTTTTCCTTTCATCTGATGCAAAGCTCATAGCGGTTTCCCGCCGATTGCATTACAATACCTCTAAGATTCATTTTTGTCAACACCACGCCGAGATGTCCCGCGTCGATCCCGGTCCGGGCGACGATGACGTCGAATTCCGCCTCGCCTTTTTTCAGCGCCTCCGCGACCCGCGCTTCCTCTTCATCCAGCTCCGGCGCCGCCGTTTTTTCGGAACGGATCCGTTCCGCCCAATCGGCGTATTCGCGGAGAATATCCTCCGCGTTCCTGACCAACACGGCGCCGTCCTTAATCAGGGCGTTGGTCCCCTCGGCGTTGGCGTTGAGGACGCTGCCCGGCACGGCGAAAACGTCCCGTCCCTGTTCAAGAGCGCAGCGTACGGTGATGAGCGCGCCGCTCTTTTCTCCCGCTTCCACCACAAGCACCCCGCGAGCCAGTCCGCTGATGATCCGGTTTCGCTGCGGAAAATGATACGGCATCGCTTCGGTGTTCATGCCGTACTCCGTCACGAGCAGGCCGTTCTCCGCGACCCGTTCAAACAGATCGGCGTTTTCCGGCGGATAGATTTTATTGAGGCCGGAGCCGAGAACGGCGATGGTTTTGCCGCCGGCCTCCAGCGCCGCGCGCTGCGCGATCCCGTCGATCCCGCGCGCCATGCCGGAAACGATCGTGATCTCCGCCTGCGCCAGTTCTCCCGCGATCCGTGTCGCGATCGTCTCGCCGGCCCGGGTACACGAGCGCGAGCCGATCACCGACAGACAGTCCGGACTATTCAGGAGCGACAAATCGCCTTTGCAGAAAAGCACCTCCGGCGGATCCGGGATCTCGGCCAGAGCCCGCGGATACTCGTTCATTCCCATCGTCACCGGGAAAACCCGATACCCGGCCAGACGCTCCAGGACTTCCCGGCGCCGTCTCACCAGGGAAAGCAGCTGTTTCTTCTGCTCCCCGGCCAGATTCAGGTCGTCGCTGCCGTCCCCCAGCGCCTCGATCAGACGCTCCGGCTCCGGAAACGCCCGCACGACCGCGCGGATCGTATGCAGCTGCATATCGTACACCGACGCGACGGCGATCAGATACAGATCGTGTTCGCTGTATTTCACGCTTTTCAACTCCAGTACTTTTTATCGACGGACCGGTATTGGACCGCCTCGAGCAAATGCTCGGTCCCGATGTTTTCCTCTCCGGCCAGATCTGCGATGGTCCGCGCCACTTTCAGCAAACGCGTGTAGCCGCGCGCCGAAAGATTCATCCGCCGGAAGATCTGTTCCATCATCTTTTCATCTCCCGGACAAAGCGCGCACCAGCGGCGGATCTGCGTCGAATCCATCTGTGCGTTGTTATACAGTCCCGTGCCGCGATACCGTTCGAGCTGACGCTCTCTGGCGCGGCAGACGCGCTCCCGGATGACGGCGGAACTCTCGCTCTTGTCTTTCCCGACCATCTCGCCGTATTCTACCGCCGGCACCTCGATCTGAATGTCGATACGGTCCAGGAGAGGCCCGGAGATTTTCTTGAGATAACGCTGGATCTGCTGCAAAGTGCAGCGGCATTGTCCGTTCTTGTCTCCGTAATGCCCGCAGGGACAGGGGTTCATACTGGCGACCAGCATGAAACGGGCCGGATAGCGCACCGTGTTCTGGACCCGCGTGACGGTGATGAATCCATCCTCCAGCGGCTGACGCAGCGCTTCCAGAGCCGAATGCTGATACTCGGGCAATTCATCGAGAAACAGCACGCCGTGATTGGCCAGACTGATCTCTCCCGGCTCAGCGCGTCGCCCTCCTCCGGTCAGCGACACCGTCGAAGCCGTGTGATGCGGAGAACGGAACGGCCGTTCCGTCACGATCCCGCCGCTCAGTACGCCCGCGATGCTGTGGATCTTCGTGACCTCCAGCGCCTCGGCAAACGTCATATCCGGCAGGATAGACGGCAGCGCCCGCGCCAGCATCGTTTTCCCCGAGCCCGGAGGCCCGACCATCAGGATATTGTGCCCGCCCGCGGCCGCGATCTCCATGGCGCGCTTGGCCGCGTATTGCCCGCGGATATCGGCAAAATCATGCGCCGGATTTTCGCGCGCCGCCGCGACGTCGCTCCAGCGGCGTGCCGGCACGGGACTCATCGGCGCGAGCCCGGCAAAATGCCGGAACACCTCGATCAGCGTCGCCGGCGCAAAGATCTCGATGCCCTCGACGTAACTGGCCTCCTCGGCGTTTTCCGCCGGCAAAACGATCCGCTTATAGCCCTGCGAAGCCGCGGCGATCACCATCGGCAGCACTCCGTTGACGCGGCGGATCTCGCCTTTGAGAGAAAGCTCTCCGATAAAAACGCATCCCTCCGTGGCATGAGCGTCGACCTGTCCCGTCGCCGTCAGGATGGCCATGGCGATGGGCAGATCGTACAGAGACCCTTCTTTCCGGGTGTCCGCCGGCGCGAGATTGGCCACGATCTTCATCTGCGGGAAATTCAGCGTGCTGTTCTTGATCGCGGACTTGACGCGGTCCCGGGATTCCTTGACCGCCGCGTCCGGCAGCCCCACGGTATCGAAAGCGGGTAATCCGCCGCCGATATCCGTTTCCACGGTCACGGGGTATCCGTCGATCCCGTCAAGCGCAAAGCTCAGGATTTTTGCGATCATGCTCGTGTAAACCCCTTTCCGTCCGTTCCGTTACAGTTCTTCGGCCTGACGGGTCCAAAGAGTCGCGCACGCGTCGGACGGCATCCGCCAGTCGCCGCGCGGAGAAAGCGCCACCGATCCGACCTTCGGTCCGTCCGGCGTGCAGGAGCGCTTGAACTGCTGGGCAAAGAAGCGGCGATAGAACGTCCTGAGCCAGGTCTTGATCGTCGCGTCGTCGAACCGTCCCGCGAAAGCGTACCGCGCCAGCCGATAGATCTTCGCCGGTACGAAGCCCCACCGGACCACATAATACAGGAAAAAGTCATGCAGCTCATACGGTCCGACCAGCTCCTCGGTCTTCTGCGAGATTACGCCGTCCGACGGCGGCAGCAATTCGGGACTGATGGGGGTGTCCACGATCCCGAGCAGCGCCTCCCGCACGCCGGGATTATCCGTCACCTTCGCCTCGTGCGCCGCCAGATGCCGCACCAGCGTCTTGGGAATGGAGCAATTGACGCCGTACATGGACATATGGTCGCCGTTGTAGGTCGACCAGCCGAGAGCCGCCTCGCTCAGGTCGCCCGTCCCGACCACCAGTCCGTTGGTCATATTGGCGATATCCATCAGGATCTGCGTGCGTTCTCTCGCCTGCGCGTTTTCATAGGTCGTATCGGTCTTGTTCTCGTCATGCCCGATATCGGCAAAGTGCTGCCGGACCGACTCGTGGATCGGGATCTCTCTGAAATCCGTCCCGAGGCTCCGGCACAGCAGAGCAGCGTTGTTCTTCGTTCGTCCCGTGGTGCCGAAACAGGGCATCGTCACGGTGATGATATCGCTCATGGGACGGCCGAGCATCTTCATAGCCCGCGCCGCGACCAACAGCGCCAGAGATGAATCCAGTCCGCCGGAGATCCCGATGATGGCTTTGGCGCAATGCGTGTGCTCCAGACGTTTCCGAAGTCCCAGCGCCTGCATCATAATGATCTCGTCGCAGCGCTCGTCGAGTCCCTCCTCGGGCACGAATGGCATCGCTTCGACCGGGCGCGTCAGCGTCGTTTCGACGTTTTCCATGTCAAAATCTATAACGGTGTACTCGGCTTGGCTGGCGAAGAACGAGTTCATGCGCTTTCTCTCCGCGACCAGACGATTGACGTCGATCTCGGAAACGACGGTATCCGACTCGAAGGGCCGGCTTTCGGCCAGCAGCTTGCCGTTTTCGGTAATAAAGCTTTGTCCGGTGAAAACCAGATCGGTAGTAGACTCGCCGTAGCCGCAATTGGCCAGCAGATACCCGCAGACCAGCCGCGCCGACTGTCCCACGACCAGATTGCGGCGATACTCGCGTTTGCTGGTCAGCTCGTCGCTGGCCGAACAGTTGACGACGATCGTCGCGCCGCGCCGCGCGTGCTCCGCCGACGGCGGATCCGGCACCCAAAGGTCTTCGCAGATCTCCGCCGCCACCGTGAAAGCCGGCAGATTTTTGTCGCGGAAAAGCAGTCTCTTTCCGAACGGGACGTCCCGTCCGCCGAGGCGGATCACGTCGTTATGTTCCGGAGCGGGCGTAAAATGCCTCAGCTCGTAAAACTCTCCGTAATTGGGGATAAAGGTCTTGGGGACCGCCCCGATGACCTCTCCGTCATACAGGAAGCAGGCGCAGTTGTACAGCTTGTCTCCGTGACGGAGCGGACAGCCGACCACCGCCAGGATCTGCGCGCCGGCCGTGCCCGCCGCGATCTTCAGCAATGCGTTCTCCGCCTCGTTGAGAAGCACGTCCTGCAGAAAAAGGTCGCCGCAGGTGTATCCCGTGACCGCCAGTTCCGGCCAGACCGCGAGCTTGACGCCTTCTCCGGCCAGTTTCCGGATCGATTGAAGGATCTGCTTCCCGTTGAAATCGCAGTCCGCCACCCGTACCGCCGGCGTCACGGTCGCCGCTTTAATAAATCCGTCTTTCATAGTTCTTTCTCTCCTTCCGATCCCGTCGCGCACGGCGACGATCCGCATTTTCTTCGTTTCCCTCCGTCGGACCGGGGCCCGGTTCCGCTATAACGCCACGACAATCCACTCGTCTTTTTCTTTATCATATCCGATCTCGACGTTCTTGTCGATATAATCGTCCAATCTGTTCGGTCCTGCCAGGCCGACGCCGAATACGTGCTTCGTGATCACGGACCTGGTCGAGCCGTCGGAGACGACTGTCGCCCGCAATCCCACCGACCTGAAAAACGCGGTGTCTGTCCCCTCCGGCTTCACGGTCTGGACGTCCGACAGAATCACGTTTTTATAATACCGATACTGCGCCGCGTAATAGACGGTCGGCGCCGCCAGGAACAAAAAAACGAAAAGCGCTCCGTACAAAAAGGAAATGCCGTCGGCGCCCGATGCGTAACAGGCCAGGGCCGTCCCCACAAAAAGAAGAACGATCAGCACGGTCAGCGCCGCGTATACCGCAAGCGCGTGCCGATAGTATTTTTCAGCGGTGTTCTGCTTTTTCATGTCTGTGCTCCTTTTCCGGCTCATGCTCGTTCCCGGGGCGTAACAGGCCGCCCGGTTGCCGCCGTGCTTTCGGGTTTCGTGCCCGTCTCTCTTTGTCTTTCCCGGCAACCCATGATACCCCTGCGGTACGTTCTGTGATACCTTGTGAACCTTTCCCGCGGCGCCGCAACGAGACTTTTCCCACTTTGTTTTTCTTTGCCGCGCGCCGCCGTCTCTCCGGTCAGCGGCTGTTTGGAATCGCTCTTTCCGTTTTCTTCTTTTCCGCTCTGTACGCCTCCGTTCTCTTTGCCCGACGGGGCGTTGACGAAATACTGATAGAAGCAGCACTCGATCATCCCGTTGTACAGCTTGCGTCTCGCGTCGGCTTTCCGGCCGAAGATCCGCTCGAAGTTTTTGTCCGACGTCAGGACGTAGCGGCGCCACCCTTCCGCCCGGTCAAAGACCTTCTTCATGTCGGCGTAGAGTTTCTCCACCTCCGCCCGCTCTTCCAGCCGTTCGCCGTAGGGAGGATTGCACAGAAACAGTCCGTTCTTTTCGGAAACGCGAAGGTCTCTCACGTCCCCCTGCCGGAAACGGATCCGTTCGGCGCCGGCGGCCCTGGCGTGCCGAAGGGAGACGGCGATGGCCTGCGGATCAACGTCATAACCGGAAATGGAGAAACTCGCGTCGGGTCTGTACCTGTTCCGCGCCTGTTCGCGCACCTGTTCGGTCACCTGTTCGGGAACCTGTTTCCAGGCGGTGCAATCGAAATCCCGCGTCAGACCGGGCGCCCGGTCCGTGGCGATGAAATAAGCTTCGATCGGGATGGTCCCGCTGCCGCAGAACGGATCGATCAGCGGCCGGACCCCGTCGTAGCCCGCCAGCAGCAGCAGTGCCGCCGCCGTGGTTTCGCGCAACGGCGCGTCGACGTTCAAGGTGCGGTAACCCCGCTTATGCAGGCCTTCTCCGCTGGAATCAAGCATCAGCGTGACCTCGTCGTCCGTAACGGAAAAAACCACCGAATAGCGCTCCGCCGTCTCGGGAAGCCATTTCACGCCGTATTTCCGGCAAAGCCGGTCGGCAATGGCTTTTTTCAGAATGGACTGACAGTCCCGCACGCTCATCAGCTTGGAGCGCACGCACTTGCCGTTGACGATAAACGCGCTGTCGCGGCCGATCCACTCCTCCCACGGATACGCGGCCGCGCCGTCAAATAATTCCGTAAAGGTCCGGGCCGGATAGCGCTTCAGCACCACATAGACCCGTTCGGCGGTACGGAGCCAAAGGTTGGCCCGCACGATCTCTGCGGCGTCGCCCGTAAAGGCGACGCGGTTGTTTTCGGTTTTTACGTCCGCGAATCCGAGCGTGCGCAGTTCCCGCGCCGTCACGCCCTCCAGCCCGAACGCGGCCGTGGCCGTCAGTTGATAGGTTTGTCCCATGTTCTGTTCCTGTTCTCTCCTGTTGGTTGCCTGTTTCCCGCCTGTTTCGGACGTTCCTCCGGAGCCTGTTCGGCGCCGGGGAAGCGGCCGGATCGCTCAAAAGTTTTCTCTCCGGCGGCAGGATCACGGGCGCAATTCTGCACGAAACAAAGGTCGGCGAATCAGGGCTCGAGTCCCTTTTCCTTTCTTCTTTGTTTAAGGGCTTCGTAATACTTTTCGCCGTCGAAGCTCATTTCGATCTCAGGCGTGCCGCCCAACGCTTCGATGGCGTTGCGCAGTTCGACGTACTCGATGTAATCGATCTTCGAATTGCGCAGTTCCTTCTGCAGGTCCGGCAGCGCCCTCTCGTCGCCGTATTTGGCCAGATAGGCGGCCCAGATCGCTTTATCTCCGCCGTGCAGATTGGTAATCAGATAATCGTAGACCCGCTCGTCCGGTCCCAGATTGATGACTGTGTCGACCAGACGGAAGCGCGCCTCGTCGTTTTCGCTGCGCAGGAACGCGCTGCGGACCCGCTCTCCCGCGCGGTCGACGAGCGCGTCCACCGCTTCGGCGGCGTTGTCTGCGATCTCGTCCTCGGCGCCCGCTTCCTCGATGCGCTCCAGGTACCAATCCAGCGGCAGAAGCGAATCGACCTCCCGGAGCAGGTTAATCAGCGTCATCTGTACCGTTTCGGTATAGTTCTCGCTTCTGAGGGCGCGGGCCATGGCCGCCGGCCCGTCGGGCAGCTCCGTGATGCGGTCGCAGACCAGATCCGGCAACGGAATACGCTGAGCGTCGTATTCGGCGATCAGTCTGACCAGCTCTTCCGCGTCGGTATATTTTTCAAACTCTTTTCTGTGCTCGTCCACCCAGTGATTGTACAGATCCGGCAGGGCGTCCTCCACGGAATCCTCGTCGGGAAACTCGTCGGCGTGCGCCGTCACGTACCGCTTCATGTACTCTTCGAACATTTTGTCGTAATCAATCAGTTTCATGTTCCTGTTCTTTCTCCTGTTCCGCCTGATGGAGGATCCTGTTGACCCTGTTTCTCATGCTCCGCACCGTCGTTCCGTACAGAGCCGCCAGCTCGGACGGCGCGGTCTTCTGCTCCGTAAACGTCGCGACGATATACTCCATCGCCGCGGCCACCGCCCGGGCGCTCCTGGGGCGAGCGGCGCTCTCGTCATGCTCCAGCATAAGCCGGAAGAGTCTCAGCAAAGCGCGGTGAAAATCCCGGTAACGGCCGCGCATCCGTTCGCAGCACAGCGTCAGCGCGTCGACGTAAACGTCGAACTCGGGCCGGCGGCAATCGCTGTAGAGTTCCGGAATCCCGCCCTGACAGATGTACACGTCGCCGCGCTCGTGCGAGCAGATCAATCCGGCGCCGAACGCGCGGATCTCATCGGTTTCGTTTTCCGAAAGCAGATACCCCTGCAGGATCCGGCGCAGGCGATCGTCGTCGCAGACGGCCGCGCGCATCAGAAACAGCATCTTTTCCTCGGGCGCGGCGTAGGCCAGCATCCATTTGGTGAAAAGGCACATCTCCTCGGTCAGGGGCTCGTTCTTTTCATAGCTGTCCACGGTCCGGCGGTAAAGAAGCATCATATCCGCGTAGGGCAGCTGATAAACGTACATCGGCGGGACGGGCTCTTCCGTCCCGGATTCCTTGTATTTGCCGAGATAATAGCGGGCGACCACCGATCCGTCCGCCAGATTGTCCGTCAGGGACCACTCCTCCAGCGCGGCCGGGATCTTGCCGGTCCGATACAGCGCCGCCGCCACGAAATGATGGGCCGCCTCGTCGTACGGTCTGAGGACGACGAGCCGTCTGGCCAGCCGCAGGACCGCTTCATGCTCGCCCAGATCGCACAGCACGAGCAGGATCCTGCGCAGGGGATCCGGCTCCTCTCCACGGTATTTTTTCAGATAAGTAAGGCGTTTTTCATACTCGGGTCCCTTCAGACCGCAGCGATTGGCGAACAATACATAATGGCACAGCGCGTCGACGTTGTGCGGATCCAGCCGCACCAGTCTCTCCAGCACCGCCATGCCGCGCTCGCTCATCCCGCAGCCGAAATACGTCAGCGCCAGCGGCAGGAGCGTTTCCGGCCGATCCGGCGTCTCCGCGTCGGACTGCTCGTAGAGCGTCATGGCTTCACGGATCCGGCCGTCCTCGAGCGCCTGATTGCCTTTCATCGTCAGGCCCGGGACCGTAACGGTCTGCATCGTCACGTCGTCGTAGCCGTACTCTTCGATGGCGTCCAGCATCATCTCCGCGTCCTCGGCATATGGGCCGTTGTCGTCGGTGAGATCGAGGTAGCGTTCCAGAAGATCGCGGGCGCCGTCCGCGTTGCCGGCGGCGGCGGCGTTGACGCCCATGGCCACATAAACCTCCGGCGGCATGTCCGGCCGGTCCAGAAGACAGCGCGCAATGATCTCGTTGGAGCGTTCGTACTGCTCGGAACGGCTGTACAGCACCGCCAGTTCGGTCGCGTAAGCCGCGTTATCCGGTTCCATCTCCATACACTTTTTCAGATAGGACGCGGCGCGCAGCGTTTCACCCTCGTCGATGCATTTCAGCGCTTTGTCGTACAGCATCTCCGCGCCTTCTCCGAATGAAATGATTTTCCCGTTCATGGTTTCTCCGTTTTGGCAAAAATCCGATCGACGTCGGCGCGTCCGAACGTCATGGTCTTGTTGCAGAAATGACAGCGGATCTCGATTTTCCCCTGCTCACGCAGAGCCGCTTCGGCTTCCGCCCGTCCGACGGCTGCCAACGCCGCGGGCATGGCCGATTCGCAGTCGCAATGCCGCTCGGGCCGGAAAGTTTCCAGCGTTTCGGCGTCCAGAAAAGGCATCTTTTCGCGGATCAGCGCGGAAAGGTCTTCTTTTTCCCCGATCCAGCCGCTGATCGGGCCCATGTCGGCCAGAGCGCTTTCCAGCAGGATCAGAGTCGCCTCGCTGCAGTCCGGCATGGTCTGCAGGAGGATCCCGCCGGCGGCGCGCACCCGTGCCGCGTCGACGGACACGCCGAGCGCCAGCGCCGTGGGCGTCTGCTCTGATTCGGTATAGTACGCCGCCAGATCGTCGCCAATCTCTCCGCTGACCAGTTCAGTCTTTCCCATATAAGGCTCGCCCTCGCCGTCGCGGCGGATCACGGTGACGTACCCGTCGCGGCCGACCGCGCCGCCCACGTCCAGTTTCCCGTCCTCGCGCAGAGGAAGATCGACGTAAGGATTGGAGCAATAAGATTTGACGCGTCCGCCGGGGCGGGCTACCGCGATGAGCTGCCCGGCCGGGCCGCCGCCCTCGATCATGATCGAAAGCGTGGCGTCGCGGTCTTTGAGCGAAGAGCTCATGATGACGGCCGCCGTCGTCAGGCGGCCCACCGCCGCCGTGCAGACCGGGGCGTAACGATATATTTTCCGGGTCTCCTCCGTCAGCTCCGTCGTGCGGGCCAGTACGAAACGGGCTTCTCCGCCGAGCATGACGCCTCTGATGACCTGATCCATGATTTATCCTTCCTTTTTTGCCGTGAACGTGACGCGCAGACTGGTTTCGTCCGCGGGCCGTTCCGTATAATCGTCGTAAGCGCCGACATGTGCAAAACCGGCTTTATGCAGCAGATCCGTGAGCTGTCCGATCGTATAGAGGCGCTGGGTCTGTTCCTCGTCGATGCGGCAATAACGGCCGTCGTCGCCGCGCACGAAAAAGGACAGGCTCATGTCAATGAGATCGCCGTGAACCTCGTTCTGCCAGATATAGGCGATCTCCTCGTCGTCCGAACCGTACATCTTCCCGTCCATGGCGCGCAGTTTCGCCGGCGCGCTCACGTCGAAGAGGAAGACGCCGCCGGGACGCAGGGACGCGTACACGCGGCTGAAGCAAGCCTCGGCCTCCTCGTCACGCAGCAGATAATTGACGCCGTCGCAGCAGACGGTAAAGAGGTCCACAGGCCCGTTCAGGGCAAAAGAGGTCAGATCCTGCCGAACCAGAACGGCTCTTACGCCGGCGCGGCGCAGTTTCTGCGCGGCCAGTCCGAGCATTTCGGTCGAGAGATCGAAGCCGACCGTCTCGAGGCCGAGTTTGCCGGCCAGTCCCATCGTGATCGTGCCGGTGCCGCAGGCGCCGTCGGCGGCTTTCCGCGCGCCGGCCGGCAGGCGGTCGGCAATGAAGGCGAGCCATTTTTCATAGGGGCGGTCGGCGATCAGTTTATCGTAGATCTGAGCGAACTCTGTATACGCCATGACGTCAGGCCCCCGCCTTCTTGGTGTTTTTCAGCGGTTTGAGGCCGCGCCGCACCTGGGCGCCCTCGATCTGGGGATTGAGATATTTATCAAAGACTTTGTTGCAATAGCTGAACTGAGCCAGCGCCGTAAACGAGAATCCGATGATGACCATGACGGCCAGCCCGTACATGGGGTTCCCGAGCAGGAAAGAGATCGCGACGACGGCCACGGGGATCAGAGAAAACAGGATCGTCATGGGCAGATTGAGGACGGCCATGAGGAAGGCGTTTTTCAGGATCTGCCAGATCTTGAGCTTGTAGGTGACAAGCAGCGGATAGATATACATCGTCATCAGAAAATAGATCACGGCTATGGCCAGGACGAAGTATTTGGCCAGTTGCCAAGCCGGCTGAACGCTGCTCAAGCGCGTGTAATAAATATAGCTGGTAGAAAGGCACAGCAGGACGAAGCCGGTGAGGAATTCAAAGAAAACGCCCTGCTTCCAGTTCTTCTTCATGGCGTCTTTGAAATCGCTGGTGAAGAAGGAATGCTCGCCCCAGGACCAGTTGCGCACGACGTAGTACATGCCGGCTCTGGCCGGACCCGAGATGACGAGCAGCACCGTCGCGATCAGAAAATACGTCGGCAGCAGGTCCATCATCGTATAGGCCTGCATATTATTCTTGAGGAGGGAGTTGGTGAACGGGTCGGCAAAAACAAGACCGTCGGCCATTCCGCCCGCCGCCATCAAAAACATGAAATAATAAAGCGAAAACAGCAGCAGCGGTATGAGAAATACCGAGTATAAGCCGTTGAGGCCTACCATTTTCCAGATATTCGTTTTCAGCGACAGCCAGAACAGCTGAGGTCTGGTTTCCGGAACGGCGGTCAGATCCGGTTTGTTCGGATCGCCGTTGATCAGTTTATCCATGAATTTTCCCATGCGCGTTCTCCTTTTGTAAACCTGTTCCCGTATATGATAACATCGTATTTAAATTATTGTACTCTAAAAACTGTAAACTTACAATCAATATTTTTTAAATTTATCGGAGGAGCGGAACGGAACGAGAAACGCCGGCCAAAACGGCGGAAAGTATCGTTTGACAAGGCCGACGTCGGGTGTTACAATAAAAAGGCGATAGAGGCGCGGTCAATATCAGTAGACTGAACCGGAGGATCTCACAGGATCCGTCACCACGGGACGTCAAAAGGATTCACCGCCGAAGGGTCCGTCGGTTCTGTGTCCGCCGATCCTGGGCCTGCCGTCAACAGCGGCAGGACTGTCACCGCGTGATGAACCGGTGGAGCACTATGGCCGTTCCGGATCTCTCCGGAGATTGTGCAGTGTGCTTGTCGCGACTGCCTATTTTTTTGCCGTTTCCTTTGCGGAACGCGTTGCGAAACGCAGGAAAAAGCGGGGAAGAAGACAGGACGGACGCGCGCCGGAGAATCAGAAAAGACGACCGTTCCGGCAGGCGTCCGGGAATCGGCGCCGGAAACGCAGAAAAAAGCGCGGATCTCTGTCGCAACAGAAAACAAATCATCCAATATTGATCGGGAGAATGGTACTATGAACACTTTCAACGTCGGCATCATCGGCGCGACCGGCATGGTCGGGCAGCGATTCATCACTCTTCTGGCGGAGCATCCCTGGTTCCGTATCAAGCTGCTCGCCGCCAGCGGCCGTTCGGCCGGAAAACCGTATCGGGAGGCCGTGGCGGGCCGTTGGGCCATGAAAGAGCCGATCCCCTCCTCGATAGCGGACATGATCGTGCACGACGCGGTCGCCGAAGCCGAGGCCATCGCCGCGCAGGTGGATTTCGTCTTCTGCGCCGTGGATATGAAAAAGGACGAGATCCGCGCGCTCGAGGAGCGCTATGCCCGCGCCGAGTGCCCGGTCATTTCCAATAACAGCGCGCACCGGCACACGCCGGACGTGCCCATGATTATCCCCGAGCTCAACAGCGCGCACGCGGATATTATCCCCGCGCAGCGGCGGCGGCTCGGCACCAAACGCGGTTTCATCGCCGTCAAATCCAACTGTTCGCTTCAGAGCTACGTACCCGCGCTGTATCCGCTGAACCGGTTCGGCGTCAAAGACGTCTGCGTCACGACCTATCAGGCCATTTCCGGAGCGGGAAAGACTTTTGAGCGCTGGCCGGAAATGATCGACAACGTCATTCCCTATATCGGCGGCGAAGAAGAAAAATCCGAACAGGAGCCGCTGAAGATCTGGGGCCGCATCCGCGGCGACGTCATCGAGGACGCGACCGCGCCGGCCATCACGGCGCAGTGTCTGCGCGTGCCGGTTTCCGACGGTCACATGGCCGCCGTGTTCGTGCGCTTCGAGCACAAGCCCTCCGTCGAGGAGATCCTGCAGACCTGGGCGGCATTCCGCGGCGAACCGCAGGAGCTGGAGCTGCCGAGCGCGCCGAAGCAATTCCTGCAGTACTTTGAAGAAAACGACCGGCCGCAGACGCGGCTGGACCGTGACAGAGAGCGCGGGATGGGCGTCTCCATCGGACGTCTGCGCCCGGATTCTCAGTACGATTACAAGTTCGTCTGCCTGTCGCACAATACGCTGCGCGGAGCGGCCGGCGGAGCCGTGCTGATGGCCGAACTGCTGGTCAAAAAAGGTTATTTTGATCGGGAGGCATAAAGAAGCATGAACACTCTCCCCTTGTTTCAAGGCGTCGCCACGGCGATCGTCACGCCCTTCCGGAACGGCGGGGTCGATTACGAGGCTTTCGGCCGGCTGATCGAGCGGCAGATCGTTTCCGGCGTGAGCGCGCTGGTCGTCTGCGGCACGACGGGCGAGCCGGCCACGATGACGGAAGAGGAACGTCTGTCCGTTATCGGTTTTGCCGTCGAGCGCGTCGCTCATCGCGTGCCCGTCATCGCCGGCACGGGCTCGAACTGCACGGCGGCGGCGGCCGCTTTTTCCCGCAAGGTCGCCGAACTGGGCGTCGAGGCGCAGCTGGCGGTAACGCCGTACTATAACAAATGCACTCAGAAAGGGCTCATCGCGCATTATGAAGCGATCCACGCGGCGACGGCTTTGCCGATCATCGCTTATAACGTGCCGTCGCGCACCGGCGTGAACATGCTGCCCGCGACGGTCCGGGCGCTGCGCGACAGCGGCGCGATCGTCGCCGTCAAAGAAGCTTCCGGCGACATTCGCCAGATCTCGGAGCTCTGCACGCTGACGACGGAGCGTTTCTGCGTTTACAGCGGAGACGATCCGCTGGTCTACAGCGTACTGACTCTCGGCGGAAAAGGCGTAATCTCCGTGGCCGCCAACGTGGTACCGGACGGGTTTGCGCGTCTGTGCGAGGCGTATTTCACGGGCAGACCCGACGAGTCGCTCGCTCTGCAGAGAAAATATCAAGCGCTGGTCGCCGCTCTGTTCAGCGAAGTCAATCCGATCCCGGTCAAATACGCGCTCGCGCGTTTGGGCCAGATCGAAAACGAGCTGCGTCTGCCGCTGACGCCCATCGAACCGGCCGACGCCGAAAAGGTCGACCGGGCGCTGGCCGGCCTCGGCCTGCTCTGAAACGGAGGTACGATATGATTCGGGTCCTTCTTTCCGGCTGCATGGGAAAAATGGGTCATATGCTGGTCGAAGTGATCGGCGCGGCGCCCGACATGACGGTATGCCTCGGCGTGGACAGTGCCGTAACCCCCGGCACGGTTTCTCCGTATTCTTTTCCGGTTGTCGCTTCTTTTGACAAAGCGGACGCGGAGCCTGACGTGATCGTGGATTTCAGCCGGCCCGCCGCGCTGGAGAGTCTGCTGGACTTTGCCGAAGCGCGCCGCACCGCCGTCGTCCTCGCCACCACCGGTTACAGCGACGAGCAAAAAGCGCGCATCGACGCAGCCGCCGCCCGCATCCCGGTTTTCTATTCGGCCAACATGTCGCCCGGCGTCAATCTGCTGTGCGCGCTGGTCAAAAAAGCCGCGGCTTTTCTCGGAGAAGATTACGATATAGAGATCGTGGAAGCCCATCACAATAAAAAGATAGACGCGCCCAGCGGGACGGCTCTGATGCTGGCCGAAAGCGCCATGAGCGCCTCGAGCGCGGCGACCTGGACGCATTGCGGACGCAGCGGGAAAAACTGCCCGCGGCAGCCCGGAGAAATCGGCATTCACGCCATCCGCGGCGGTACCGTCGTCGGAGAACACAGCGTGCTGTTTCTCGGAGACAACGAGGTCATCGAGCTCAAACACTCCGCCCAATCGAGAGCGGTCTTCGCCCGCGGGGCGGTGCGCGCGGCGCGCTTCATCGTCGGCGTTCCGGCCGGCAAATACGATATGAGCGATCTGATCGGCAAAGACTGATCGCGGCGGACTGATAAAAAGCCCGGCCTCACGGCCGGGCTTTTGCTTGTCCGAGCGGCGCAAAGGCGGCTCGTCAACAGATGTATATTAAGGGATGGTAAAATAAGATCCATCGGGACAGCGCGGACGATCGCGGCCCGGGGGAGAGAAGCCGATCCCGTCGCATCACGGCGAAGCACAAACGAAACGAAGCGGTTTGACGGACCGGGGAGCGCACGAGAGCGGCGATCGTGCGAAAAAAACAGGCCGTCCGAGTGGATAAACGGGATATATGCGGAGGCCGAATCGGAAAACGCGGCGGCGGAACGCGAAGAAAGGGGCCGACGGAATTATGCGTTTACTTGTTTGAGACAAGCGACGGCACAGTACGGGCGGGATCGGAAGGATCCCGTTCATGTAAATTAAGGGAAAACAAAAAGCGCCAATCGGCGCTTTTTTTGACAAGAGAACGGGGTCATTTGCGGGCGATCCCCATTTCCTCCGCGATGCGATAGAGCGTCTCGGCGTCGTCGAAATGGCGACGTTCGCCTTTGATCTCCTGATAATCCTCGTGGCCTTTGCCGGCGACGAGGATGATGTCGTCGGGACGGGCGTTGGCAAGCACCCAGCGCATGGCTTCCTCGCGGTCCGGGATCGTCACGTACTTGCCGTCGGTCGGCTCGATGCCTTTCACGATGTCGGCAATAATGTCCATGGGTTCCTCGTTGCGCGGGTTATCCGACGTGATGACGGTCAGATCCGACAGGCGGCCGGAGACCTCGCCCATTTCGAAACGACGATGGCGGTCGCGGTTGCCTCCGCAGCCGAACAGCGTGACGATGCGCTTGGCATCGTAACCGTGCATCGCGGTGAGGACGTTCTCGAGGCTCACGGCGTTGTGCGCGTAATCCACGATGACCGTATAGGGAACGTCGAGTTTCAGCGCCTCCATCCGGCCTTTGGCATGGAAGTCCTTCAGAGCGGCGATGGCGTTCTCCATGTCGACGCCGATATGATGCGCCACGCAAAGCGCGGCCAGCGAATTATAGATACTGAAACGTCCCGGCGCGCCAAGCGTGACATCGTAGCGGCGGCCGTCGGCGTTGAGCGTAAAGCTGACGCCGAGACGCGAGCCGTCCCGCAGCAGCAGGATATTGCCGGCCGTCACATCCGCCTCGCGCACGATGCCGTACGTCATGACCGTACCGGTAGCGGCGGCGCGGATGGCTTCCACGTACGGATCGTCGGCATTGAGGAACGCATGCCCCGCGTGAGCGAAGAGTTTGGCCTTGCAGGAGAGATATTCTTCAAAATCCGCATGCTCGCCCGGGCCGATATGATCGGGCGAGATATTGGTGAAAACGGCGGAGTCGAACTCGATACAGGCTACGCGGTCCAGTTTGGTCGCCTGACTGCTGACCTCCATAATGCAGTAAGAGCAGTTGTTGCGCACCATCTGCGCGAAAAGACGCTGGATCTCGTAGGACTCGGGCGTCGTATTTTTGGCCGAGGCGTAGTTTTCTCCGTCAAAGGTGCCGATGGTGCCGATGATGCCGCATTTATAGCCGGCGGCGGTCAGGATCGCGCGGATCATATAGGTGATCGAGGTCTTGCCCTTGGTGCCGGTCACGCCGATGACGCGCAGTTCTTTGGCCGGATCTCCGAAAAACGCCGCGCTGACGGCCGCGAGCGCAACACGGGTATTGGGCGTTTTTACGATCACGGCGCCGTCCGGGAGCGTCACATCCTTGGAAACCAGAAACGCGCGGGCACCCTTTTCATAGGCGGCGGCGGCGTAATCGTGTCCGTCGCTGACGGCGCCCTCCATGCAGACGAACAAGGCGCCGGGCACGGCACGACGGGAATCGTAGCAGATCGATTCAATCTCGGCGCGCTTGGGGTTGCCGGTCACGACGGTATGATCGATCCTTTGGATCAGGGTTTCAAGAAGCATAGCTCTCCTCCTCCGTCAACCGAAATACTGCTGATACCAGACGGTGAACATATAGACGTTCCAAATCTTGCGGGAATTATCTCGTTTGCCTTTGTAGTGATCGGAAAGCAGTTTGAGCAGATAATCCGTGTTGAACAGCTCGCGCATCGGCTCGCGCTCAAAAGCGGCTTTCACGATATTGTAGTATTTTTCATCGCGCAGCCAGATACGCACCGGCACGGGGAAGCCCAGTTTGCGGCGGCGGGAGACTTCTTCGGGGATATGGCGGCGGGCGGCCAGTCTCATGGCGTACTTGGTGCTGGTTTTATTGGTGCGGAACTCGGTCTTGAGCGAGGACGCGACCTTGAAAACTTCCTTATCCATAAAGGGCACGCGCAGCTCGAGCGAATGCGCCATGCTCATGCGGTCGGCTTTGAGCAGGATGTCGCCGGCCAGCCAAGTATGGATGTCGACGAACTGCATTTTGGTGATGTCGTCCCAGTCCTTGGCCAGCGCGTAATACGGCGCCGTGATCTGCTGAGGAGTCAGGCCGTGCGAGCCGGCGCGCAGGAGTTTATCGCGCTCCGCCACGCTGAAGATGTTCATGTTTCCGATAAAGCGCTCCTCCACGGTCTTGGAGCCCCGGATGATGAAATTTTTGCCTTTGAAGCTGAAGGGAACGGCGCGCACGACGGCGGCCAGGGCTTTGCGCAGGAAACGGGGCAGACGGGTATAGCCGTGGAGAGAAAGCGGCTCCTGGTAGATATTATAACCGCCGAAAAGCTCGTCGGCGCCCTCGCCGCTGAGGACGACCTTGACGTGCTGACTGGCGAGCTGGCTGACGAAGTACAGCGCCACCGCCGCGGCGTCGGCCAACGGCTCGTCCATCTGATACTGAACGGTGGGCAGGACGTTCCAGAACTCCTCGGTGGTGATGACTTTGTTGAAATTCCGGATGCCTACGTAAGAGGACAGCTCGGAAGCATATCCGATCTCGTTGTATTTGTCGTAATCGAAGCCGACGGTGAAGGTTTTGTCGCCGTGGAAGCAGGAAGCCACATAGGACGAATCCACGCCGCTGGAGAGGAAGGAGCCGACCTCGACGTCGCTGACCATGTGCGCCCGGATGCTGTCGAGCATGACCTCGTCGATGCGGTCCACGGCCTCGTCGAGCGTCATTTCCCGTGTCTCAAAGCGTGGCTGCCACCAGCGCCGGACGGACAGTTCGCCGTCGTGATAGGTCAGACAATGCGCCGGGAGCAGACGGAAAACGCCTCTGAAGAAGGTTTCCGGCAGCGCCGAATACTGAAAGGACAAATAATTCTCCAGCGCGGCGGGGTTGAATTCTTTGACGACCGCGGGATCGGCCAGCAGGCTTTTGATCTCGGAAGCCCAAGCAAAATTCCTGCCGTCGTGGCGATAGTAAAACGGCTTGATGCCGAAATAATCGCGAGCGGCGAAAAGCGTGGAGGTTTTCTCATCCCAGATTGCGAAGGCGAACATGCCGCGCAGGTCCGTCAGCATATCCTCTCCCTTCTCCTCGTACAGATGGAGAAGGACCTCCGTGTCGGAACGGGTGGAGAAAACGTGTCCGGACTGCAGCAGCCGTTCGCGCAGTTCGCGGTAATTATAAATCTCACCGTTAAAAGTGATCGTCAGCGTCCCGTCCTCGTTGTGCATCGGTTGGGAACCGTCCGCCAAGTCGATGATGCTCAGGCGGCGAAAGCCCATGGCGACCTCGTCGGTCAGGTATTTTCCGCTGCTGTCCGGGCCGCGATGGGTGATGCGCTCCATCATCCGGTCCAAAACCGCCTCCCGGTCCTCAATCTTGTCGGTAAAGCCGCAAATTCCGCACATATCGTTTACTCCAAAATGCTATGATTCTTATTTTTGTATTATACCACTCTTTCGACGAAAATCATAGCATTTTTTTCTTTACACCGGCGGCGCGGTATGCTATGATAAAAGTGAACATTTGTTTGTATTTTTAGGAGCCGTTTTGCGTACGATCATGCACGTGGATATGAATAGTTTTTTTGCTTCATGCGAAGTCGCGATGAGCGGCGGGCGCTATACTTACGCCATGCCCGTCGTAGTCACGGGCGACGCCGAGGCGCGTCACGGCATCGTCCTGGCGGCGACGCCGTCGGCCAAAAAGAAAGGGCTGTACGCCGGCATGCCGCTGACGGAGGCGCGGGCGCGCTGTCCCGAGGGGATCTATCTGACGGCGCGGATGAACCGCTACGTCGAATACTCCCGCCGTTTCATGTCGATCCTGCAGTATTATTCGCCTTTGGTCGAAAGCGGCGGACTGGACGAGGCCTATCTCGATTACAGCGGCTGCGAAGGGCTGTTCGGGCCCGCTCCTCAGGCGGCCGATACGATCCGGCAGCGGGTCAAGGATGAGCTGGGGCTTACCGTTTCGGTGGGCGTCGCGCCCAACAAACTGCTGGCCAAGCAGGGAAGCGATTACAGGAAGCCGGACGCCGTCACGATCCTGACCGACGAGAATTTCCGCGAACTGCTCTGGCCGCGGGACGTTTCCGAGCTCATGTACGTCGGGCCCTCCTCCGCCCGACGGCTGCGGGAGCTGCAGATTTTCTCCATCGGAGATCTGGCACGCTCTCCTCTCAGTCTGCTCTGCTCGCAATTCGGCACAAAAAGCGGGCACGCGCTCTGGGAACGGGCCAACGGTATCGACCTGTCGCCCGTCGTGCCCGTCCCTTCTCCGCTCAAGAGTATTTCCAACAGCGGCACGCTGCCGCGCGACCTGCTCACCCGCGCCGAAATTTCCGCCGCGCTGCTGACGCACGCGGAACGGGTGGCTTTCCGTCTGCGGGCGATCGGCTGCCGGGCCGGCGTCGTCCGCGTCGCGCTGCGGGACAATACGCTGGCCTACCGCTGCGCCCAGCGGAGACTTTCCCCGCCGACCGACGTGACCAACGAGATCTACGCCGCGGCGCAGATCCTGGCCGACGAAATATGGCGCGGGGAACGGATCCGGCAGGTCGGACTCGCTCTGGGCCGCTTTTGCCCCGCCGAAGGCGAACAGATGACGCTTTTCGATCCGGAAACGCACGCCGCCGCGCAGGTCATGGACCGATGCGCCGACGCGATCCGCCGGCGGCACGGTTACGCGTCGCTGGTACGCGCTTCCATGCTTGACACCGCCGCGGCCAATCAGATCAGCAACGAGGACAAATTCGCTTTCAGCACCAACGCCTATAAACTGTTGGATCAAACCCTTCTGTAAATTTCGGTGGCGTTTTTTCGTTCTATGGTATATAATAGACTCAGTAAAAAAGGAGGCTTCGCTATGCAACACTATTCTTCCCGTGAGATCGGCTCCCGCAGGCAGGCCGCTTCACGCCGCCCTCACTCTCCCACGCTTCTTTACGTCGTCGTCATCGTTCTGCTGGTGATCCTGTTGGGGATCCTGGCCTATATGTATTTCGGCAATAATAATAAGCTTCCCGGCGACGTCAGCGCGGATCAGTTTAATTCCCTGCTTAACGCCGGCAAAACGGAAGAAGCCTGCAATTATTGGAACGAAGCGCTGAACCGCCACCCCAAGCAAGCCAAGATCATCAATGAAACGCTCACGCCCGTGCTGAACGATTTTGTGTGCCAGTGCGTGCTTTATACGCAGAACGACAATTACGAGGAAACCATCTTCGTCTCCAAATTCGCCAACCTGTCGCTCTTCGGCGATCGGGCGATGCCGTTTTTCAACGACGGGATCGACGCGCTGCTCGACGCCTATATCAACCGCGGCATCACCTACGAACGGGCAAGCAACGCTTTTACCCGTCTGGGTACGATCTCGATGCTGACCGCCAGAGCCACGGAGGCCAAGGCCACGGTTTCCGGCTATGAAACGTCGCGCAACGCGTATTCGGCGGCGCTGACGCTCGCGCAAAGCGGCGATTACGCGGCGGCGCTGGAGCAGCTGGAAAAAGTCAACCGCACCGACGAGGCGCTTTACGCCGAAGCGCAGACCAAGCGCAGCGAATACGTCTCCGCCCTGTATACCGACGTCACGGTCAAAGCGGAGCAGTACGCGTCCAAGTATAACTACGCCAAGGCCGTCGAACTGCTGCTGACTTTGCAGAAATACTACCCGGACGACGCGCAGATCTCCTCGCTGATCAGCACCTATCAGGCGAGAGCCAATCAGACGCTGGTCAATTTCAACGGGACGGTCGTCAGTCTGTTTACGCACTGTCTGGTGGCGTTCCCCGAGCTCGGGTTCAGCGGTTCCTATCACGCCGACTGCATCGACGCCAAAGAGTTCAAGCGCATCCTCGAGGCTCTCTACGAGCACGACTACATCCTCATCGACATGAACATGCTCTATGAGGAGGGAGAGAAAAACGGCACCCGCGTGCAGGTCAAAAAAGCCAGTTTCAAGCTGCCGCAGGGCAAGAAGCCCTTCGTTTTCTCCGTCGACGACGTAGTCTACGCGCATAACAAGATGGGTCAAGGCATGGTCGATAAACTCATTCTGGACGAAGCCGGGCGTATCGCGACCTTTACCAGCGGCGCTCACAATCCGACGGGGCGGGATCTCGTCAGCTATGACAACGAAGTGTTCCCGATCCTGGAGAGTTTTATTGCCGAGCATCCCGATTTCTCTTTCAACGGCGCGCGCGGAACGATCGCGCTGACGGGCTTCGACGGGATCCTGGGCTATCGCACGCAAAAAGGATCGCCCAACCGGGAGAGTGAGATCGAGGCGTGCCGGAAGGTCGTCGCCGCGCTCAAGGAATGCGGCTGGTCCTTCGGCTCTCACAGCTACGGCCACTATCATATGGACCGGATCGCGACCGACAGCGCTTATGCCAGCCGCTATATCAATGAAGACGGTTTCGTCGCGGAAGTATGGCAATGGGAGGAAGAGGTCGTGCCGCTGGTGGGTGAAACGGCGCTGTATTTCTATCCCTACGGCGGATACTATTTCGACGGCAAGATGCCGAATAATTTCAAGAATATCGGAAAGATGCATCAGGCGCTGGTCGACGCGGGATTCCGCATCTTCTTCAACGTGGACACCAATCCGATCCTGTGGAACTTTGCCGACGGACAAGGCCTCTTCATGCACCGCTTCGCTCTGGACGGCACCAACCTGACGAGTTCGAGCTGGCGGAACCGGTTCCTCAACACCTATGGGATGTTCGATACCAAGGACATCTACGATCACGAAATGCGCAAAGTAGCTTACCCGAACTGATATGAGCGACGAATACGGACTTTTAGATCTGACATTACAACGCAAGGGTTTTGAGACCCGTCTGTGGCTGCCTGAGGGCGATCTTCCTCTTTCCACTTTCTGCGGAGCGGCCGGGATCCTGGACGTGCGCGGCGATATCGTCATCGATTACAACAAATGCTGCGAAGTTTTCGACGCGGGCGATATTATGCTGCTTTATACCGGTGAAAGCGAGATGCGCGATCCCGACGTCTATGCGGATTCCTATTCGTATCTGACGGACAAGCTGGTGGATTTCATCATCGAACGGGGGATCCGTCTCGTCGGGATCGACGCGCCGGGCGTGGATATTCCCGGAGAGCGGCGCAGTCTCGACCGTCTGCTCGACGCCGGTATATCCGTCATTGAAAACCTGACGCATCTGAGCGAAGCGGTCGGCGCCATGGCACCGATCTCGCACGGCGAACCGTTCGCCTTCGAATTGTTCGCTTTCCCGATCCCCTGCGCCGATCGGCACGCCCTGTGCCGGGCCGTCCTGCGGCTTTTGTAAAAAAACGCTGTACAATTCACGAAAAACAGGTTATACTATCCATATTCTCGTTTAATCGATTACAACTCTGAATCCTTCCATACATGGTTTTCCAGAGCCGCAGAGATTCACGGGAAAATATGGATTGGAGGTTCACGAACATGGCAATGGACAAGACCCTCGTCTGCAAGGAATGCGGCAAGGAATTCGTCTTTAACGCTTCCGAACAGGAGTTCTACGCGGAAAAAGGCTTCCAGAACGAGCCCGGCAGATGCCCCGCCTGCCGTGCCGCCCGCAAAGCGCAGGCGCGCAACAACAACGGCGAGCGGCAGATGTATCCGGCAGTCTGCTCCGAATGCGGCTGCCAGACCGAAGTCCCGTTCCGTCCCCGCGAGGACAAGCCGGTTTACTGCGACGCCTGCTTTGCAAAAAAGCGCGGTCGCTGATCGAAACCGATCTCAGACAAAAGCAACAGGCGCCGGATGCGGCGTCTGTTGTTTTTTATCCGGCGGAAAAACGGGATAAGAGCCCTGCCGAAAAACAGGGGCCGGTGCCTCCACTGCCGTTCCGGCCGTATGAAAAACGGCAGGCGGCCGGTCAAACGTTCAACAAAAAAGGAGCGATCCTTTCCGACGTCTGCGGCCAGACGGACGACACGATCCGTGTCGCAGGCGCGACACTACGCGGCTCTTTCTTTTTCTCTTCCTTTGTGGTATCTTTGTTCCGACTCCGGTACAAAGCGAAAGGAATGAACGAAAATGAAAGAGAAACAGAAAAGAGACCTGTTAGCCGGCGCCGGTCTGCTGGTCGGTTTCGTCGTGTGGACGATCCTGATCCGGCACGTCGACGTACAGGCGGCGGGCGTAAACGGAACGGCGATCGGGTTTGCGACGTTCCACGTGTGGTTTCATCAAATGACGGGGACGAACATGACGCTCTACGCCGTCACAGACTGGCTGGGGCTCGTGCCCGTCGTCGTTTGCCTGTGCTTCGGCGGACTCGGATTCGTCCAGCTGATCCGACGGAAAAGCCTGCTCCGGGTCGATCCGGATATCCTTCTTTTGGGGGGATACTATCTGCTGGTGCTGACCGCGTACCTGCTGTTTGAAATGATCCCGATCCATTACAGGCCGGTCCTGATAAACGGGAATATGGAGGCATCCTACCCCTCCTCCACCACGCTCCTGGTCCTGGGCGTGATGCCGACATGCCGGTTTCAGATCAGCCGAAGGTTCGGCAATCCGGCGCTGCGGCATGCCGCAGGCGCGGTGACGGAGGCGTTCTCCGCGTTCATGGTGATCGGGAGGCTGATCTCAGGCGTGCACTGGGTCGGCGATATCATCGGTTCGGTTTTGCTCAGCGCGGGACTGTTTCTTCTTTACCGCGCCCTCGTCATCATGACGGATCGGAAAAAGACCGCACGGAACAAGGAGGAATAGAAAAAGATGGAGTTCAATCAAAAGCTTCAGGAACTGAGAAAAAGCAAGGAACTGACGCAAGAGGAGCTTGCCGAAGCGCTTTTCGTTTCCAGAACGGCCGTTTCAAAATGGGAGTCCGGCCGAGGTTATCCGAGCATCGACTCCCTGAAGGAACTGTCCCGGTTTTTCTCCGTCACGATCGACGAACTGATCGGGCCGGACGAGATCCTTTCGGCGGCAGAGAACGAGAAAAAAACGTTTGCCGACCGGTATATCTCGCTCCTGTGCGGCGCGCTGGACATCCTGACGGCCGTCCTGCTGTTCCTGCCCGTTTTTGGGAACGGAGGAGATCCCCCCGCGGCGGTATCGCTGTTCGGGCTGACCGGCGTCAGTTCATGGGTCAGGATCGTATTTTTCGTCGTGATCGGCGTCACGATCCTGAATGGGATCTGCGGCGTGATCCTCGCCCGCTCGGAAGACCCGCTACGGAACCGGCACCGACTCGTAACGGGCGCCGTGCTCTCCGTCGTCTGCGTCGCCGTTTTTCTGGCGACCAAACAGCCGTATGCCGGGATTCTCTGTTTTGCCCTGCTCGTCGTCAAAGGCTTTCTTCTGATCCAGCGAAAATGAAACGCCGGCCGCGGCTTATTAAAAGCGGCGGTCCGTCCCCAGAAAAGCGGGGTTTTATGCGGGAAAAGCCGCGTTTTCCTTGACAATACCTGACTGCGGGATTATGATATTGATATATTTTCAGTAAGAGGGGAACCCTATGGCAAAAGAATACGATCCGAAACAGATCGAAGCAAAATGGCAGCATATCTGGGAAG
>JAHAZM010000058.1 GCA_018385275.1 Eubacteriales bacterium | reverse complement strand
AGCGATATGCGGGTCTCCGTATCGGAAAAACCGAGATCGGCCACGTCCAGCACGAACACCGCATAGGTCCACGCGATCAGATAAATATAAAGGACGGCAACGGAAATTGCGGCCGCCTTCATCTTTTCCTCGACAAAAGGCGGGTGAAATAGATCGCGCTCAGTGATACCAATGCTATCAGGAGCAGAATCATTTTTCACACCGCCTTTCTCTGTAAAAATCTATTGAGGAGATATATTATTTTTTAAGTTCCGTCTTGGCAGCGACAGAAGCGCCGTTCACCTTGGCTGCTTTGTCAACATATACGTAAACATCGCCGGAAGATACGGAATTAAGCGTGTTGGCATCGATGTTAACAGCCTGCTGCGTATAGCCGACGATCTTGGCAACGTTGCCCTTCGTGCCGTTCGTCGTGATGGTGGCCCCTTCTACCGAGCAGTTCTCGATCGTGATCTTACCGTTGATTTCGCCGCCGACGATACCGCCGACAGAACCCTGACCGGATACCTTACCCGAGAACGTGCAGTTCTTGATCGTGATATCGGCGTCGGTGTTGCTGCAGCGGCAGGTGAAGCCTAGGATACCGCCAGCAGGAGAATAACCGGCCTTGGAAGCATAAGTCTCGTCAGTCGAAACGACGCTTCCGGCGAACTTGCAGTTCTCGATCAGAACCGTACCGTTGAAATCAGCAGAGCCCTGCTCGGCTCCGATATAACCGACGATTCCGCCAACAGAGGCGATACCGGTCAGCGATCGGGAATGATACCGCCGATGATAGCGACGGTGTTTCTGTTATTCTGTCCTTCAGCAATAATATAGTCCTTGCCGGGAGAGTCCAGCGTGATGTCTTCGAAAACAAGGTTTTCAACGATCGAGTCACCATAGATGGCGCCGATGAAGCCGGTGATGTTATAGCGGGAGGACGAACCCTGGAGCTGATAGGTCAGAGCATAGGACGTCGCATCGGTCAGTCTCAGGCCCTTGATCACGACCGGATGGTCAGGATCATCGGTTCCGAAATAACCGGAGAACTGCTTGGCAGCCTGCCATTCATGGGAGGAAACGTCGATCGTGGACCCTGCGGGCAGGATAACGGCAACTTCTTCCTCAAGCATACCGATGTTTTTCTGAACGAAGACGGAATACACGAAATCACCGGCGGCTACCTGCGCTTCTTTGATCTGCTGCGCGGTCGCGTTCTCGGCGATGTTCACCGACACGACGAACGTGTTGGCCTTCAACTCACCGTTATTCTCCAGCACGATCGTTTCCTGGTTGGACAGGTGATAGGCCGCGATCTCGGCATAAGTCGAGGTGCTGGGATTCAGCGCGTCGTACGTGGAGGAACGGTTGAAGGTGGAAGCGTTGACGTAAACGCCAACGGAGTCGATACCGATCGTGTTCGCGATCTTGGCGCCTTCAGCACCGCTGAGCGCGCTGCTGATGACCTTAGCCGAGTCGTCCGTTTCTTTTGTGCTGACCAGCGTGGTGCCCGACTGAGAAGCGGTGGAGCTCGAGAACGAGTAATCGATGCTCAGCGCTCTGTTGACGTTGTTGTTGTACTCAGCGAATCTTTCGTCGGTCTTGTTTTCCGCTACGAAAACGTTGACGCCCTCATAGCCTTCGGGATATTCGATAGAAGCAGACTTCGCGCTGTAGAGCACCATCTGATTCTCCTGCTTGTCATAATAGACCGAATATCCGGTGGTAAGGCAGGCCCAGTTATAAGAGTTGTAGCCCAACTCGCCAAGGATCTTCATAACCGTCTCAACATCCTGAGGCTTCACATAGTTGTGGGCGGCAGTATACTCGGCCAGCGCCATGTTCATCTCGCGCACAGCCTGCTTATCCGCGCTCAGGTTGGCTTTCTTAATGATGTTGGAGAACATGAAATACAAGATTCATCATGCATAATGGAGGAGTTTATGAAACTGATTGAGTTTTTAGACGACTGGTTGGAAAATCACCATAAAGGAAACGTCAAGCACCAGACTTATGTACGCTACCGCAGTAACATCCGGAATTACATAGAGCAGAGCAGTTTGTCTGAAATGGAACTTGATACGATCACCCGCAAAGATGTGCAGGCTTTTGTGAACGACCTGAGAAAAACCGTGAGCCTTCGCACCGGCAGACTGCTTTCACCCGGCACGGTCAACAATACGTACGTGACTTTACAATGCGCGTATAACTACGCCGTTGATCTGGAATTGATCGAAAAAAATCCCTGTATAAGAATCCGACGTGCGCCGAAATCCTATCATACAGAGATCAAATGCTTCACGGTACAGGAACAGAAAGCAATCGAGCGCTTTATAGATCTAAGCGATAATCCGGAATACTATTGCTACATCCTTTGCCTTTATACCGGTCTGCGAATAGGGGAGTTATGCGCCCTGACTTGGGATGACGTCGATTTTGAGCGTGAACTCCTGTTTGTGAATAAAACCGTTTATAATAGCTGTGACGCGAGCGGACGCTGGATATTGATGACGGACGCGCCGAAATCCATGACGTCTTATCGATCGATCCCGCTTCCCGATCATATCCTGAACGGTTTGCGGCGCTTGAAAATTCTCGTTGACGGAAATTACGTCTGCTCATATCGTGACGGTTCCCAAATGGCCCCGTGGGCCTGTCGTTGGCGCTATGACGAAATGCTGAAACGCCTCGGCATCCGCCACGTCAGCTTTCACGCTCTTCGACATACCTTCGCCACGCGCGCGATCGAAAACGGCATGGATATCAAGACCCTTTCGGAGATTCTGGGGCACGCCAATCCGTCCGTTACGCTGAGCATCTACGCTCATTCCCTGATGGAACATAAGCGCGCTATGATGAAAATGATGACGCGTCTCCTGTGAAAATAACCTTGCTGTCCCCTCCGTTTTATGCTATAATTCTTTTATCCTATCATGAGGAGAAGACAGCATGTTGGAATCAAAAAAGTTCTCGCTTTTTCTGGTTGTTTTCTGTGTTTTGTTGGTTACCGTTTTTCTCTCCGGGTGTCATATCCTGATTCCTGCGACTACGCGCGACCCCTCGACGTCGACGCAGCCCGCTGCCGTGAGACCGACTTCACCTTCGTCAGCGACCTATACGTGTGAATACGTTCAGGGGAGCACGATCCTTGGCAGACAGACCCTCCCGGACGGGACTTTGATCCCCGAGCCGAACGTCACGCTGAACGACGACGTGGAGGCTCGTTATACCCTGATCGGCTGGGACGCCGACGGCGACGGCGTTCCGGAGGTTTTCCCGTATAAATTGAGCGCCGATACGCGCTTTGTGATGCTATATACCGTCGAGCCGATCGTTTATCACTATGATATCTACGTCAAAGGCGAGCTCGTAGCCAGCTGCGACGCTCATTACGGAGACGTGATCACGTATCCGAACGTTGAATCGTCCATCATCGGAGAGGAAGTCAATATCTTTCTCGGATGGGAATACGACGGTCTCTTCGACGGCTGCCGCTATAACAACGTCACAAAATCCGTCCGCATCGACGCACACTTTGCCGACAGTCAGATCTGCCGTTATTATTATAACGCGAATCTTTACGCCCAGTACATAGAGGCAGGGGAGAGCTTGACCTTTTTATCTCCGTGGAACGTCACGCCTCCGTCCGGTAAAGAGATCGTCTGGTATACAGATTCTTCTTACACGATTCCGTATATCGGCACGGCGATGCCGGTCGGAAACCTGACCCTTTACGGCCGCGCAGAAAGACCGAACGGCGAGGACTCCAAACTTTCTTCCCGCGAAGAACTGCTTCATCAGTTCAATATCATGATTCTGAACCGCGTACCCGAAAAGGAGTTCTTTCTGTCCTTCTCCGTTCCCAGCGTCAATAATCTGCTGCAATATCTGATCGACAACGGCTTAACACTGAATAACTATAAAGTCAACGCCTCCTTCCTCGATACTGTCCTGACGATTTCATTGTCTTTCGAGGAAATGGCGACCAAAAAATCTCCGACCGTTGCCTATACCCGCATTGCCAGCTTGAATATCGGCGCCTATCCCAATGTCCGCAGCGCTTCGTTTAATGATTTTGCGGTTGAAAAGCGGCCGGAATCCTTTTTCGTCAATAATTCCGACGCGCTGTTTTATGCCATCGAGCACGGATACCGACCGGTAATCGACGCGTCGAATACCGCTCTGACCTCGCTTTATAATTCCATGAAAAACGTCCTGCGCCGCATTGTCCGCAACGACATGACGGAGTGGGAAAAAGCCAAAGCGATCTATGAATACCTGGCTTCCGAGATCACCTATGACGACTACGTGCTGTCTTTGACGAAGAAAGGCGTCAAGAATCTGTCCGCTTATAACGCTTTCTATATGGAAGGCGTATTCAACGATCATCTGGCCGTCTGCGACGGTATCAGCAAAGCCTATGCCGCGCTCTGCGGTATCGAGGGCATTCCCTGCGTTCGCGTGACCGGCGTCACGAAAGAGGGCGTCTCCCACGCCTGGAACAAGGTGCAGCTTGGCGGAAACTGGTACGTCGTCGACGCCACGAGCGGCGGCACGATCGTTGGGAAAGAAATGGTCTTCACTTACGCATACTTCTTGCTGACAGACCAGCAGTATTCCGCCGTAGCCGCCGCCGATGGCAGGTATTTTCCTGAAATCAATGCCACAAACGCAGTCGACATTTATTCTCAGATCGCTTATCAGTTCAACGGGAAAACCTATTCTCTGCGCTTTACCAACGTTGAGGACGCCGCCGCGGTGATCCGGCATGTCTACGAGTCGGCGCCGGCCGGGGCCTCGTCGTTTGATTTCAAACTTGCGATCCCGGGAGAATCGGTTTCTTCCGCGCTCGATAAGATCCTGTCCGCCGTCGATCTTTCCATCAAGATCCAATACGCTCAGCCGCTGGATAGCCTCACGCTCATTTTTAGTAAATAGTCTTCCTCTCATCCAAACATAACAGGAGGGAAACGCCTTATGAAATACTATATCGGCCTTGATCTTGGCACTTCATCCCTAAAAGGAATTCTGGCAAACGCCGCAGGCAGTATTCTCCGCACCTGTTCCGCCGATTATAACGTTCTGTATCCAGCCAAAGGATGGACCGAGCAGAATTGCGCGGATTGGCTGACCGCTCTTGAAAAGATCCTTCCTCCCCTGATCGACGGATACGCTTCTGAGATCGTCGGCCTTTCCGTAGCCGGTCAGATGCACGGTCTCGTGGCGCTGGACGAGCAGGGCGCCGTGATTCGCCCCTGTATTCTTTGGAACGACGGCAGAACCGAAGCAGAAACGGCATATTTGAACGAAACCGTCGGACGTGAGGAACTTTCCCTCCGGACCGGAAACATCGCTTTTGCCGGCTTTACCGCGCCGAAATTGCTGTGGTTGCGGAAACACGAGCCGGAAAACTTCGCGCGTATCGCGATGATCCTGCTGCCGAAAGATTATATCGTTTACTATTTGACCGGGCAGTTTTCCACGGATTATTCCGACGCGTCCGGAACGCTGTTGCTGGATGTCGCGCATAAATGCTGGTCTCGTGAAATGTGCCGTGTCTGCGGGATCCGTATCGACCAGCTTCCTCCTTTATATGAAAGCTATCAGCCGGTAGGCACGATCAGACCGGAGATCGCTCGTCGTTTCGGCTTCAATCCGGATGCCGTCGTCGCCGCGGGAGCAGGGGACAACGCCGCCGCAGCAGTCGGAACCAACACCCTGACACACGGAAGCTGCAATATTTCGCTCGGCACCAGCGGAACGATTTTCATCGCTCAATCCGCTTTCAGTGTCGACCCGAACAACGCTCTCCACAGCTTTGTACACGCCAACGGAGGCTGGCATCTGATGGGCTGTACTCTTTCAGCGGCCAGCTGCCGCAGCTGGTGGCTTGAGAGCATTCTGAAAACCGGCGATTACGCGGAAGATGAACGCGGCGTCACCACGGTTTCTTCCGATCCCGATCTGTATTTTCTTCCTTATCTCAACGGAGAAAGAAGCCCGCACAACGACGTGAGAGCCAAGGGCGCTTTTATCGGCCTTACCGCCACGACCACGCGCGAGCAGATGTCGCGCGCTATTATGGAAGGCGTCGCTTTTTCGCTCCGCGATTGCATGGAAATAGCGCGCTCCAACGGCGTGAATCCGACTTCGACCAATCTTTGCGGCGGCGGCGCAAAAAGCGCGGAATGGCGGCGTATTTTTGCCAACGTCCTCGGGCTTGACGTTCATATTCTGACGACAGAGCAGGGGCCTTCCTTCGGCGCCGTTCTTCTGGCGATGGTCGCTTCCGGCCTGTATCCGTCTTGCGAAGCCGCTGCCGGGCAATTGACTTCCGTTCGTGAAACGATTCGTCCGGATCCGACGGAGGCGGCTTTGCTCAGCGAAAAATACCGGACGTACCGTCAACTCTATCCCTTGCTCAAGACCCTTCGGAAATAAGGCAGGTGCCCCATGAAAAGAGAATTCCTGATCCGGGCCAAACATCATATCAAGACGATGTGGTATTGGTATATCGTCATTGCCGTGGCGGCCGTCGCGCTCACTTCGTTTGCCGTATTGCTCAACAAAAAAGAAACGCCCCACGAACAGCGGATCGATATTATGATGGTGACTCCCGCCTGCGCCGACTATGCTTTGCCATATATAGCCGACCAAATCCTCCACAGCGACGGCTTCGAAACACAGAAGGAAGTAACCTTTTATTTTCGCGACGTTGTGACCAACGACGCCGGCGTGCTGATCGGTTCCTGGATGTACACCTCCGAAGGCGACTTGTTCATTCTGAACAGAAATTACGCTCAATTATCCGCCGAACGCGGAGCCATGCGTCCTTTGGATGAACTGATCACCTCAAACGCTATATTTGACGATCTGGAAACGGATACGTGCTTGTCCGTCAACGGCGTCGTCTACGGCATCCCGCTTTCTTACTTCCGCGGGTTTGAAAACCTTCGTCTCAATACCGCCGGGATCTATGTCGGTCTGACATCCTATTCTCAGAATCAAGAAATGGCCAATCGAGCGCTCCTCTGGCTCGCCGGGCATATGAAATCCCCTATCGATCAGAGCACCTTTGACGAAAACGTCACCAATTTTCTCGGCGGATTGTATCGGTAACTTTTTTTCTCCCTCCTGAATATTATGCAGTACGATGGAAAGAATCGTATTGATGAGCAGGATAAGGGGGAGTCGATATGAAAAAAATATGCTGTATCTGCGGGAAAGCCAAGGAAATCAACATCCTGATTCGCGGTAAAATGATCTGCAGCGCCTGTGAATATAAGATCGCCGGCGCCAGGGCCTGTACCAACCGCTATGAATTAATCAGTCGTCGGATCCGCGAGGAGATCCCCGTCAATACCGATATCGCCGCCGGTTGACCCGGCGGCTTTATATTGACAAACTCCATACGCCGTGATATGATAACCCGGTATTGAAGCCAAGCCGAAGTGGCGGAACAGGCAGACGCACGGGACTTAAAATCCCGCGGTGTAAAAACCATACCGGTTCGATCCCGGTCTTCGGCACCAAACCGTTTATCAGCCGCCGACGTTACGGCGGCCCATCGTTATAAAAGGAGGGGAGAGCGGTGGAATGTGTGCTGTACGACAGAGAATGCATCCATTGCGGAGAATGCAAGCGCTGCGATCTCGACCCGAACAAGATCTGTGATAACTGCTGCAAATGCCTGGATGAACAGCCGGATTATAAAGAAATCATCATTTCCGCCGTTTACCCGGACGAAATCAGCGAGTAGGGGAGACGTCAAACAAAGAGCCCGGCACAGCAGATGAAATACTGTGCCGGGCCTTCTCTTCAGCCGTTTGAAATCGTTTTCATTTAATCAAAGAAGAGAGCGCCTGTCCGTAAGAAGCGCAGAGCAAGACAGCGTTTTCAATCTGTCGGGTCTTTTTTTCGTAAACGGATGATCTCGGAAGCCATCTTCCGCCTGGATTGTTCCATATGCGCGTAGTGTTTTCTTGTTGTATTGACGTCTTTATGACCTAAAACGTCTGCAACCAGATAAATGTCGCCGGTTTCACTGTAGAGCATAGTGCCGTAGGAGCTGCGTAGTTTATGCGGGGTGATTTTTTTGAGCGGCGCCGCGATCCGCGCGTATTTTTTGACCATGTTTTCGACTGAACGAGGAGTAATGCGACGATTTTGGATCGATAAAAAGAACGCTTCCTGATCGGCTTCCACCGCCGGTACGATTTCCAGACGACGGATCAAATAAGCTTGAAGCGCCTCGGAAACCTCGTCGCCGAAGTATAAAATGGCCTCGTTACCGCCTTTCCGAGTGATTTTAAAACTGTTATCTTCAAAATTAACGTCCGAAAGGTTGAGACCCACGCATTCGCTGACGCGGATACCGGTCCCGAGTAAAAGCGTGATGATCGCCACGTCGCGGGTTTTGGTGACAGCGTGAAAAGCCATCTGCTGTTTTGATAAAGAAGCACCGGATTCCACGACGGCAAGGAGCTTATCAATTTCGTCGGGATCCAAACGAATGATTACTTTTTCGCGCAAATGAGGATAATCGACCAGCTGAGCCGGGTTTGAAATGATGTATTCATGCTTGAACAAAAACTTGAAAAAACTGCGCAGACTCGAGAGTTTACGGCATTTTCCGGCTTCGTGATTTGTGATCGTACGATCGTCGGCCGTTTCATAAATATCGAGATAATGAATGAATTCCTCAATATCGAACGCGGAAATGCGCTGCATATCCGCAATCGTCAGTTCCGCTATATCATCGTATGGAAAATCCGCATGACGTTCCGTAATCAAATAATGAAAGAACAGCCGCAGATCGTAGGCATAATTCAATCGCGTCAGGGAAAGCGTTTTGTCACCGAGATATAAAAAGAATTCACGCACGAATTTCGGCATTGTATTGACGATCTCACGCGTATTGAGCAGTTTTTCGTTCTCGCGCTGCGTAAAATAATCCTTGGCTTCGTTAATCATAAAATCCGTCCTTGTTTATGTTCTTACTTGATATTATACGTATTTTAGGCGTTTTTGTCAATATCTTTTCGTAAAACTTGTCTTTTGCGAATAGATATATCCATTAAGAAAAGCGCACAAAGTATACCCTCTTCCTTTGTGCGCCCTCCTGAAATCTCTTACTTTTCGTCTGCGTAAATCATATTGACCCGGCTCAGTAATTCTTCTGCCGCGTTGTATCCCAGCGCTTTTAAGCGGTAATTTTTTGCGGCGACCTCCATGATGATGGCCAAATTGCGCCCCGGACGGATCGGAATTGTCAACTCCGGCAGCGCGATTCCCAGGATCTCATGCGTCTTTGTTTCGATTCCCATGCGATCGTACTTGAAATTATCGTCCCACGGCTGCATCTGTACGATCATATCGATGGTTTTACGGTCGATGACGGCTCCTATTCCATACATTTCTTTTACGTTAATGATCCCGACGCCGCGAATTTCCATGAGATACTTCGTATTTTCCGGCGAACATCCGACCAATCTCGTCGGCGATACCTTCCGGATCACGACCGCGTCGTCGGCTACCAATCTATGTTCGCGCTTTACCAATTCCATCGCCGTCTCGCTTTTACCGATCCCGCTGTTGCCCAGCAAAAGCATCCCTACTCCGTATACGTCCATCAGGACGCCGTGCAGCGAAATCGTTTCGGCCAGAAGCGACTGCAGATACGGGATCAGTTTCTGGATCGTCAGCGTCGTCGTTTGCTTGGTTTTAAAAATCGGGCAATCACACATTTTCCCATATTTTAGGGCAATGTCCAGAACGTCGCAATTGTGTGCAAAAATCAAGCAAGGAAATTGATAGGCAAAAAGATCCGCGAAAATACCGTCGAGTTTCTCTTTACATCCGATCGATTTCAGATAATAACTCTCAACGTTTCCGATAATCTGAACGCGATCATTGGCAAAATAATCGAAGAATCCCGCCAACTGCAGCCCCGCGCGATTGATATCCGCGCTGGTGAGCTCCATTTCTCCCGTTGAATTCGGGAGCACGATCTCCAGCCCGATCGCCGCGGCAAAATCCATTATTTTTACTTTAGCCATTCTTTTCTCCTTTCTTTTTCAGGATAAACCTGTCGATCACGTCCGCCAACGCGTTGTCGTTATTGCTCGGTATGATGATGCTTGCCGACCGCTTCAATTCCGGCACGGCATTCGCGACCGCCGCGCCGATCCCTGCCGCTTCGATCAGCGGCACGTCGTTCAAACCGTCTCCGCAGGTCAGGATCTCGTCTCGCTTCACGCCGAGTTTTTCGGCCAGCGCCCGGACCGCTCTCCCCTTCGAGATTCCTTTTTTCATGAATTCAAGCATGTACGAGTTGCTGCAGGTGATCTCCATACGATCGCCGAAACGCTTTTTCGCTTCCTCAATATACTCCGGCATCCGCTCGCTTGCGTCCATAATCAGCACCTTCGGACATCCGTCTTCCGGCACGGCGTTTTCTATGTCGACGCGCAGTTCTCCTTTGACACGGGTCGCTTTCTCATAGCGTTCCGACATCCGGTTAAACTGATTCCGATAAAACGCGTCATCGTCGTAAACATGCGTATACAGCCCGTATTCGCGGACAAACTCCAGGACCGACAGCACGTTCGCCTTATCGAGTTTTTCGCTGAAAATCGACTTTTTCGCTATAAAATCATAAATCAGAGCGCCCTGATAGGAGATGATCGGCGTGTCCAATCCAAGTTCCCTCCAGATATGCGCCGCCCCGACGTGCATGCGTCCTGTTGCAAGAACGAAGGTCACGCCCTTCTCTCTCGCGGCGCGGATCGCGCGCTTATTCTCTTCCGTCAGACGTCCGTCGTCAGTAATCAATGTGCCGTCGATGTCTGTAACCAGTAGTTTTATCATGCGTTTCCTTTCGTCTTTTCACGTTCGAAAAAAGCGGCTATCTTCTCCGCGTCTTTTTGAGTAATGCCGGGCACGGCCGCCAGCGCCGCCTCATCCGACTCCGAAATACGGCGATAAGAGCCGAAAGCCTTGAACAACGCGGCGGATTTTTTCTTGCCGATCCCTTCGATGTCCAGCAGCCGGGACCGAAACTCGTTTTTGCTCCGCAGCGACCGATGATACGTAATAGCGAACCGGTGCGCTTCATCCCGCAGCCTGGTCAGGATCTGCAGCGCCGTGCTGCGCCTGTCCAGGATCAGCGGGGTATCGCTGTTCAACCGATAGATCTCCTCGAATTTCTCCGCGAGCCCCACCATGGGGATGTCGTAACCGAGGTCTTTCATCACTTCATGCGCAAACCGCAGTTGTATCGCGCCGCCGTCCACCACGATCAGATCGGGCAGAACGCCGTTTTCCGCTTTTGCCCTTCCGAAACGCCTCGTCATGATTTCCGCCATAGAGGCAAAATCATTGGCGCCTTCCACCGTTTTGATCCGATAACGCCGATATTCCTTGTTAGCAGAATATCCGTTGATCGCCACTACCATGGACGCGACGGAATCGGTCCCCTGAATGTTGGAAATATCAAAGCATTCGATTCGCAGCGGCATTTTGGGAAGCGATAAAGCTCTTTTTAATTCTTCCAGCCCTGCGTCGATACGGCGTTCCTTCGCCATCTTGTATTCCAGCGATTTTGTGATATACTCTTCCGCGTTCTTAAGGGCCAGCGTGATCAGATCTTTTTTCTTGCCTCTCTGCGGCACCGTCATCTCTACGTGTCGTCCCGTCAGACGCAAAAGCGTTTCCTCAATCGCGTCCGCGTCGGCGGGCTGCACCGAAAGGATCAGGCCACGCGGTATATAGTTGTCAGAAAAATAATACTGCTTCAGATATTCGGACAACAGGCCCGGCAGATCGTCGTTCATCCGGTTTTCCCATGTTTCGATATGCCGACCGATGATCCTTCCTTTCCTGACAAAGAAACTCGATGCCACCGCGACGTCCTCGTGCAGCAGCAGCGCGACGGCGTCGCATTCGATATCGGCCGGAAAAACCGCTTTCTGCCGCTCGCTCGAAGCACGTATCGAAGTAAGCAGATCCCGGTAATACCCCGCCCGCTCGAACTCCATCTGTGCGGAAGCCTTTTTCATAGCCGATTCCACATAGGCGACGGCCTCCTGTATACTGCCGGACAAATACTTCGCGACCGGTTCGATATAGCGCTGCCGGTATTCCTCGGCGCTGATGAGTCCTGCGCAGGGCGCAGAACAAAGTCCGATCTGATAATTGATACAGGGCCGCACTTTCCCGCTCTCGATCTGTTTGGCGGACAGTTTGCACTGTATGATCGGATAAATCATTTTAGCTGTGTCGATCACGTCCCGGGCCTTCGTCATGCCGAGATACGGGCCGAAATACCGGTTGCCCTTCTGCGGCGCGATCGTGCGCAGCGCTTTGAGCTGCGGATAACGGTCCTGCAGCGTGAGCTCGATATAAGGATATGCGTTGCCGTTCTTCAGCAGTATATTATAATGAGGCATATACCGCTTGATCAGATTGTTCTCCAGCAGCAACGCCTCAGTTTCATTGTCCGTCACGATATACTCGATACTGTCCACGTGACTGACCATCGCTTCTACCTTGATCTGGTGCGCCGTGGAATGAAAATACTGTCGGACACGGTTTTTCAGAGAGACCGCTTTCCCTACATATATGACCTCCCCGTCCTTATTGCGGAAAATATAGCATCCGCTGGATTCGGGGAGGTTCATCAATACGTTTTTGATTTTTTCGTTCATCTTATTCGGTTACGCCGACGTGATTCAGTCCCTGAACGAGAACCTGCTGGATATGATCGTCGTCAAGGGCGTAATAAATGATCTTACCGGCCCTTCTGCAGCGGACGAGACCACTGGCACGCAGCGTCTTCAGCTGGTGCGAGATCGTCGACTGATGCATGTTCAGAACGAGCGCGATATCGGAAACACACATTTCGGACATGGAAAGCACATATAATACCTTGATTCTGGTATAGTCGGAAAAGAGCTTGAAAAACTCCACCATATCGAAACAATCCTTCTCCTTGAGAAGATTGTTCGTCACGAATTCAACGACTTCTTTTTCAACGGGTTTGAGTACCTGGACTTCTGTGTTTTCCGCGGTATCCATGAAACGATCCTCCGTTTACACTTGTTCACGCGCTCATATGAGCATGATTTATTATAATTGAAAGGAAAGAATAAGTCAATAGAAAATTTCTCGGAAAACCCTCGTTTTTTTCACATCGTTCCGCTCGAAATCATAGTTATGTACTGAGCTACACAATTTCATCATGATTTCTGGAGGGTTCACATGAGTTTATTAAACGGCATGCTCAACAATTACGAAGAAGAAAGCAGCAATAGCAGCGTGCTTTTCTTCTTTCTTCTCATCATCGTTCTTTTCGGCAATTCCTCGTGCTTTGCTCAGGACCGGGACAATCTGATGTTCTTCATTTTGCTTCTGGCCATGGTCTTCTGCGGCTGCGGCGACGGTCTTATCTGTCAGAAGCCCGGCCCTAAATGCCCCTGTTGAAGGAAACGGACCGCCGAGAGCGGTCCGCGCTACATATCAGTACCCTCTTCTCTTGGCCTCGTCCCGCGCCCGAATTACGTTTCGCTGGATTTTCCCGCTTACTGTCTTGGGCAGTTCGTCTACAAATTCCACCAGTCTCGGATACTTGTACGGGGCTGTGTTTTTCTTTACGTAGGTCTGAAGTTCCTTAATCAGCGCGTCGCTCGGCTCATATCCCTTCGCCAGAACGATCGTCGCCTTGACGATCTGCCCGCGCAAAGCGTCCGGCACAGCCGTGATACAGCATTCCAAAACAGACGGGTGCTCCATGAGCACGCTTTCCACCTCAAACGGTCCGATCCGGTATCCGGAGCACTTGATCATATCGTCATTCCGGCCCAGATACCAATAGTATCCGCTTTCATCATACCAAACCTTATCCCCGGTATGATAAACGCCGTGATCCCAGACTTCCTCCGTTTTTTCGGGATTCCGGTAGTACCCGCAGGCCAATCCCAGCGGAAGCGGTCCGTCGCCGAAACGCACCACCAATTCTCCTTCTTCGCCAATACCGCAGCTGCGCCCTTCAGCGTCGATCACGTCGAATCGGTACAAAGGCGAAGGCTTGCCCATGGAACCGCCGTGATATTCGACCCACGGAAAGTTAGCCATCAGAACCGAGCTTTCGCTTTGACCGAAACCTTCCACGATCCGCTGCCCCGTCTGCTCCAGGAATCTGTCGTATACCTCCGGATTAAGAGGTTCTCCCGCCGTAGTACAGCGTTTGATCCCGCTCAGATCGGCCGCGGACAAGTCTTCTTTAATCAAAAAACGATAGATCGTCGGCGGCACGCAGAAAGTCGTCAGCGGATACTTCTGCATGATTTCCAACAGACGGTGCGCGTCGAAACGATGATAATCATATCCCAGGATCGCGCTGCCGCAGATCCACTGTCCGTAGATGTTCCCCCAACCGAATTTTGCCCATCCCGAGTCCGAAACCGTCATGTGTAGCCCGTTATTCTCCACGCACTGCCAATATTTCGCCGTGGTGATATGCCCGAGCGGATAAGTAAAAGTATGCATGACCATTTTCGGCATGCCCGTCGTGCCGGAAGTAAAGTACATCAGCATCGTATCGTCATTGTGCGTCTGCTCTTTGCCTTCCGGCCTCAGGAAAACATCGGCTTCCTTTTCATACTCATCAAAGGAAATCCAACCATCCCGTTCGCCGTCGACCAGAATGCGATTCCGCACGGTCGGCAACGCCGCGTGTTCGATCTGCGTCACGGTGTATTCATCGTTGACAGCTATGACCGTCATGACGCCGGCCGCGTCGCAGCGATACGCGATATCCTTTGACGCCATCTGGATGGAGGCCGGGATCAGCACCGCGCCGATCCGGTGCAAAGCACAGGCCGTGAGCCAATACTCATAGCGCCGGCGCAGCATCAGCAGCACCCGGCATCCCTTGACCACGCCGAGCCGCTTCAGCATATTGGCGATCTGCATGGAACGTCGGCTGATTTCACGGAACGAAAACACGTGCTCATATCCTTCGTCGTTGCAATAGATCAGCGCCGTTTTATCCGGCTCCGTCTCCGCCCATACGTCTACCACGTCATAGGAAAAATTAAAATTCTCCGGAACGTTGACCGCGTAATTCTCTATAAAATCCTCATAGGAAGAGAATTCCGTCTTCTTTAAAAACCGATCCAGCACCATGCCGACATTCCTCCAAAACAAACAAAAGCCTTCGCCACCTATAGGACGAAGGCCTTCGCGTTACCACCTAATTTCGCGTCATACAACGCGCACTCTGCCGATATCAACTATCGCTTCCCGTTAACGTCGGGATCTCACGTCGCTCCTTACTGACAGTTTCAGGCGCGCGGCTCCAATGCTACCTTCCGCCCTTCCGTCACGCCGCATTCTCATCATCAACGGCTCTCTGTGCTTCGGGAAAAGACGTACTCCTCATTCTCATCGCCTTTTGAATATGCATAAATATTAGCATAGTTACGCAAATCGGTCAAGGAGAAAATAAAAGGCAGGGGTCTCCGCCCTGCCTTTGCGGCTTCATCAGGTTTTCGAACTGTAATTCGGCGCTTCCTTTGTGATGTAAATATCGTGCGGATGGCTCTCGATCAGACCGGCCGACGTGATCCGGATGAATCTGGCCTTCTGGCGCAATTCCGTCAGATTGGCGCTTCCGCAGTATCCCATTCCGGCGCGCAGTCCGCCGATCAGCTGGAAAATGACTTCCGATACGTTGCCGCAGTAAGGAACGCGCCCCTCGACTCCTTCCGGGACGAGTTTCTTAGCGTGCTCCTGGAAATACCGGTCGCTGCTTCCGCTCTTCATGGCACTGAGCGAACCCATACCGCGATAAACCTTGAAGCTTCTCCCCTGATAGATCTCCACGGCGCCCGGGCTCTCCTCGCACCCGGCCAGCAGACTGCCGATCATGACCGCTCCGGCGCCGGCCGCCAGCGCTTTGGTAATATCGCCGGAATACTTGATTCCTCCGTCGGCGATGATCTTTTTATGATACTTGTCCGCGACTTCCGCGCAATCAATAACAGCGGTCAGCTGCGGCACGCCGATGCCCGCGACCACACGGGTTGTGCAAATGGAGCCCGGCCCGATTCCGACTTTTACGACGTCGGCGCCGCTTTCGAACAGATCATGCGCGCCTTCGGCCGTCGCGACGTTGCCGACCGTAACGCATACGTCCGGGAACGCGCTTTTTACCGAATCGAGCATGCGGAAAACGTTGCGCGAATGTCCGTGCGCCGTATCGATGACCAGCATGTCCACGCCGGCGGCTACCAGCGCGGCGGCACGCTCCATCGAATCTCCGGAAATACCGATCGCGGCACCGGCCAGCAGACGGCCCTTTGAATCCTTCGCTGCCTGCGGATAACGAATGGCTTTCTCGATATCCTTGATGGTGATCAGCCCTTTTAACTCCCCTTCTTCGTTTACAATGGGCAGTTTTTCGATCTTATGCTTGCGCAGGATCGACTGAGCCTGCTCCAGCGTCGTCCCTTCCGGTGCCGTCACGAGGTTTTCGTGCGTCATCACATTGTCGATCGGCTGATTGTAATTGGTCTCAAAGCGCAGGTCGCGATTCGTCAGGATACCGACCAATTTCCCGTTCTCCGTGATCGGGACGCCGGAAATACGATACTTTTCCATCAGATTGACCGCTTCGCTGACCAGATTGTTGCGTCCCAAATGAAACGGATTGGTGATGACGCCGTTTTCAGAACGCTTTACCTGATCGACGTAGGAAGCCTGAACATCAATGGGAATATTCTTGTGGATAATTCCGATGCCGCCTTCGCGCGCCATGGAAATAGCCATCCTCTCTTCCGTGACGGTATCCATCGCCGCACTCAGCATCGGGATGTTCAATTTGATCCTGGGCGCTAATTCAACTCCGAGTGTGACTTCTGAAGGCAATACGCTGGAGGCGTTCGGCGTCAGCAGAACGTCATCAAAAGTGAGCCCTTCTTTGATAGTGATGCTCATGGCAATCCCCCTTGATTGATCTTAGACACGAAAACCGCATCAAATTATATTGAATCTATTATAGCAGATATCTTGAAAAAAATCATCTATTATTTGCGAAAAAAATCGCATTTTTTTCAAGCAGTCAACAATGCTCAAACAGATATAAAAATAAAGCCACAACTCATATGCTGCGACTTTATTTCATGCTTATTCCGCAACGGGATATACGCTGGCTCTTTTTCCGTCTTTGCCGACGCGCTCATAGCGTACGATGCCGCTGATCTTGGCATACAACGTATCATCGCTTCCGATCCCGACGTTCAGACCCGGTTTGATATGAGAACCGCGCTGACGAACCAGGATGTTTCCGGCCGATACATGGAAGCCGTCAGGCCGTTTCGTGCCGAGGCGCTTCGATTCACTGTCGCGCCCGTTTCTCGTGCTTCCTACACCTTTTTTATGAGCGAAGAGCTGTAAATTCATTCTGATCATAGACTACACACACCTCCGTTATTCTGATTTTCTTTGTTCAATTGACACATAGTCTCCGTACTCCTCTGCGACTGCTTCCAGCCCCAGAACCATACTTTTCAGGATCAATTGAACGGATGGATCATCCGTTCCCTCTACAACTTTGACTTGCATCTCGCCGTCGGAAACGGATTGTTCAATTCGAGCCGAAGTCAACTCCGTCAGTGAATTGACAGCATTGATCGTCAACACGCTGACCGCCGAGCACACGATATCCTGCCCTTTTGAAGCATAACCGGCATGTCCCCGGACGCAAAATCCGCAGATTTCACCGTGGGACGCGCTCCGGATCGTGACCGTTATCACGTCAGACTCCTGCTACACGCGTGATCTCAACCTTGGTAAAAGGCTGACGATGGCCGTTCTTCTTGCGTACGTTCTTCTTCGACTTATACTTGAAGACGATGATCTTCTGTCCTTTGCCGTGAGCGGCGATTTTGCCTTCGACAACGGCGCCGTCCACGATCGGCGTACCGACGCTGATCTGATCGCCGTCGGCAACGAGCAATACGTCAAACTTTACCGTTTCGCCGACTTCGTTGTCAAGTTTCTCGACGTATACGAAATCGCCTTCCTGAACACGATACTGTTTGCCGCCCGTCTGAATAACAGCATACATATTGTGTTGCACCTCCTTATGCATAATCTCGCCGAGTACGGTACACGCCGGAACAGCGTGATTTAGACCCCTTCGAGCGGAAGCCGCGGCTTAAAAGCATACATGCAGTGAAATATCCGACCGGATATTACCGCGGCGCTCACTACGGTACCGTATAATATTATTATGGCCTGCGTTTTTTGTCAACGCTTTTTTATTTCTCTAAAAGCTCTGACGTAATCTGTACGAATCGTTTGGTCTGTGCCGGCGTCATCGATCCGCGAAGCAGCAGCGCGATGTGATAGATCTGTTCGGCATAAAGCGAAGCGTCTTCCGCTTTCTCGATCAATCCGAACAAACGATATACCAGCTTTGAAGCCGTATTGACTACCAGCGTCTGTTTAACGGGCATCGCCGTCATCCAGGGCTGCGCTTCACTGCCGTACATCTTGGCAAAATCCTGCAGACGTCTCGTCATTTCGTCCGTCAGCAGCATAGCCGGCACGCTTTTGTCTTCCAGCGACTCAAACTTGACCTCGAGCTCTCTGTCTTCGGCTGCGTTGCGGAACAATTCTTCCGCCTGGGAGAGTTCGCTCTGCGGGTATACGACTCCGCCCTCTCCTTTGATGCCGTCGACCAGCGCGGCGTCGACCCGGGCAAACTTGACGCCCGGTCTCTTTTCTTCGATCATCTGCAGAAACGCGCTGTCGATGACCGTTTCAAGATACACGGCCGGGATATCCTTTTCGTTGAACATCTCGATATACTGCGCCTGCTGAACGCGGTCGTTGACGTAGTATATCGTATCCGGGTATTTCTCTTTATTCAGTTCCAGATATTCGTCTATAGAAAGATAGTGATCCTTGATCGTCTGCAGCATGAGACACGGGGATACTTTCTCATAGAAAGACGGATCCTTCATCGCCCCGTATTTGACAAAAGGCGCAATGTCGTTCCAGTACTTCTGATACTCTTCCCGCGCCGTGTTGAACAGCGACATGAGCTTGTCAGCCACTTTTTTTGTGATATGCGCGGCGACTTTTTTGACAAAATTATCGTTTTGGAGAAAACTGCGCGACACGTTCAGCGGCAGATCCGGACAATCGATCACGCCTTTCAGAAGCAGTAAATACTCCGGGATGACCTCTTTGATATTATCCGCCACGAAAACCTGATTGTTGTACAGTTTGATCTCTCCCGCGATCACGCCCATATCCCGACGAATCTTCGGAAAATACAGGATCCCCTTGAGATTGAACGGATAATCGACGTTCAGATGGATCCAGAACAACGGCTCGTTCAGGTCGGCAAAAACCGTATGATAAAAAGCCCGATACTCCGATTCCGTGCATTCGCTGGGCGCTTTGGTCCAAAGCGGATGGATGTCGTTGATCTGCTTGTCCTCGTCAGCGTGCCCCTCGCACTCCTCGCAGCCGTCGTCAAAATAGATCGGCACCGGCAGAAACGCGCAGTACTTCGCCAGGATCTTCTCCGCTTCGTCCAGCATATCCTCGCTGTCCGGCTCGATATGAAGGATCACGTCGGTCCCGCGTGAAGCGCGCGTGCCGGTCCCTAATTCATAATCGGAACCGCCCGTGCTCTTCCAGTGTACGGGCTGCGCGCCCTCCTGATAGGAAAGCGTCTCGATCTCCACGCACTCCGACACCATGAACGCGGAATAAAAGCCCAGCCCGAAGTGTCCGATGATCCCGTCGTTCTCCTCTTTGTCGCAGTACTTGTTGACGAATTCAACGGCGCCCGAAAACGCCACTTGATTGATGTACTGATCCACTTCCTCGCGCGTCATGCCGATTCCGTTATCGCTGACCGTGATCGTCTTATTCTTTTTATCGAGCCTGACGTCCACGCGGTAATCGTCCGTCGTATCGATAGCGCCGAGAGAATACAGTTTCTTCATTTTTGAAACAGCGTCTACGGCGTTGGATACGATTTCGCGCAGGAAAATATCTCTGTCCGAGTATAACCATTTCTTGATAATAGGCATCAGGTTTTCTGTGTCGACCCTGATCTGTCCTTTTTCCGTCTCCATGTTGCACACCTCGTTTCAGTATTCGACCGGTATGGTGTTATTGACCGCCTTGACTTCAGGAAGCCGCGCGATTTCATCGATGGCCGACCGCATGGCGATATTGCTTACGCGATGCACCAGAAAAACCAGCGGCGCCGTTCCGTCGTTGGCGTTATGCTGTACGCACGAAGCGACGCTGATGCCGTAACGGCTCAGGATCGTGGCGATACTGGCCAGCACGCCCGGCTCGTCGCAAACCGTAAGCCGGATATAGAAACAGCTCTCCCATTCTTCGGTCAGCTTTGCCCGCACGTCCTTCAGTAGGAAAGACGAATAGCGATGGGTCTTGGCCGACGCCGCGGTGATGATATCGGAAACGACGCTGCTGCCGGTCGGCAGCGCACCGGCGCCTTTGCCGTAAAGCATGATGTCGCCCACCGCGTTTCCATTCAGGAATACCGCGTTGAACGCGCCGCGGATACCGGCCAGCGGATGCGTATCCGGTATGAAAGTCGGATGCACGTGCGCTTCGATTCCGGTCTGAGTCCTCTTCGCGACAGCCAGCAGTTTCAGCGTCAAACCCAAGCTTGCTCCGAAACGGATATCGTCCGGCGTGATCGCCGCGATCCCCTGACGGTAGATCGCCTCGATCGGGATATGACAATCGAACGCAAGAGAAGCCAGGATCGAAAGCTTGTACACGACGTCCATTCCGCTGACGTCCATCGTCGGGTCCGCTTCAGCCAGCCCCTTTTCCTGCGCCAGCTTCAGCGCGTTTTCATAGGACATCCCTTCGTCCGCGATCTTGGTCAGTATAAAATTCGTCGTTCCGTTGATGATCCCGACCAGACTGTCGATCCGATTAGCCTGCAGACAATAATCGAGATTCTTTAAAACCGGGATCCCTCCGGCGACGCTGGCGTCGTAGTAAAGTCCGACGCCGTTGGACGCCGCGGCCGTCTCCAGCTCGCTCCAGCAGCTTGAAAGCACCGCTTTATTCGCCGTCACTACGGTCTTGCCGGCGTTAAGCGCCTTCAGGATGTAGGTACGGGACGGTTCGATCCCGCCCAGAAACTCCGCTACGATGCTGATCTCGGGGTCATCCAGCACGTCGGAAGCCGACGTCGTCATGATCTCTCGCGGGCAGGACGAACGACGAACCTTATTCAAATCGCGGACCAGGACTCTCTTGACGACGATCTCAATACCGTCCCTGAGCGCGATTTCTTCTCTGTTTCTCTGAATAATATCGTAGGCCCCGCCGCCGACGTTGCCGCACCCCAGAAATCCGACTGTCACTCTATGCATTTCCGTTCTCCTTATTGATCTGATAAAGCAGCATCAGCCCATCCAGCGTCAGAAGCGAATCTACTTTATCGATATATTTTGAGCGTTCGGCGATCAGCTTGCTCATGCCGCCGGTCGCCACCACAAAAGCCCTCTCGCCCAGTTCGTTCATGATTCCCTCGAGCAAATAATCCACCATTCCGATATGTCCGTACATCGTGCCGGACTGCATGCCGGAAACGGTATTGTGCCCGATGAGACTGCGCGGAAATTCCAATTCGATCTTGGGCAGTTTGCTCGTTTTTTGCGTCAGCGCCTCACAGCTCATCTTGAGTCCCGGCGCGATACAACCGCCGACGAATTCTCCGTCGCGATTGATGACGCTGAAAGTCGTCGCCGTCCCGAAATCGACGACCACGCATGGCGCGCCGTATTTTTCATAGGCGGAGACGCAGTTGACGATCCGGTCCGCGCCGACTTCTTTAGGGTTCTCATATTTAATGTTGATTCGCGTGCGCGTCCCTTTTCCTACCATCATCGGGTCGATCTTGAAATAATGCCGGCAAAGATGTCCGAACGTATAGTTAAGCGACGGGATGACCGAAGAAATGATGATCCCGTCAATATCGCCGCTTCTTATATTCCCCTCGGCCAGCAATCCCATCAGCACATAGCCGTATTCGTCAGCCGTGCGTGAAACCACCGACGCCATTTTCCATGAACCGCACAGTTTCTGACCGTCATACGCGCCGATCTTGATATTGGTGTTCCCGACGTCGAGCACTAAAAGCATGACCTTCTCCTTTCAGGCGATCTGTTTTCTCATCGCCATCACGATCGGCGGGCACAGGATCACGGCCAGAGCCGTCTCCAGACTGCCGTTCAGCGCGCCGACGCCGCCGACGATGCCCAGAAGCGTATCCGAATTGATACCACACGCGATATAGGCCTAAGCCCCAGATACAGGATCGTATTGGTCAACGTGCCGGCCGCGGACGCGACGAACAACCCCGCTTTTTTCTTGATGGCCCGGTCGACTCCGTATGCGACAAGCGGGATCATCAGCCGCGATACGATCGAGATTGCGATCGGGATGATCGGATTGATGCCCAGCAGCGGACTCATCAGCGCCGACGGTGCCGTAAAGAGCTTGATCACGCTCGTCAGTCCAAAAACGCCGCCGATGACGAGGCCGAACTTCCATCCGAAACACAGCGCGGCAATGATGACGGGGATATGCATCAGCGTCATGTTTGCCGGAGGGATAGAAATGATACCGATCGGCGTCAGTCCCAACAGCAGCGTCAGCGCCGTAAACAGCGCCAGCAGAGTCAATTGCAAAGTATTCTTTTTCATGATTTCCTCCATTGAAGTTCTGCTTCCGGCAGATACCTCATGTGTGATTTTGCCCGGACAATGTGCGGTTCGTCAGATACCGCCACCATTATTATAGCACACTCTTCGGATTTGCCAAACATTTTTTCATTTTTACTGTGGACAGCGCCGCACGATTATGATAAAATAACTTGATAAAAGGCAGGAATTATGTTTACGTTTAATTTTGTTCCGAAAAACATCCCCGATACTTTTGCAGCCGTCTTCAGCGTTTCTCCGGAATCTATTCAGATGATTGCTGAAACTGACAGGACCGTCGACGGTTCTTTTGAGCAAGTCTATTATGCCCTGACAGATAACGAACTGCTCTTGCTTCAAGGGAATTTTCACGGCGAAACAGGCTTTTCCGGCGTAAATCGCCCGAACTCCTCCCGCCTCGCCTCGCTGCTGCGCCGTTTCGTAAAAAAGAAGAAGCCGCAAAAGGACAAGCCTTTTGACGTCGCGCACAGCGAGCGCATCAGCCGCGCCGAGATCGAAGCGATCGAAGTGCTCGATCAGGCTTGCAACGGGATGGTCTGCATGCGGAAAGGCGAGACTTATCGCGTCCTTTCCTGCTTTTCCATGAACAAGACCAAGCAGATCCATCGCTTCGCCCGCCTTTCGACGATTCTCCTGTCCGGCAAAGAGATCCGCCCGGAAGACACCAGCGACGACGAATACATTCAAACCTGCCCCAAGTGCGGACGGCCCTACCCCGATCAGGAAGCCCTGTTTTGCCCGCATTGCCAGAACCGCCGTTCTCTCTGGATCCGCCTGCTGAAATATCTCCGTCCTTACAAATGGCGTTATCTTCTTGTCATATTCCTGATGTTCGTGACCGCCGGGATCAATCTGCTTCGTCCGTATCTGACCGGCACAGTGTTCATCGACGATGTCCTGACACCGGGCGGCCGCTATTACGGACAAGTGCTGCCTCTCATTATCATTGCCCTTTCTCTGGGCGTCGCGAACCAGATCGTCGGCAACGTCCTTCGCGGCCGTATCAACGCCCGGATTTCTACAGAGATGTCCAACGACATCCGTACGGAGATCTTCAACGCGCTCCAGCGGCTTTCCATGACTTTTTTCGGCAAACACCATACCGGCTCGCTCATGACGCGCGTCAACGACGACGCCGGTGAAATCCAGTATTTCTTTATCGACGCGCTTCCTTTTTTCTTCATTCAGTTCCTGAACATGCTCGGCATCGCCGTATACCTTTTCGTTACCAACTGGAAAGTCGCGCTTGCCGTTATGATCCCGCTCCCGGTCGTTCTTTTCCTGGTCTTCAAATTCTTCCCGAAGATCCGCCGTTTTTATGATCGGATCTGGGTAGCCAACAGCAGCATCAACAGTTCCGTCAGCGACACGATCAATGGTTCGCGCGTGATTCGTGCGTTCTCGACCGAAAGCGGCGAGATCGAACGTTTCAGCCGTAAGAACGAAAATCACAAATCCCTTTCTCTCCGTCTGAAGCTTTTCCAGAGCACGTTCTATCCGCTGTTCCAACTTCTGATCGGACTGTCTCTCGTTCTCATCTGGGGCTTCGGCAGCGTTCAGATCCTGGACGGGCAGCTCACGATCGGCGAACTGTCCACGATGATTACCTATATCACCCTCGTCTACGGTCCGATGGGACAGTTGAGCGAGTTCCTTTTCTGGTGGTCGAACGCTACCAACAGCGCGCAGCGCATCTTTGAAGTTCTTGACGCCGTACCGGATATTGCCGACGCGCCGGACGCCGTACCCGTCGAACAGATCGACGGCCGGATCAGCATCCGCAGCGTCAGTTTCTCCTATCTCCCCTCCAAGCCGATCCTGACCGATATTTCCGTCGATATCGAACCGGGGCAGATGATGGGGATCGTCGGACACTCCGGCGCCGGGAAATCCACGCTGGTCAATCTGGTCAACCGTCTTTACGACGTCAAACTGGGCAGCATCTCCATCGACGGCACCGATATCCGCAAAATGAAGAACGAGGACCTCAAGCGTTTTATCGGCGTCGTATCGCAAGAAACCTACATCTTTATCGGCACCGTTTGGGAAAACATCGCTTTCGCCAAACCGGGCGCCAGCAAGGAAGAGATCGTCAACGCCGCCGTTTCTGCGCATGCGCACGAGTTTATCATGAAACTTCCCGACGGCTATGACACCGTCATCGGCAGCGGCATCCGTGAGCTGTCCGGCGGAGAAAGGCAGCGCCTTTCCATCGCTCGGGCGATCCTCCACGATCCGCGTATCCTGATCCTGGATGAAGCCACTTCCGCCGTCGATACCGAAACCGAACGTCATATCCAGGAATCCCTCGATCGTCTCGTAAAAGACCGTACGACGATCTCGATCGCGCACCGCATTTCCACGCTCCGCAACGCCGATTTCATCATTGTGATCGAAAACGGCCGGATCGTGGAAAAAGGCACGCACGACGAATTGATCCGGCACAGCGACGGCGTATACTACAAATTGCATCAGCTGCAGGTGCAGGCCCTCGCCATAAAAGGAGTCTGAACGATATGGAAAATCTGATCGATTATCTGAACACCTCCGATTTGTCCTTCGTCGAAACCGCCGGCGGTTTTCTGGAAATGACCTATGCCGGCGAACATTACAAGCGTATCAGCGTCTATCGCTCGTTCCCCCTTTCCGACACCGACGAGTTCATTTGCGTCCGTGACAAAGACAATAAAGAGATCGGCTTGATCCGAGCGTTGTCGGAATTGCCGGCCGACGTCGCCGCGCTGCTGCGCAAGCATCTGGATCTCCGGTATTTCACGCCGAAGATCCTGACCGTGAACCAGATCCGAGAGCAATTCGGCTTTACCAACTGGAATGCGGAAACCACGCGCGGGCATGTGGAATTCTCCGTCCGCAACGAACACGCAAGCTTTGTTCATCTGACCGCCGACCGCGTCATCGTCGTCGATACCGACGGCAATCGTTATGAAATCGAGAGTCTGGCCGCTTTACCGGCCAAAGAACTGAGAAAGGCCGTATTCCTGTAAGCATGAAGCTCCTCTATCGTCTCAATTCCATACAGCAGGAAGCATTGGGCCGGGACGAGATCCTCTATGCCGTTCCCACCGATCTGGATCGTTACTTGAATTATCGGAAAGGCATGCTGGTCGTCACGCGCAGAGAGCTCGTATGCTTTGAGGGCGACGCCGTGTCCCGCCGTATTCCCTTGGATCGTCTCGTCGCCTGTACGCACGAGAATATCACCGGCGGATCCCTGCTTTACGTTACCAGCCGCGAGGAAACCGGCGTGTCCGAGTCTCTGTTTGCCGCCGCTTCCATGCACGATACGGCGCGCCTGCATTATATCGCGTTAGGCGTCAACGAGCTTTTGTCCGGCAACACGACGCCTCTGCAGGCCCGCGACCGTGAAAACACCTGCGCCAAATGCGGCCGTCCGGTCTCGGGGACCAAGTATTGTACGGCCTGTACGGACAAGAAAGCGTCGTACCGCCGCCTGCTGAAAATGGCCGGTCCCTATCGCAAACACGTCGTCGCCATTTTGCTGCTTTTCGCCGTCATTTCGGTTTTGGCCGCCGTCGAACCGTATTTTTATAAAAAAATCGTCAACGACGTCCTGATCGGCGGCCAGCGCCAATGGCTCATCTGGCTCATCGTCGCCATCTTTTCCACGCAAATCGTCAAACAGGTTTCCGTTATCGTGCGCGACCGTTTATCCGCACGCTTCTCGCTCGGTCTGTTGTCCTCCCTCAGACAAACGGTTTTCAATAAGATCCAGGAGCTCTCTCTGGGCAACCTTAATTCCAGAAAGGCCGGCGAACTGTTCAATCGCGTCAGCCGTGACACCACCAACATCAGCAATTTTATCTCCGAGCGTCTGTGCTCCACGGCGAACTCCCTCTTCACGATCTTCGTCGTTTGCGGCTTCATGTTTGCCGCCAACTGGAAACTGGCGATCATGGCGCTCCTGCCCGTTCCCGTCATTATGTTCGCTCACATGAAATTTCATACCTGGGTGCGTCGCCGCTACAGACGGCAGAACATCATGTGGGACAGCGTCAACACCCTGCTTCATGATATGTTCGGCGGGATCCGCGTCATCAAAGCGTTCGGCAAAGAAAAGGATGCTATTGAAAAATACCGCGGCCAGAGCCGTATGCTGACCGATCTGATCAAAAACAACGAGCTCCAGTGGAGCACGGTTTTCCCCATTCTCGCTTTCTGCATGACGCTCGGCGAGTATCTGGTCCTCTATTCCGCCGGAGAAATGATCGTCGGGCAGCAGCTTTCGCTCGGTATCATCACGCAGTTCACTGCTTACCTTTCGATGCTGTACGCGCCCTTGCAGAGCCTTTCGAACCTTCCCCGCGAACTGGCCCACACCGCGACCTCCATCGAACGCGTATTCGACGTACTGGACGAAGAGCCACAGCTGCTCAACGCCGCCGACAACGTTCCGTTCGAAATCGACGGCAATATCCGCTTTGAAAACGTATCCTTCGGTTATCGGAGTTACGATCCCGTCCTGAAAGACGTCTCTCTTGACGTGAAAAGCGGCGAAATGATCGATCTGGTCGGCCACTCCGGCAGCGGGAAATCCACTCTGATCAACCTTGTCATGCACCTGTACGACGCCGACAAAGGCAGGATCTATATCGACGGCCGTCCCATCGAGAGCATTGACAAAACTATTTACAGCTCTCAGATCGGCGTTGTCCTGCAGGACACTTTCCTGTTCTCCGGCACCGTCATAGACAACATCCGTTTCGCGCGTCCCAATGCCACGCGCGACGAAGTGATCAGCGCCGCCAAACTGGCCAACGCACACGATTTTATAATTTCACTGCAAAACGGGTACGATACCTATATCGGCGAACACGGTTATACCCTTTCCGGCGGCGAACGCCAGCGCGTGGCCATTGCGCGGGCCGTCCTTTGCGATCCGAAAATCCTGATCTTGGACGAGGCGACCAGCTCTCTCGACGCCGACACCGAGCAACTGATCCAGGAAGCGCTGCAGCGGCTCATCGCAGGCCGGACCACTTTCGCCATCGCGCACCGCCTGTCGACCCTGAAAAACGCCGATCGTCTGATCGTCCTCGAGAAAGGACGTATCATCGAAACCGGGACGCACGAAGAATTGTTCCGGAAAAAAGGCATTTATTATTCTCTTGTTCTCGCCCAGAGAACCATGGCACGCCAGATTGAAACGAGGCAAAAAAAATGAACGTATTAAAAACTCTCCCGCTGGTCGCGTTGCGCGGGCTTACCCTTTTTCCTCATATGGCCCTGCATTTCGATATCAGACGCGCAAAATCGCTCAGCGCCGTTGAAAAAGCAATGTTCGCCGGTCAGGACGTGTTTCTGTGCTCTCAGAAATCCGCCGATGTGAAAGACCCGTCCGCCGACGATATCTGCCTGGTCGGTACTCTGGCAAAAATCAAACAGCTGCTCAAGCTTCCCGACGGCAATATGCGCGTCCTCGTAGAAGGCCGTTCCCGCGTCGTCATCCAGAATTATCTTCAAACCGATCCGTATTTTGAAGCGGAAGGTCTTGTTATCGACGAAACCGAATACGAAACGGACAGCGAGCTGACCGCGCTGATCCGGCTGGTTTCCGAAGAATTCGATAATTATATCAAAGTCACGGACAAGATCAGTCCCGACGTGCATAACGACATTGCTTCGATCCTGAACCCGGGACACTTTGCCGACGTCATCGCCGCCAACGTCATCAAAAATCAAAAAGAAAAACAAGCGCATCTGGAGAGACTGGACGTCAAACAGCGCTTGGAAAGTCTGTACACGATCCTCCTGCGCGAGATCGACATCCTCACCGTCGAGCAGAAAATCACCAGCCGGGTCCGCACACAGATCGACAAGTCGCAAAAAGAATACTACCTTCGCGAGCAGATCAAGGCCATTTCCAAAGAACTCGGCGAAGATGAAGACGAGATCCACGCCCTTCGGGAACGGATCGACGCCGCCGGATTGCCGGAAGCGGTACACGAAAAGGCCGTCAAGGAATACACGCGTCTGTCGCGCATGCCTGCGGCCGCGCCGGAAGCCCCGATGATCCGCGCATATATCGACCTTTTGCTGGAACTGCCCTGGACGGTGAAAACCGTCGACAATACGGACCTGCAGAAATCCGAAGCCATCCTGAACGACGAGCACTACGGTCTGGAAAAAGTCAAAGACCGTATTCTGGAATATCTCGCCGTCTGTCACCTGAAAAAGAACATGAAGGGTCCCATCCTCTGCTTCGTCGGCCCTCCCGGTGTCGGAAAGACCTCCATCGCCACCTCCATCGCCCACGCGCTGGGTCGGAAATTCGTGCGCATGTCGCTGGGCGGCGTGCATGACGAAGCGGAGATCCGCGGTCACAGACGCACCTATATCGGCGCCATCCCGGGCCGTATTTTGGCCGGAATGAAGACTGCCGGCACCGTTAATCCCGTTTTTCTTCTTGATGAGATCGATAAAATGGGCAACGATTTTCGCGGCGATCCGGCTTCCGCCATGCTCGAAGTCCTGGACTCCAACCAAAACAACACTTTCCGCGATCACTATCTCGAAATGCCCTATGATCTTTCCAACGTCCTCTTCATCGCGACGGCTAACACCACGGAAACCATCCCGCGTCCTTTGATGGATCGGATGGAGATCATCACGCTGTCGAGTTATACCGAGGAAGAAAAGCTCATGATCGCCAAGCGTCATCTTCTGCCCAAGCAGCTTGCCGAGCATGGCCTCAACGCCGACCAGTTGAAGATCCCGGCCGACGTCATGCGCTCGCTGATCAATCATTACACCCGTGAAGCCGGCGTCCGCTCGCTCGAACGGCAGATCGGCGCGGTTTGCCGTAAAGCGGCCCGGAAACTGACCGAAAACGGCGACGCGCCGATCCGCATGACGCAAACCATGCTGACCGACTACCTCGGGCCCCATCAATACGAGCACGATCATATCGGCAAAAGCGACCAGATCGGCGTCGTGACCGGGCTGGCCTGGACCAGCGTCGGCGGCGAAACCCTGAACGTCGAAGTCGTCACCATGCCCGGCAGCGGCGAGGTCAATCTCACCGGACAGCTCGGCGACGTCATGAAGGAATCCGCCCGCGCGGCCCTGAGCTTTATCCGCGCCAATTCCGACAATCTGGGTCTGGATAAAGATTTCTATAAAAACATCGACGTTCATATCCACGTCCCGGAGGGCGCCGTTCCCAAAGACGGCCCGTCGGCCGGCATCACCATCGCCACAGCCATGGTCTCTGCCTTCACCGGCATCCCCGTCCGGAAGGACGTGGCTATGACCGGCGAGATCACGCTCACCGGCAGCGTCCTGCCCATCGGCGGACTGAAGGAAAAAGTGCTGGCCGCCAAACGCTGCGGCGTCAACCGCGTCATCATCCCGTCCGACAACAAGCGGGATCTGGCGGACATTCCCGAAAACATCCGCAGTAAAATCGAGTTTATCACAGCCTCGGATATCCACACCGTCCTCCATCACGCGCTGGTCAGAAGACCGGAGAAAAAGAATGTATCAGATCAAAAAAGCAAATCTGTATAAAAGCATCGGGCGGATCGATCAGTACGAGGAGATCGGGTTGCCGGAAATCGCTATGGTCGGGCGCTCCAACGTAGGGAAATCCAGCCTCATCAATATGATCTGCAACAACCGGAAACTCTCCTACGTCGGCGCTACGCCGGGCAAAACGCGCCTCATCAACGAATACCGCGTCAATGACGAATTGCTGCTGGTCGATCTTCCCGGTTACGGATACGCCGCCGCTTCGCGAAACGCGATCCGCGCCTGGAACGCGCTGATCGAACAGTATCTTCAGAAAACGACCGCTCTTTGCGAAGTCTTCCATATTGTTGACGTACGGCACGAACCCACCCCGGACGATATTCAGATGGTCGCGTATATGGTTTATCACAACATCCCTTTCTGCCATATCGCCTCTAAATGTGACAAGCTCTCCCGTTCCGCCGTCAACAAACAGATCGGTATCCTGGCCGAAAAACTTCAGGTCCCCCCCTCTTCCATCCTCCCGGTTTCCGCTCAGACAGGACAGGGAAAAGAAGCGCTGCTGGATCGACTGGAGAGCGTCTTGATCCGCTTTGACACGGCCAAAAAGAATCTCGGCTCCTGACTCATATCCCGTTCCCCCGGACCGTAGGATAATCCGGGGGATGATTTTTTTGTTTGATTGCAGCAAGATCCTGTTTTTTCAGAGTGGAAAGCTTCTTATTTATCGCAACGGCAGCGACCAGTTGGAGGCTGCCTTTTCTTCCGGCGGCAAAACCGGAAAAAACGTCTTGATCCACGAAAGCGTCACCGTTTACGATGCCGTCAGCACGGAAAAAGGCTTCGCCGTATGCGCGGCTCTGCGCGACGGCGGCTTGCTCTGCGCCGATTATCTGCTGACGCCGCGGATCGGGCTGAACAAACGCGTGTCTTACCGGACCGATCCAATAAACTCGCTTTTCCTCTCCCGGAGCGCTTTTTACTTCACCACGTCGACCGAAGGACGTTCCCGTCTTTTCCGTCTGGAGAACATCCTTTCCGACGAAAGCGTCCGGGAAACCGTCCTTGAATTCCCGGACAGCATCTCGCTCGAATATGTTTCCCAAGACGGGATCGCGATCTTTTTCTCCTGTCGGAAAGAGATCTATACGTTGAGCCGGACCGCGTGCGGAAAATACACGCCTCTCATCCGCATCGCGTCTTATCCGTCCCCGATCCGCGCCTTTTTCCCCGATGTCTCGGCTGTTTCGCGAAAACTGCTCTGTGTCTGTGACGACGGGATCTACGTCGATCATACCGCCGTCGGCCCCGGTTCTTATTCCTGCCCGGCTCCCGACGGGAGTCTGCGTTTTATCCACGACGGTATGCTCTGCCGATACGCCGACGGCAAAGTACAGCGTCTGATCCCTTCGGCCGAGATCGCCCGATATCGGACCGAGACCCCTCCCGGTCTTCTTTTAGGCAAACCCTTCCCCGATACCGAACCGCCCGAAAACCATGCTCCCGATCCGAATCACGAGACCGATGAATTGTCCGCTTTGAAAGCCGCTGTCGCCGCCTGTCAAAACGACGTCGAGCGGCTGAAACGCGAGCTTGAGCTGCTGCGCTTGGATAAAGTAATTGCCAATTAACGGCCTTCATTGTATAATTCAATCAGAAACCAAGGAGGACTTTCCCTTATGTCGGACCAAACCTACGTATCCCCTCTTTCTCTGCGCTACGCTTCGCCGGAAATGCAGTATCTTTTCTCCGCCGATATGAAATTTTCTACCTGGCGCAAGCTTTGGGTGGCACTGGCTGAAGCCGAACAGCAGCTCGGACTGCCGATCTCGGATGAGCAGATCCGGCAGATGCGCAGCAATATCCACAATATTGATTATGAGAAAGCGGCCGCTTACGAAAAGGAAGTCCGGCACGACGTCATGGCGCACGTTCTTACCTTTGGCGACGCCTGCCCTCTGGCTCGTCCCATCATCCACCTCGGCGCTACTTCCTGTTATGTCGGAGACAATACGGACGTCATTATCCTCCATGAGGCGCTTCGTCTCGTCCGCAGCAAAGTCATCACCGTCATTCATCATCTGAAAAATTCGGCGTTCTCTTACAAAGATCTGCCGATCCTCGGCTTTACGCACTTTCAGCCTGCTCAGCCGACCACGCTTGGGAAAAGGATGTGCCTGTGGATCCAGGATCTGATGATGGATCTGGAGGATATCGAATACCAGCTTTCCAAAGCCAAACTCCTCGGTTCGAAAGGCACCACCGGCACCCAGGCCAGTTTTATCGAACTGTTCAACGGCGATTACGAAAAAGTCAAGCAGCTTGACGGCATCATCGCGCGTAAGATGGGCTATGAAAAATGCTTCGACGTTTCCGGGCAGACCTATTCGCGTAAACTGGACAGCCAGATCCTCTCCCTTCTCAGTCAGATCGCGCAGAGCGCTTCAAAGTTCGCCACCGACATGCGCCTCATGCAGCACATGAAGGAAGTTGAAGAACCCAGCGAATCCAAGCAGATCGGTTCTTCCGCCATGGCCTATAAACGCAATCCCATGCGATGCGAGCGCATCTGCTCTCTGGCACGCTACGTCATGGTCGACGCCGTAAATCCGGCCATCACCGCCGCGTCGCAATGGCTGGAGCGCACGCTGGACGACTCCGCCAATAAACGCATCAGCGTTGCCGAGGCTTTCCTTGCTGTCGACGCTGTTCTCGATCTTTATATCAACGTCTCGTCCGGCATCGTCGTCTACCCGGAAATGATCCGCCGTCATCTGATGAACGAACTGCCTTTTATGGCCACCGAAAACATCCTGATGGACGCGGTGAAAAACGGCGGCGACCGTCAGACCCTGCACGAAAAGATCCGCGTTCACAGCCTGGAAGCAGCGAAAAACGTCAAAATGTACGGACGCGACTGCGATCTGCTCGAGCGCATCGCCGCCGACGAAGCGTTCGGCATCAGCATGGAAAAGCTTCAGAGCATGATGGCGCCGGAAAACTTTACCGGCTGCGCCGCTCGCCAGACGGAGACCTATCTGACCGAGGTCGTGGAGCCGGTACTTGCCCGGTACGGCAAAAGCGTTCTCAAACAGGCCGATATCCGGCTGTAAATCCGTTTGACAATATCCTGTTAACCGGGTATCATTTCCCCGTAGGTTTTCAATGGAGGGATATACAATGGTAAAAGCGATCGTAGGCGCCAATTGGGGCGACGAAGGAAAAGGCAAAATCACGGATATGTTGGCCAGCGACAGCGATATGGTCGTTCGCTTTCAGGGCGGCGCCAACGCCGGGCACACGATCATCAATGAATACGGAAAATTCGCTCTGCATCAGTTACCCTCCGGGATCTTTTCGGCCAACACCGTCAATATCATCGGTCACGGCGTCGCTTTGGACATCCACAAATTTATTGATGAACTGAATACGGTTCTGGAGCGGAACGTTCCAGCGCCCCGTCTTTATGTCAGCGAACGTACTCAGGTCATCATGCCGTATCATCCTCTGTTTGACACGCTGGAAGAAAGACGTCTTTCCGATCGTTCGTTTGGTTCGACCAAATCCGGCATCGCTCCGTTCTATTCCGATAAATACGCCAAGATCGGTTTTCAGGTAGCCGAATTGTTCGACGACGATCTTCTTCGGAGCCGTCTGGCCAACGTGCTGACCATCAAGAACGTCCTGCTTGAGCATCTGTATCATGTCGAGCCTCTGAAACTTGACGACGTTTACGCCGAAATGATCGTGCAGCGCGGTTTGATCCGTCCGTATGTGGCCGATGTATCGAATTTGATCCGGGAAGCCGTCCGCGCGAATAAAAAGATCCTGCTCGAAGGGCAGCTCGGCTCCCTCAAAGATCCCGATCACGGCATCTACCCGTTCACGACCTCCAGTTCTACCCTCGCCGGCTTCGGCACGATCGGCGCCGGCGTACCCGCTAACAGCATTCAGGAAGTCATCTGTGTGACCAAAGCCTATTCCAGCGCCGTCGGCGCGGGCGCTTTCGTCAGCGAGATCTTCGGTGAAGAAGCCAACGAGCTGCGGAATCGCGGCGGCGATGCGGGCGAGTACGGCGCCACGACCGGACGGCCGCGCCGGATGGGCTGGTTCGACTGCGTGGCGGCCCGATACGGCTGCGCTGTTCAGGGCGCCACAGAAGCGGCCCTCACCGCGCTGGACGTGCTCGGTTATCTCGATACGATCAAGCTTTGCGTCGGCTATGAGATCGACGGCGTTGTCACACGCGATTTCCCCGTCACGCCCCGCCTTAATCGCGCCAAACCCGTTTGGCGCGAAATGAAAGGCTGGAAATGCGATATCCGCGGCATCCGGCGCTATGCCGATCTGCCCGCGGAGGCCAAAGCTTACGTCGAGTTCATCGAAAGCGAGATCGGCGTGCCGATCCGCAAAATCTCCAACGGCCCGCGCCGCGAAGAAATCATCCTTCGCTGAAAACGTCACGTCTCAAAAAAAGAAAGCGCCCGCTTTCTTTTTTTCTTGTGCAGTTTATCCATAGACGGTCCTTTTGATCCGGTATATAATGAGACTATCAATTCATGGAGGTCTGTTGAAAAATGGCAAGTGTCAAACTCAAACATATCTATAAGGTGTATCAGGGCGGGGTCTGCGCCGTCAACGATTTCAATCTTGACATCAAAGACAAAGAATTCATCGTATTAGTCGGCCCCTCCGGCTGCGGTAAATCCACTACTCTCCGTATGGTAGCCGGTCTGGAAGAGATCACCGAAGGCGAGCTTTATATCGATGACAAACTGGTCAACGACGTCATTCCGAAGGAAAGAGATATCGCTATGGTTTTCCAGAACTACGCCCTCTATCCGCACATGACGGTCTATGACAACATGGCTTTCGGTCTTCGCCTGCGCAAAGTTCCCAAGGCGGAAATCGACAGAAAGGTCCGCGAGGCCGCCAAGATCCTCGGCATCGAGTCCTATCTCAACAGAAAACCCAAGGCTCTGTCCGGCGGTCAGCGCCAGCGTGTCGCTCTCGGCCGCGCTATCGTGCGTGAACCGAAGGTCTTTCTGATGGACGAGCCTCTGTCCAACCTGGACGCCAAACTGAGAGTTCAGATGCGTACCGAAATCACGCGTCTGCACAACAGGCTGGCCACCACGTTCCTCTACGTTACCCACGACCAGACGGAAGCCATGACCATGGGCAGCCGCATCGTCGTCATGAAAGACGGCTTTATTCAGCAGGTCGACTCTCCTCAGAATCTTTACGATTATCCCGCTAACGTATTTGTCGGCGGCTTCATCGGTACGCCGCAGATGAACTTCTTCGACGGCAAACTCGTGAAGAACGAAAACGGCGTGTTTGTAAAATTCGCCACCAACTCCGTCAAACTCCCCGAAAGCAAAGTCAAGAAGATCATCGACGAGAGTTACTTCGGAAAAGAGATCATCCTCGGCGTGCGTCCCGAAGATATTCACGAAGAACAGCTCTTCATCGAAAACTATCCCGATTGTGTTGTCAACGCCACCGTGGACATCGTGGAAAACCTCGGCCATGAGACCCTGATGTATCTGGCGATCGACGGAAAAGAAGAGACCAGCACCGCCCGTGTAGACGCTCGTTCCACTACCGCTCAGGGCGAAACCATCAAAGTCTGCTTCGACGCCAACCGGATCCACCTTTTCGACAAAGAAACCGAAGCCACGATCCTCAATCGCTGATCCCAGTTTTTCAGGACCGGAAAGATTTCTTTCCGGTCCTTTTGTTTATATCGTCTTCGCCCTGCGCATAATGAATTTGTGAAAATTCTTCTGATTGCGGCTGTTTTGCTTTTTTTCATCCTGACGTTAGGGTTGCAGGCCCGCCTGAACTGGGAAGGCGGAAAACCATTTTTCGGGGTCTTTTTCACCGCCTGGTATCATCCCGTCCTCCGACTGCGACTGCCTCCCGTCAAAATGAAGAAAAAGCCCGATATACGCTTGATTTTTTCTCTGCTGAGCGCCTGTCCGAAGCGGATTTTCGGTCATATCCGTCTTTCCCTTCCCTCTCCGGCTCACACCGCTCTCCTGACCGCTTCTCTGCAAAACCTGCTCGCATGGCTCGGACAGATCCACGGCACAAAAACGACCCTGCAGATCGAACCCGATTTTGTACGCAAAAGGCCGACAAGCTTGTCCGTCGGCTGTATAATCGACGTGCATCTGTGGAATATTATAGGCGGGATCATCAAAGCAAGGAGAAAATAAGGATGGAAAAGAATCATATTGAATCGATCATGGAAAACACCCTCTCCGGCATGCGCTCCATGATCGACGTGGACACCATTATCGGCTCGCCTGTCGTTACCGACAATACGACGATCATTCCGATATCCAAATTGACCTACGGATTCGTTTCCGGCGGCGGTGAATTCCCGCCTCCGCAGAAAAGCGAGGATACGCCCTATGCCGGCGGCACCGGCGCCGGCGTCAACATCACACCGTCGGCTTTTCTGATCCTTGCGCCGGAAGGCGCCCGCCTTCTCCCGGTCAACGACTCTACCGTCCTCGACCGCGTCATGGATCTGATTCCACAGCTCATGGAACGCATCCGTGACTGGGTCGATACCAAGCCGACCCGGGATGGCGAACCTCTGGCGCCGAACGAGGAACTGTAAAAAACGCTTTACATTTCTCCTTGATCCGGCTATAATGACACTATCGGATGATTTGAAAGAGTAACCGTTCCGAGACCTTCAGAGAGTCGGCGTCCACGGCTGAAAGCGCCGACAGGCACAGAACGGCGAAAACCGCTCAAGGACGATCGGTTGACGCGTTATAGTCTATGAAATGAGTGGTTTTTACAATTTGGGTGGAACCGCGGAAGCATCGCTTTCGTCCCATGATACGGGATGAAAGTGTTTTTTTATGGAGGTACAATATGATCTTAACATTAAAAGACGGCAGCAAACAGGATTTTGCCGCCGGAACAGCCATGAGCATCGTCGAGCAAATCAGCGCCGGTCTTGCCCGCGCCGCGCTCGCCGTCAAAATCGACGGCCAGGTCACGGACCTTGCAGCCGTCGTCGATCACGACTGCACTTTTGAAGTCCTGACTTTCGACAACGACGAAGGCAAGCGCGCCCTGCGCCATACCGCCTCGCACATTATGGCGCAGGCCGTCAAACGCCTTTTCCCTGATGCACGTCTGGCGATCGGCCCGGCCATCGACAACGGTTTTTACTATGACTTTGATCTGGAAACCAGTTTTACGCCCAAGGATCTGGAAGCGATCGAATCTGAAATGGCTAAAATCGTCAAGGAGGACCTGAAACTCGAGCGCTTCATCCTTCCCAAAGAAGAAGCGCTGGCGCTGATGAAGGACGAGCCTTATAAACAGGAGCTTATCCGTGATCTGCCCGAAGGTGAGCCGATCAGTTTTTATCGCCAGGGAGATTACGTCGACCTGTGTGCCGGCCCTCACGTTCCGTCCACGGGCAAGGTCAAAGCCTTCAAGCTCACCGGCGTCGCGGGAGCCTACTGGCGCGGCAATGAAAAAAACAAAATGCTGCAGCGCATTTACGGTACGGCTTTTACAAAAAAAGCCGAAATGGAAGAGTATCTTGCCGCCGTTGAAGAAGCAAAAAAGCGCGATCATAACAAACTCGGCAGAGAACTCGAACTCTTCACGACCGTCGACGTCATCGGACAAGGCCTGCCGATCATGCTTCCGAAAGGCGCCCGTATCATCCAAGTGCTGCAGCGCTGGATCGAGGACGAGGAACAAAAACGCGGTTACCTGCTGACCAAAACTCCCTTCATGGCCAAATCCGACCTCTACAAGATCTCCGGCCACTGGGATCACTATAAGGAAGGGATGTTCGTTCTGGGCGACGAAGCCACCGATAAAGAAGTCTTTGCCCTTCGTCCCATGACCTGCCCGTTCCAGTATCAGGTATTCCTCAACCGCCAGCGTTCCTATCGTGATCTGCCCATGCGTCTGGGCGAAACCTCCACCCTCTTCCGCAATGAGGACAGCGGAGAAATGCACGGCCTGATCCGCGTTCGTCAGTTCACCATCTCCGAGGGTCACATCATTCTTCGCCCCGAACAGCTCGAAGAGGAATTCTTCCACTGCGTGGAACTGGCCAAATACGTTCTCGGCGTCATAGGCTTGGGCAACGACGTGACCTATCGTTTCTCTCAGTGGGATCCGAACGACCGCGCCAAGTACATCGGTACGCCCGAGCAATGGGATGAAGCCCAGGGCGTCATGAAGAAGATCCTCGACGACATCGGCATCCAATACAGCATCGGCGTCGGCGAAGCCGCCTTCTACGGCCCGAAACTGGATATTCAGATCAAAAACGTTCACGGCAAAGAGGATACGCTCGTCACGATCCAGATCGACCAGATGCTGGCTGAAAAATTCGGCATGGAATACATCGACGTCGACGGCCGCAAACGCCGTCCCTATATCATACACCGCACTTCTCTGGGCTGCTACGAGCGGACGCTGGCGCTCCTGATCGAAAAATACGCCGGTGCTTTCCCGACCTGGCTGGCTCCGACCCAGATCAAAATCCTGACGCTCACGGATCGCAACGACGACTATGCCAACGCCCTTGCCTCCAGACTGAGCGCTTGCGGCGTTCGCGTCGAAACCGATCTTCGCAATGAAAAGATCGGCTTCAAGATCCGCGAGGCCCGCCTCGAGAAGATCCCGTATCTGCTGATCGTCGGCGACAAGGAGCAGGAGAACGGCACCGTCGCCGTCCGCAGCCGTTCCGCCGGCGATATCGGAGCGATCCCGTTCGAGAAATTCCTGTCTGACGTTCTGCTTGAAATCGCCGAAAAACGCCACGACTAAAAAACCGTTGACAAGTCTATTTACGAATGCTAATATAATCACATAACAGCAGGGCGCTGTAGACAACATTAGTCTGCTGCGCCCTCCTTTTATAACAAATAAGCGAGGTGTGGTTATGAGTACAATCAAAGAGGTCTTCGGAAGTCTTGTTTTCAACGACGGCATCATGAAAAGTCGTTTGCCCAAGGATACCTACAAGGCTTTCAAACAGTCTATCGCGGAAGAAAAGCCTCTGGACCGCGCTGTCGCCGATGTGATCGCCAATTCCATGAAGGACTGGGCCATCGAGCACGGCGCCACCCATTTTACGCACTGGTTCCAGCCCATGACCGGCATTACCGCCGAAAAGCACGAGAGCTTCATCTGCCCCACCGACGACGGCACCGTCATCATGGAGTTTTCCGGAAAAGAGCTCATCAAGGGCGAACCCGATGCTTCGTCTTTCCCGTCCGGCGGTCTGCGCGCCACCTTCGAAGCGCGCGGATATACGGCCTGGGATCCGACCTCGTACGCTTTTATCAAGGACAAGACCCTCTGCATTCCTACGGTCTTCTGTTCCTACGGCGGCGAGTCTCTGGATAAAAAAACCCCTCTCCTGCGTTCTATGTCCGCTATCAACACAGCCGCGCTTGAACTCCTGCGCGCGCTGGGCGATACGGTCACGACAAAGGTGCAGACGACCGTCGGCGCCGAACAGGAATATTTCCTGATCGATCGCGAGCTTTACCGCCGGAGAAAGGATCTGCTCTTCACGGGCCGCACTCTTTTCGGCTGCAAACCGCCGAAG
>JAHAZM010000054.1 GCA_018385275.1 Eubacteriales bacterium | reverse complement strand
CTTCTATAGCTCATACAGTCCGATCTTTGACTCGAACGGCGCGGTGGCCGGCGTCGTCGGCGTGGATTTTAACGCGGAATGGTATGAGAAAGAAATAGCCAGTCACGGCAGCTCGATCCTGGTCATCAGCGTGTGTTCGCTGACGGCGGGCGGCTTTGTCGTGTTACTGATTACTACGAAAGTGAGGAGACGTTTCGGCACGTTGTCCAGAGAGTTGACTTCTCTTTCGGGTGAAGTCGACAGCCTTTCCAAGGTGGTTTTCTCCAATCCCAGATATGAGATGGCGTATAAAGCCGAGGGAACCGGAGAAAACGCTCTTGAGCAGGAAGAAGAGAAGGAAGACAGTATCAGTGTTCTGAGCGCCAGGATCCGTTCCATGCGGAAGGAACTGCGCCGCTATATTGCCTATCTGCACGATCAGGCGTATATCGATTCGATGACGGGCGTCAGCAACAAGACGGCTTATCTCGACGAGGTCCATGCTATCAACGAGAAGATCAAGGACGGCACGGTGGCTTTTACGATCGCGGTCTTTGACGTGAACGGATTGAAGAACATTAACGATAATTACGGACACGAGCAGGGCGACCAGGTGATCACCGACGCGGCGGCGGTGATGAGAGAGGTGTTCGAGGCCGATCATTTATACCGGATCGGAGGAGATGAATTCATCGCCGTGCTGGAAGACGTTTCGGAGGATGAGGTCGGCGAGATGTTTGGACAACTGGACGAACGGATCGCGGATTTTAACGGAAACGGGCGGACCTATGAGAGCGTGCTGTCTTTCTCCAAGGGCGCGGCAACGTATCGCAGGGGAAAGGACAAAGAATTCAAAGAAGTGTTCAAGCGCGCGGACGAGGCGATGTATCGTGACAAAGGCGCGTATTACCGTCAGTTCGCGGACCGGCGCAAGAGCAAACCGGAAACGGAATAAGCGACGGATCGGCTCCGCTGCGGAGCCGATTTCTCTATCGGTCGGGGAACGGGAAACCGGGAAGACGAGAGAGAAAAAACGGATCTGTCGGTTGTTCATAAAAAATGTATAAAAACACGAAAAAACGGTTGACAGGAACGCCCGTCGGTGTTACACTCAGTAACAACAGGCGGAACCGCCGCTTTGAGGCGGGGAAATACGGGAGAAGACAAATGAAACGCTATTACGGCATCGCAAACTATTGGTTCTGGTTTAGCTTTACTATGAGACATAGTAAGGTTGATTTGTGATGCGGTCAGCGTGAAAAAAGGTTATAATTATTCACGATGAAAGCGGTACAGATCAATCTGTACCGTTTTTTTTAATCCGGACGGCCTGAATGCAGGACGCTCAAGAAGAAGGAGAGAGAAGAAATGAAAAAAACGATCACTTTGCTGCTTGCCGTGATGATGGTTTTGCTGGCTTGTGGGTGCAGTCCCGCGACGACTTCCGATCCTCAGAACACCGGAACGACGAAATACACGGTCGGCATCTGCCAGTTGGTTCAGCACCCGGCGCTCGACGCGGCGACGAAAGGGTTCCGTGACGCGCTGGAGGCGCTGCTGCCGGGCCGTGTGACTTTTGACGAGCAGGATGCTTCCGGCGAATCCGTCAATTGCGCCACGATCGTGAATGGCTTTGTTTCCAAGAAGGTCGACCTCATCATGGCGAACGCCACGGCCGCGCTGCAGGCGGCGGCTTCGGCCACGGCGACGATCCCGATTCTCGGCACCTCGATCACGGCTTACGGCGTAGCGCTGGATATCGAGGATTTCAACGGAACGGTCGGCCGCAACATCTCCGGCACGTCGGACCTGGCCGATCTCGACGAACAGGCCGCGATGATCCGGGAATGGTTCCCCGAAGCCAAGAAAGTCGGCATCCTGTTCTGCTCGGCGGAGGCCAACTCCCGCTATCAGGTCGACGAGATCTCCGCGCGTCTCAATGCGATGGGATACGCCTGCACGGAGTACGCTTTCACTGATTCGAACGACATTTCGTCCGTGACGCAGAACGCCTGCGCCGCGTGCGACATTCTCTACATCCCCACCGACAACACCGCGGCGTCCAATACCGAAGCCATCGCCAATATCGTGCTGCCGGCCAAGGTCCCGGTGATCGCGGCGGAGGAGGGTATTTGCTCGGGGTGCGGCGTTTGCACGCTGACGATCAGTTACTATGATCTGGGCTACACGACCGGACAGATGGCGGCGAAAGTCCTGACCGGAGAAGCCGATATTTCCCAAATGGCCATTGCTTACACCAACGCGACGAAAAAATACAACGCGGCCAACTGCGCGGCACTGGGGTTGACGCCTCCGGCCGGTTACGCCGCCATCGCGGTTGAAGGATAACGAAAACAGGGCAAAAGGAGAGACGTATGGACTTTATTCTGCCGATCCTGAATTCGCTGCCGGGCGCCGCGGCTCAAGGGTTGATCTGGGGCATCGTCGCCATCGGCGTCCATATGACTTACCGTGTGCTGGATATTGCCGATCTGAGTATCGACGGTTCGATCGCCACGGGGGGAGCGGTGTGCGTCATGCTGATCCGGGCGGGCGCGAACCCGTGGGTGGCCATGCTGTGCGCGTTTCTGGCCGGGGCGGCCGCCGGTCTGATCACCGGTCTGCTGCATACCAAATGCGGCATCCCCGCGATCCTGGCCGGTATCCTGACGCAGTTGGCGCTTTACTCGGTCAATCTCCGGATCCTGGCGGCGAAATCGAATCAGGCGATCAGCGTCGACCGGTACGGACTGGTCGTGTCGCAGCGGTACGTGCACAACGTGGATCTGAGCAACCCGCTGCCTTTGCTGGTCATCATCGTGGCGATCCTGATCGCGGTCCTGTATTGGTTCCTCGGGACGGAGCGGGGCTGTTCGCTGCGCGCCACGGGCGCGAACCGGAACATGGCCAAGGCGCAGGGGATCAATACGAACTCGAATATCGTACTCGGACTCGTGATTTCGAACGGGATGGTGGCTTTTGCCGGCGCGCTGCTGAGTCAGTATCAGGGCTCGGCCGACGTCAACATGGGCCGGGGCGCCATCGTGATCGGTCTGGCGGCGCTGACGATCGGAGAGGTGTTTTTCAACAAGATCTTCCGGAATTACGCGCTGCGGCTCATGGGCATCGTGTTCGGCGCGGTGATCTATTATATCGTGCTGCAGATCGTGCTGCAGTTCGGACTCAATACCAACGATCTCAAGCTGTTTACGGCGGTCGTGGTAGCGATTTTCCTGATGATCCCGTATCTCAAAGGGAAATGGCCGAAGCGTGCCGGAAAGGAGGCCCGGAGTGCTTGAACTGAATCAGATCAGAAAAGTGTTTCATCCGGGCACGGTCAACGCGAGAACGGCCATCGACGGTTTGGATCTGAAACTGGAAAAAGGGGATTACGTGACGGTCATCGGCGGCAACGGCGCCGGGAAATCGACGCTGCTCAACGCCATCGCCGGGACGTTCCCGCTGGACGCCGGGACGATCACGCTGGACGGACGGAACATCACGGGAATGCCGGAGTATAAACGGGCGGCGTTTCTGGGCCGGGTATTTCAGGACCCCATGATGGGGACGGCGCCGACCATGATGATCGAAGAAAATCTGGCGCTGGCCGCCCGCCGCGGGAAATTCCGCGGGCTGAAATGGGGTATTTCCGGCAAGGAACGCGCCGAATACAAGAAGCTGCTCGGCACGCTGGAGCTGGGACTTGAAGAGAGGATGAGCGTCAAGGTCAGTCTGCTTTCCGGCGGACAGAGACAGGCGCTGACGCTGCTGATGGCGTCGCTCAAGCTGCCGAAGCTTTTGCTTCTCGACGAGCATACGGCCGCGCTTGATCCGGTCACGGCGGCCAAGGTGCTGGATATTACCGACCGGATCGTGACGGAGAACGGGCTGACGACGCTGATGGTGACGCACAATATGCGGGACGCGATCGCGCACGGCAACCGGCTCATCATGATGGACGCGGGACGCGTCGTGCTGGATATTGCCGGCGAGGACAAGAAAAAACTGACGGTGCCGGAGCTGATGGCTTTGTTCAGTAAAGTCAGCGCGGCCGACGAGGCCAACGATAAAATGCTGCTCACCTGACGGGAGGAACGAAATGTTTATTCTATCGACGGATTGGCGCTCCGCGCGCCGGATATGAAACGCTTTCCCATTTTTCCATTGTCATGATATGATCGAAAGAGAGGAACAACAGAATGGAACAGATCCCGTATAAGATCTATTTACAGGAAAACGAGATGCCCCGGGCATGGTATAATCTTCGCGCCGATATGAAGAACAAGCCGGCGCCGCTGCTTCATCCGGGGACGCATCAGCCGATGACGGCGGCGGATCTGGCGCCGGTTTTCTGCGACGAGCTCATCGCGCAGGAGCTGGACGATCAGACCGCGTATTTCCCGATCCCGCAGGAAATCAATGATTTCTATAAAATGTACCGGCCGTCGCCTCTGGTGCGGGCGTATTGTTTGGAAAAAGCGCTGGACACGCCGGCGAAGATCTACTACAAATTCGAGGGCAACAACACCAGCGGGTCGCACAAGCTCAATTCGGCCATCGCGCAGGCGTATTACGCCAAAAAGCAGGGCCTCAAGGGCGTGACGACGGAGACGGGAGCCGGACAGTGGGGCACCGCGCTGTCGATGGCGTGCTCGTATTTCGGGCTCGACTGCAAGGTGTACATGGTCAAGGTTTCGTATGAGCAGAAGCCGTTCCGGCGCGAAGTCATGCGAACCTACGGCGCCGACGTCACGCCGTCGCCGTCGACGAAGACCGAGGTGGGCCGCCGGATCCTGGCGGAGCACCCGGGGACGACGGGCAGTCTCGGCTGCGCGATTTCGGAAGCCGTGGAAGTCGCGACGGGCACGCCGGGTTACCGGTACGTGCTGGGCAGCGTGCTCAATCAGGTGCTCCTGCATCAGAGCATCATCGGACTGGAGACGGAGGCCGCGCTCAAGAAATACGGCATCACGCCCGACGTGATCATCGGATGCGCGGGCGGCGGCTCGAATCTCGGCGGTCTGATCGCGCCGTTCATGCGCGATAAGATCAAGGGAAAAGCCGATTACCGCATCGTCGCGGTGGAGCCCGCTTCCTGCCCGAGCTTTACCAGAGGAAAATACGCGTATGATTTCTGCGATACGGGCAAGGTTTGTCCGCTGGCCAAGATGTATACGCTGGGCAGCGGGTTTATTCCGGCGCCCAACCATGCCGGCGGTCTGCGCTATCACGGCATGAGCTCGACGCTGTCGCAGCTCTATGACGACGGTCTGCTGGAGGCGATCTCCGTTCCGCAGACGGAGGTGTTTCAGGCGGCGGAGCGTTTCGCCCGGGTTGAGGGCATTCTGCCGGCTCCGGAAAGCTCGCACGCCATCAAGGTCGCCATCGACGAGGCGCTGCGCTGCAAGGAGACGGGAGAAGCCAAGACGATCGTTTTCGGTCTGACCGGAACGGGTTATTTCGACATGGTCGCCTATGAAAAGTTCCACGACGGCAAGATGAGCGACTATATCCCGACGGACGAGGAGCTGGAACGCAGTCTGAAAAATCTCCCCGTCGTCGATTGAACCGCGATACAAAGCGGACGGTTTTTTAAACCGCGGGATGGCAGTACTGAAGAAAGACAGGCTTCGGCCTGTCTTTTTCGCGAAGCGCGGTTTCCCGTGGAAAAGCGCGGCCACTTCCGTTTGACGCGGAGGGCGGCGGCATATTATAATAAGGCTGGTACGTCATGAAGGCGCATTTGAAGAGCATTGACGTTTGTGACGGGAGGAAAGAACATGAAAACGGTTTACGATTTCACGGTAAAGGACAGACAAGGAAAAGAAATCAGCCTTGCGGAGTATCGGGGCAAGGTCTTGCTCATCGTCAATACCGCGACGGGGTGCGGGTTCACGCCGCATTACGATACGCTGGAAGCGATGTATAAGGAACTGCGGGATAAGGGTTTCGAGGTCCTTGATTTCCCATCCAATCAGTTTGCCAATCAGGCGCCGGGAAGCGACGACGAGATCCATGAGTTCTGCACGCTGAAATTCGGCACGGAGTTCCCGCAGTTTGCCAAGATCGACGTCAACGGCGAAACCGCCGATCCGTTGTTCGCGTTTCTTGCCTCCGAAAAGCCGTTCGAGGGTTTCGGCAAGGGCGTCAAGAACGCCATGCTGAACAAGTTTGCCAACATGAACAACAGAAAATTCGGCGATAAGGCGTATATCAAATGGAATTTTACGAAGCTTCTGATCGACCGCGAAGGGAAAGTCGTCGCCCGCTTTGAGCCGACGACGGACATGGAAGACGTGAGAAAAGCGGTCGAAGAACTGCTCTGAGCGCGAAAAAGGGCGGCGGAAGAAGGAGAGAGGAATATGGCGCGAATTTTCACTTCGGCGGATCAGCTTGTGGGGAGGACCCCTCTGCTGGAGCTGGTGCATATTGAAAAAGAGCTGGGATTGAAAGCCCGAGTCTACGCCAAGCTGGAGTATTTCAATCCGGCCGGATCGGTCAAGGATCGCGTCGCCAAAGCGATGATCGAGGACGCGGAACGGAGCGGCAAGCTCCGGCCCGGCTCCGTCATCATTGAGCCGACTTCCGGCAATACAGGGATCGGACTGGCGGCGATCGCCGCGGCGAAGGGGTATCGCATCATCATTGTGATGCCGGAAACGATGAGCGCGGAGCGGCGTCAGTTGATGAAGGCGTACGGCGCGGAGCTGGTGCTTTCCGACGGCGCGAAGGGCATGAAAGGCGCGATCGCGAAAGCGGAGGAACTGGCCGCGACCATAGAAGGAAGTTTCATCCCCGGACAGTTTGTAAATCCCGCCAATCCGCGCGCTCATCGGGAAACGACGGGGCCGGAGATCTATGACGACACCGAGGGAAGAGTGGATATTTTCGTCGCGGGCGTCGGTACCGGCGGAACGATCACGGGCGTGGGGCAATATTTGAAGAGCCGAAAGAGCGGCGTGCGCGTCGCGGCGGTGGAGCCGGCCGGGAGCGCGGTGCTCTCCGGCGGCGCGGCCGGTCCGCATAAACTGCAGGGCATCGGCGCGGGCTTTGTGCCGGAGGTGCTGGACGTCTCGATCCTTGACGAGATCATTCCCGTGAGCGACGAGGACGCTTTTGCCGCGTGCAAGCTGATCGGCAAAAAGGAAGGCGTGCTGGTCGGGATCTCTTCCGGCGCGGCGGCCCGGGCGGCTATCGAACTGGCCATGCGGCCCGAAAACGCGGGCAAAAACATCGTCGTGCTGTTTCCTGACACGGGCGACCGGTATCTTTCCACGACGCTGTTTTCGGACTGAAGCGGAACGGAGGGAACGGGATGGAAGTTTTGGCTATCATCGTCTTCGTCATGGCCGCGGGGCTGTTGGCGCTCGCGGCGACGCATTGGCTGGAGAAAGGGTTTTTGTTCAACAACGCTTATATTTACGCTTCGAAAAAAGAGCGGGAAACGATGGATAAAAAACCGTATTACCGGCAATCGGCCGTAGTGTTTCTGCTGCTGGCAGGGAGTTTCATCGCCATCGGGCTGCGCACGCTGACCGGGAGCGGTTGGTGGGCGATCGCAGAGGCGGCCTGTCTGATCGGGGCCTGCGTCTGGGCGTTTGTTTCCACCGCGCGGATCCGGAAGAAAAAGGAAGAAAAACAGCCGTGAGGGAGATTCAAAAAGAATTAGCGGCGCTGACGGATGAGACGTACGCGGCGTTTCAGCGTAAACTCCTGCCGACGACGGATCCGGAGACCGTGATGGGCGTGCGGATGCCGGCGGTGAGACGGCTGGCCGCGGAGCTGGCCGGCACGGAGGAAGCAAAAACCTTTCTTGCAGAACTGCCGCACTGGTTTTATGATGAAAACATGCTGCACGCGGCGCTCCTGCAGCGGGAACGCGATCTGACGCGCTGTCTCGAAGGGGTTGAACGGTTTCTGCCGTACGTGGACAACTGGGCGGTGTGCGATACGCTGCGGCCGGGGGTTTTCGGTCGGCATCGCGGCGAGATCCTGCCGTACGTGAAACGATGGGCCGTATCCGGGCAAGAGTACGTCTGCCGATTCGGGATCGGGATGCTGATGTGTCATTATCTGGACGAGGCGTTCGATCCGGTTTATCCGGCGCTGGTGGCGGCGACGGAAAGCGAGGCGTATTATGTGCGCATGATGGTCGCGTGGTATTTCGCGACAGCGCTGGCCAAGCAATGGGACGCGGTCGTGCCGTTCCTGGAGGAGAGGCGTTTGCCCGCGTGGACGCACGACATGACGATCCGGAAAGCGTGCGAGAGTTTTCGGCTCAGCGACGAGCAGAAAGTGTATCTGCGGACACTGCGATAAGAAAAAGACGGGGGAGAGCGGCTTCTCCTCCGTTTTTTTATCGTGGAAAAGTTTTTTCGGTAAAAATGAGACATTGCCCCCCGGATCCGTAGTATACAGGTGAAGGAGCAAGGAGGACGGGATTTTGGACGACAGCAGGATCATCGAATTGTTCTTTGAGCGCTCGGAACAGGCTATCACGGAACTGTCGAATAAATACGGCTCCCTGTGCCGCAGAGTCGCCGACAATATCCTCAACAGCAGGGTCGACGCCGAGGAGTGCGTGAACGACGCTTATCTCGGCGTCTGGAATACGATCCCGCCTCAGAGACCGGAGCATCTGGCGGGTTACGTCTGCCGGATCGTCCGCAATCAGGCGATCAAGAAGTATCACGCCAACACCGCCGAAAAGCGGAACAGTTTCTACGACGTGGCGCTGGACGAGATCGAAGAGGTCTTTTCCTCGCCGGGATCGGTGGAGGAGGAGATCGACGCCGGTGAAACGGCCCGGCGGATCAACGCATTCCTCGGGACGCTGGACAAAGAAAACCGGATCCTGTTTGTCCGGCGGTACTGGTTTGCGGATTCGATCGAAGACCTGGCGGCGCTGTTTCACACCGGCAGGCATAACGTTTCCGTCCGTCTGTCCCGGATCCGGAAGAAATTAAAAGAGTATTTGGCTCGGGAGGGAGTGCCGCAATGAAGAAAGAGGAAGTTTCCGCCGTCATTGACCGGATCGATGAGCAATATATACGGGAAGCGTCGGCGTTTGCAGCCGACGATCAGGCGTCCTCCGGCGCGCCGGCCGGACCGGAGAAAATCCGGCGGCGCCGGCTGAGAGTGAGAGTGCTGGCGGCGTGCGCGGCGCTGGTCGTGCTGGCAGGCTCGGCGACGGCCGCGTTTGCCGCGGAGGAAAAAGAGTACAAGACGGCCGTGGCGTTTTTTGCGGAAAATGAACTGTCGACGGAGGGGCTGAGCCGCGCCGATGTGAAAGCCGTATACCGCGATATCGTCACACAGCGGTTCGCCCTTGACAAGACGGAGGAGGTCCTCCGGCAAACCGTGACCGGGGTGGAGATCGAGCAGGAAGAAAGCACTTTGGAGGAACTGGTGGAGCGTTGGGGTAAATATGTAGAGGAACTACGGAAAAACCCGCCGCCTCAAAAAGGGATTAAGTATAATGTGACATTTCTTTCCCGTAATAACGAAGAGGGAAATAGTGTCCTTGACAAATCAGCACTTGCATGCTATCAGGACGGAAACCTTCTTTGGGAAACCGAATTGAATGCTTGTGTGTTGGGCGAACTGTATACCACTGACGGAACGGCGGTTTGGGGGCGTGACATTGTTGAGAATTACTCGAGTGAGCAGCCGGAATACGGGTGGTTCGCAAGGATAGATGAGGAAGGGAACTGCGTATGGGAACGTCATCTTGATCACGGTTTTCTTCATGAGTATATTCAAGCTATTCTTGATAACGGTGATGGAACTTGGGCTGTGATCAGCGTGGGAGACGCTAACCATCTTTGCTTGAGTCAGTTTAGCGTAGAAGGAGACGAGATTAGCTTTTGTGTGACCAAAGCAGGCAAGCTGCTTGTTCAAAATGCGGCACGTTTGGGAGAAGACTATATCATTCAGATCTACGAAACGGGGCTGGGTGGTAGTATGGCTCGGTTGATTAAACTGGATCATGATGGAAATAAGATTGGCGATTTCAATTATAAAGGAGAAGATTGTGATTACCGCATAATTGATATGGTGCAATTTGGCGGGGGAGTTTATCTTTCTGCGGTTGCTTTCCCGAAACAGCCCGATGGCACATCACGCTCCGAAATCGCGAACGTTCTGCAATATGCTCATGAGGCGTACCAAAATGGGGAATTGCTTGACGACGAGAATTTTCCTAAAGGTTATGTGTTTACCTCCGAGAAACTAACGCAAGTCATGAGGGATAATTATACGACCGTTCTGCTTCTGTGCGATCCGACGGACGGAACGCCGAAGACGTTTTTTGAAGTCGAAGAGTCTTTGAGCGGAAAACTTGCAATTAATGATGACGGTCAACTGGAGTGGGAGGTATATAAGATCGTCGAGGCTTCTTGTTCTATCGACTCCAATTCTTATTCATTCATTGTGAGGGCAAAAGTGTACCAATATGTTTTTGATACGGATGGGAATTTGATTGGACGAATAGACACCGGGAAATTGTCCGTATTACATGTATGATTGTCGACGGAACCGGCGGAAAACGTCCGGACGAGCGGGGAATATAAAAAAGCGGGCGCCTTTGCCGAAGAACGGCAGGGGCGCCCGATGCGCTTGTGAACACGTTTCAGGCGGGAGATCAGACACTGCGGCGGCGGTAGAGGATCGCGCGGCCGCGCGTGCCGCAGCGCTCGACGGCGCCGACGGTCTCGAGGACTTTGAGCACCGACCAGACGTGCCGGCGGCAGCGGGCCGCGGCGGCAAAATCCGACGCCGTAAAGGAGTCGGGCAGGGTTTCGGGCACGAAGGAAAGATAATCGTGCGGAGAGGCGAGGACGCGTTCGTCATACAGCGCGAGCGGGATACGGTCTGTACGCACGTGTCCGCTGCGGTTGGGCGCGTCGACGCGGCGCTCCTCCATATCGATGAGCATGAGCCGCAGCGTCAGGCCCGGATCGGAGAGAAAATCGCGGATCCGGTACAGCTCATAAAAAGCGTCGTAAAAGCTGCCGGTGACGGGACTGAGACGGCGCTTGCCGTTGCGGACGATGGTTTTTTTGTGCGTCAGCGGATAGACCACCGTCACCCGGACAAGGGGAAGGAACGCCTTGAGCTTGTCGGCCAGACGGCCGTAGGAGCCGGTCTGGATCTCGATCACGCCGTTTTCGTTGACGATATCGGCGACGTAGGGGCCGACAGGGCGCTCGGTATTGTCGGGATGCGGCTCAAAATACCGCTTCAGAACGGCGTGCAGCGTATGCTCGCCCAGCGTTCCGATCCCGCCGGCCCGTTCCGCGTCGGCGGCAACGGCGGCCAGAGTTTCGTCGAAGGTTTTCATACGATTCAGTCTTTTCTGAAAAGAAACAGCCCTACACCCGAGCGTATCACGCCCGAGTGCAGGACTGTTTCTTTGACGTTATCAGAGTTTCTTGATCTTAGCCAGGCATTCGCCGCAGATATTCTTGCCGCAGAAATTGACCACGTCGTCGGCGCTGTTGCAGAACATGCAGGCGGGCGTGTATTTCTTCAGGATGATCGTTCCCTCGTCAACGTAGATTTCAAGGGAATCCTTGACGTTGATATCCATGGTGCGGCGAAGCTCCATAGGAATGACAACGCGTCCAAGTTCGTCGACTTTTCTTACGATACCGGTAGATTTCATGATTCTCGCACCTCTTTTTCTTATATATTTCTATTAAAGCACAAAAAGCGTCAAATGTCAATACTGTTTTTACAAAATAATCCTCAAGATACAGAATTCTTTACGGCGGTCATAAAAACGCGCGAAAGGGCATAGAAAAAGAGGGGGAGGGAACGGATTTTGCTCAATTATGTATGGATCGTTCTCATCGGGGCGTCGATCGTTTTCGCAGCGGTGACCGGGAGTCTGCCGGAGACGGCCGCGGCTATGACGGCGTCGGCGGCCGACGCCGTGACGATGGGGATCGGTCTGGTCGGTATCTATGCCTTTTGGCAGGGGCTTCTGTCCGTAGCGGAGGGGGTCGGGGCGCTGGAAGGACTGCGCCGCGTGCTCGGACCGGTGCTCGGGAGACTGTTCCCCGACGCCTGCCGGGACCGGGAGACGGCGCGGGCCATCGCGGTGAATATGGCGGCCAATATGCTGGGGATGGGGAACGCGGCCACGCCGTCGGGGATCCGGGCGGTCGGGTTGATGAAAAAGGGGGAGACGGCCCACGACGAGCTGATCCTGTTTACGGCGATCAACGCGAGCTCGGTACAGATCATTCCGACGACGGTCATCGGCATTCGCGCCGCGCTGGGCAGTCGGGCGCCGGCGGATATTATTCCCGCGGCGCTGACGGCGACGGTGATTTCCACATTGACGGCGATCGTGCTGTGCAAGGGGGCGGCGTTTTGCTCGAAACGATTTCGTCGGCGCTGATCCCCACGCTGATCCTGGCGCTGCTTGTCGCGGCGCTGATCCGGAGGAAAAACGCCTATGAACTGTTCTCGCGCGGCGCGGCGGGGGCGCCGAAGCTGGTGCTCGCGGTCCTGCCGGCGCTGACGGCTATGCTCGTGGCGGTGGGGGCGCTGCGCGCGTCCGGTTTGGGGGACTGGCTCGCGGAGCTCTTGCGGCCGGCGCTTGAAACCGTGGGGATCGGGCCGGAGCTTGCGCCGATGTTTTTTCTGAGACCGCTGACGGGCAGCGGCGCGCTGGCGATGCTGCGCGATATTCTGTCGCGCTGCGGGGTCGACAGCGACATTGGACGGGCGGCCGCGGCGATGATGGGCTCGACGGAGACGATTTTCTATACGATGAGCGTATATCTCGGCGCCGCGGGGATCAAAAACAGCCGCTATGCCGTTCCCGCGGCGCTTTTGAGCGGAGCGGCGGGGATGACAGCGGCTGTCTGGCTGACAAGGATCCTTTAACGGCGGCGGAGGTCGGCGCTGGCGGCGGCCAGATCGTTGAGAAGGAGCCGCAGGGCCTTGCGCAGTTCGTTCTGCGCGTCGATGGTGCTCTGCATGACCTCGCCCATGCGGGCCAGTTGGCCGTTCATGCTTTCGTTCATGGTAGCGCAGTAACGGTCGACGAGGGTCTCCAGCGCGTTGGCGTCGGCGGTGGCCTGCGCGTGCGCGATCGCGGCGGTCAATTCTTTGGTCGTGTAGACGGCCTGAGACATGTCCGGCATACCGTCGAGCAGTTCGGCAATCCTGCGAACGGTATCCGTCAGGGAGGGCGCGGTCAGTTTCCGATAGACCTCGCATTCTTCGTCCAGGGAGAAATAGGCTTTCCGGCCCGTGAAGAGAACGAAATACAGAAGGAGCCAGAACGGAAGGGAAAGGATGTACAGACGCCCGATTCCGCTGAAGAGGCCCACACCAGTCGCGAGGGCGCAGACGACGACTCCGCCCAGGCCGTAAGCGCTGTGCCGGGGCGCGTCCTTACCGCGGCCGGTGATGGCTTCGATACGGATGGAGGAAGCGCAGGCGATGCGCTTGGGCGCGTCGGAAAAATCGACCGCCGAGCCGGCGCGCAGGGCGGCATTGGCGCGTCTCAGCCAGAAGGCTTCACGCCGTACGGTGGCTACGCGGAAGCGAATAAGATACAGGACAAGCAGGATGACGAGAGCGGCCAGAAGTCCGCAGTAGAGAAAACCGTTGTAATCCGTCGTGAAATCGTAGACGACGTTGGAAAGATCGATCAGAAAATCAGACATAAAAAAACCTCCCTTTTCTTATTCTTATTCTAATACAGAGAAAGGAAAAAAGCAAGAGTATAACAAACGGTTCACAAGAAAAAGGATTTATGTTAGAATTAAAGATCGAGGTGAGGGGTTATGACGGAGGACACGATCTGCGCGCTGGCGACGCCGCCGGGAGAAGGGGGCATCGCCGTGATCCGCATCAGCGGGCCGGAGGCCGAAACGGTACTGTATCGGGTGTTCCGGCCGTTTTCGGGACAGATCCCGCTGGCGGAGCGGCGGATGACGCTGGGGATCGTGGCCGACGCCGATAAGGCGATGGCCGTCGTCATGCGTGCGCCGTACAGTTATACAGGCGAGGACGTATGCGAGCTGCAGCTCCACGGCGGGCGTGCGCTTTGCGCCGCGATCCTGGAAACGCTGTACGCTGCCGGCGCGCGCGTCGCGGAGCCCGGCGAGTTTACAAAACGGGCGTTTTTGAACGGAAAGATCGATTTGAGCGAGGCGGAGGCGGTGCAGAGCCTGATCGGCGCTTCGACCGCGGCGGCGGCGAGGGCCGCGTACGCGGTGCTGAGAGGCGGACTTTCCGAAAAAACCGAGAGCATCCGCGGCGAACTGACCGATACGATCGCCTCTCTGGAGGCGCTGATCGATTATCCGGACGAATATATTCCCGACGACGTGACGGAAAAGCTGGCGCGGCAGACGGGGGATTGGACGGAACGCCTGCGCCGGATCCTGGCGGGCGAACGGGGCGCGAGGCTCTTTCACAAGGGATTGCGCGCCGTGATCGCGGGCAGTCCCAACGTAGGCAAATCCTCGCTGCTGAATTGTTTGTGCGGGACGGCCCGGGCCATTGTCACAGACGAGGCGGGCACGACGCGCGATACGCTGGACGTCACGGTCGACGTGATGGGGATCCCCGTGACTTTTATCGATACGGCCGGACTCCGGCACGGCACGGGAAAAGCGGAGAGCATCGGTATCGAACGGGCCGTTGAGGCGATGCGGAACGCGGATATCGTGCTGGCCGTGCGGGAGTGCGGGGGGAACTTTGAAGACGCGCTCACAGAAGGACTGGCACGGCTCGATCCGTCGGTCCCGGTGGTCCGCGTCGCTAACAAGATCGATCTGGCCGACGAAGAAAGACGGTCCGATACGGTGTACGTGTCGGCGCTCGGCGGCGAGGGGATCGACGCGCTGAAACGCAGGGTTTTCGAAATGGCGGGGGGCGTTCCGGTTGAGGACGTGCTGGTGACGGATCAGCGCCAATGCGATTGCCTCCGCGAAGCGCTTGACGCGCTTGAGCTGGTCAGGCAGGGAATCGACGCCGGCGCGGGCAGCGAATGTCTGCTGGTGGATCTGCGGGGCGCATGGTCGGCGTTGGGCCGCGTCACGGGACGCGGCGAGCCGGAGGAGATCATCGACCGGATCTTCAGTAAATTCTGTTTGGGGAAATAGTATGAGTTACGAAGCGGGAGAATTTGACGTCGTCGTGGTCGGCGGCGGACATGCCGGGTGTGAAGCGGCATTGGCGGCGGCCAGAATGGGATGCCGCACGCTGATGCTGTGCATCAATCTCGATTCGATCGCGTTTCTGGCCTGCAATCCGAGCATCGGCGGGACGGCGAAAGGGCATCTTGTGCGGGAGATCGACGCGCTGGGCGGCGAAATGGGCCTGGCGGCGGACGAGACGTTTTTGCAGAGGAGGATGCTGAACACGGCCAAAGGACCGGCCGTGCAGTCCCTGCGCGCACAGGCCGACAAAAACGCCTATCACGCGCGGATGAAACGCGCGCTGGAGCGCTGCGAGGGCCTTCAGATACGGCAGGGAGAGGCCGTGCGGCTGCTTGTCGATAACGGCGAAGCCGCGGGTGTGGAAACGGCGACGGGCGGGATCTATCGCGGGAAAACGGTGATCCTGGCTACGGGCGTGTATCTGCAGTCCCGGATCATCATCGGAGAATTCAGCGCCGAGAGCGGCCCGTCCGGCTTTGCGTCAGCGCGGAAACTGAGCGCGTCGCTGGAGGAGGCGGGCATCCGTCTGATGCGTTTCAAGACCGGAACGCCGGCGCGCGTAGACGGGAAAACCATCGATTACTCCGTACTGGAACGGCAGGATGGCGATCCGGAGTGTCCGGCGTTTTCTTTTCTCAGCGAGCCGGATCCGCGGCCGCAGGCGCCGTGCTATATCGTTTATACCAATGAAAAGACGCACGACATCATTCGGAGAAACCTGTCGCGTTCGGCGATGTACGGCGGCCTCATCAAAGGAACGGGACCGCGGTATTGTCCGTCCATCGAGGACAAGATCGTGCGCTTTGCCGATAAGGAACGGCATCAGCTGTTCCTCGAGCCAGAGGGAGCGGACACGGACGAGGTATACGTGCAGGGTTTCAGCTCTTCCATGCCGGAGGAGGTCTACACGGAAATGCTGCACAGCCTGCCCGGACTTGAGCGCTGTGATATCATGCGCAGCGCGTATGCCATTGAATACGATTGTATCGATCCGACGCAGCTGACGCACACGCTCGAGATGAAGGCCATCCGCGGGCTTTTCTGCGCCGGACAGATCAACGGGAGTTCCGGTTACGAGGAAGCGGCGGCGCAGGGGATCGTGGCGGGGATCAACGCGGCGTGCCGCTGTCTGGGTCGGGAAAGCATGACGATCGACCGTTCGGAAGGATATATCGGCGTGCTGATCGACGATCTGGTGACGAAGGGAACGCCCGAGCCGTACCGGATGATGACGAGCCGCGCCGAATACCGGCTGATCCTGCGGCAGGACAACGCCGACGCGCGGTTGACGCCGAAGGGTTACGCCGTGGGACTGGCCGGACCGGAGCGGTATCGGCGGATGAAAGACAAATATGAGGAAGTGGAGCGCGTTCTGGAGGCTTGTCGGCGCACGACGGTCAAGCCCGGCGCCGGACTCGGCGCGCTGATGGAACGGCTCGGCGAGACGGCGCCGACGACGGGCGTTACGGCCTACGATCTTCTGGCCCGTCCGGCCGTACGATACGACGATCTTCGCGCCGTTGCCGGGCTTCCGGAATGCGGCCGCGACGTGGCGCAGAGCGTGGAGATCGCGATCAAGTACGCCGGATATATCGCCCGGGAGGAAAGGCAGATCCGGGATTTCAAGCGCGCGGAGCAGACGCTTTTGCCGGAAGACATCGATTATGAGACGATCGGCGGACTGAGGCTCGAGGCGGTGCAGAAGCTGTCGCGCCTCAGGCCGGCTTCGATCGGACAAGCCGGCCGCATCAGCGGCGTGTCGCCCGCGGACGTCAGCGTTCTGCTGGTTTATCTGAAAGGAAGAAAACCGAAGTGAGAGAATATCTGGAGGTCTTTCTGGAGAAAATGGGGCTTTCCGCGACGGAACGGCAGATCGGACAGATGCAGCGCTGCTACGAGATGCTCGTCGAGCGGAACCGCTCGGTCAATCTGACGGCTGTGACGGAGGCGCGCGACGCGGCGCTCAAGCATTTCGCCGATTCGCTCGCGCCGCTGACGCTGCCGGATTTCACGCCGACGGGAAAGCTCATCGACGTGGGGACGGGAGCGGGATTCCCCGCTCTGCCGATCAAGATCCTGTGCCCGGCTGTCGAGGTCGTCGCCATGGACGCGCAGCGCAAAAAACTGGCTTTTATCGACGACGTCATTGCGGAGCTGGGATTGGAAGGCATCCGCACGCTTCACGCCAGAGCCGAGGACGCGGGACGCGATCCGCTGCTGAGGGAGACGTTCGATCATGCGGTGGCCAGAGCGGTCGCGCCGCTGCCGATCCTGGTCGAATACGCGATGCCTTTCGTCAGGACGGGCGGGCGTTTCATCGCCTACAAAGGGCCGGGCGGACCGGCCGAAGCGGAGGCGGCCGCCGGCGCCGTCCGCAAGCTGGGGGGCGTGTGCGACACTGTTTTTGTCAAAACAGGGGACGAAACGCTGGAACGCTGTCTTTGTCTCGTCAAAAAGATCGCTCCGACGCCGTCCGCGTACCCGAGAAAAGCGGGAATCCCGGAGAAAAAGCCGTTATAACGGCGAAAAGCGCGCGGGAAAAAGGGCGAACGGTTTTTCATCGGAAACGTAAAAAGTATGCTACGATCGGATCGGGCATACTTTTTTTATGGGAGGGGAAAGCGGTGTTCGCTCTGAAAAAGACTTCAGCCGGGGAACTGAGATTTCTGGACATATCGGCGATCCGGCCCAATCCGTCCCAGCCGCGCGGGAGGATCGGCGGCGAGGAATTGGCGGCGTTGACGGAATCCGTCCGGCGCTACGGCGTGCTGCAGCCGATCACGGTGCGGACGGTCGACGGCGGGTTTCAGTTGATCGCGGGGGAGCGGCGCCTGCGCGCCGCGGCGACGGCGGGCTTGACGCGCATCCCGGCTTTGGTCATCAAGGCTGACGACTGCGCCGGAGCGCTGATGGCTCTGGTGGAAAACGAGCAGAGGGAGGATCTGCATTTTTTCGACGAGGCGGCGGCGCTGGCCGAGCTGATGAGCCGCTACGGATTGACACAGGAGGCTTTGGCCGGCGCGATCGGGAAAACGCAGAGCGCCGTGGCCAATAAGCTGCGCCTGCTGCGCTTGCCGCAGTCGGTGCGCGCCCGGGTCCGGGAGGTTCGCCTCACGGAGCGGCATGCGCGGATCCTGCTGAGACTTTCGGATGAAAAAGTCATGCAGGAGGCTCTCGATACGATCACGTCGGAAGGGCTGACGGTCAAGGAGACGGAGGAGCTGGTCGAAAAAATGGTTTTGTCCGCGCCGGCGCCCGAACGGCATACGGGCGAACGGAGAAGGTTCTGTCTGGTCCTGCGGGACTATAAACCGCTGTTCAACACGATCCGACGGACGGTGGCGGAGATGAAGCGCGCGGGCGTGGACGCGCGTTACAGCGAGGAGAGGAACGAGGAAGGCGATACGGTCATCACGCTGATCCTGCCGGGCGAAAAGAACGCCGCGATCAATCAACGGAAAATACGCTGAGAAAGGCGGCGCGGACAAGGAACGCGGTTTTGCGCTGTATCGGACAGAACAAAAAGCAGGTATCGGCAGATACCTGCTTTTTGAAGCGTTTATGACAAAAGCGACGCGCCGCGGTTATTCGTACCCGGAGTTCAGCGGATGAAGAGGGCACCGTTTTCGTCCGCGTCGACGAGGAGGGAGCCGTTCGGGCTGAAGGAAGGATCGAGGATGCGCCGCGCCACGAGCGTTTCGAGATTTTGCTCGAGATAGCGCCGGAGCGGACGGGCGCCGAACACGGGATCGTATCCGCCGTCAATCACGGCTTTGCGGGCCGCGTCGGTGAGTTCGACCTTCAGGGACTGATCGGCCAGACGCGCGTTGAGCCCGTTGAGCATCAGCGAAAGGATGCTTTCCATGTTTTCGCGTGTCAGCGGCTTGTAGAAAACGATCTCGTCCAGACGATTGAGGAACTCCGGACGGAAGGAGGCTTTGAGCGTGGCTTCGACCGCCCGGCGCGCGTCGGGACGGATATTGCCGTCGGCGTCGATGCCGTCGAGCAGGTATTCCGCGCCGAGGTTGCTCGTCAGGATGATGACGGTGTTTTTGAAATCGACCGTCCGGCCCTGGCCGTCTGTGATACGGCCGTCGTCGAGCACCTGCAGCAGGACGTTGAAGACTTCGGGATGCGCCTTTTCCACTTCGTCGAACAGGACGACGGAGTAGGGACGGCGACGGACGGCCTCGGTGAGCTGACCGCCCTGATCGTAGCCGACGTAGCCGGGAGGCGCGCCGATGAGCCGGGAGACGCTGAATTTTTCCATGTATTCGCTCATGTCGATACGGACGATGTTTTTCTCGCTGTCGAACAGGCATTCGGCCACCGCTTTGGCCAGCTCGGTCTTGCCCACGCCCGTCGGGCCGAGGAACAGGAACGAACCGATCGGACGGTTGCGGTCCTTGATGCCGGCGCGGGAGCGCAGGATGGCGTCCGTGACGCGGCGGACGGCTTCGTCCTGCCCGACGACGCGGCGGTGCAGGGTGTTTTCCAGATCGAGGAGCTTTTCTTTTTCACCGGTCATCAGTTTGCTGACGGGGATCCCTGTCCAACGCGTGACGATGGAAGCGATCTCCGCGTCGGTGACCTTGTCGCGCAGCAGGCCGGAGTTGGCTTTCACCTCTTCTTCGAGTTCCGCGATCTGCTTCTGCAGGGCGGGCTTGCGGCCGTATTTAAGCTCGGCCGCCTTGTTCAGGTCGTAGTTGTCCTCGGCCCGCTCGATGTCGCGGTTGAGCTGTTCCAGTTCGGCGCGAAGGGCGCTGACGCGGGTGATGGCCGCTTTTTCATTGTCCCACTTGGCTTTCAGACTGTTGAATTCGTCGCGCTGGGCATTGAGCAAAGAGGTGACGCTTTCGAGACGCTGACGGCTTTGCTCGTCTTTTTCTTTGGAAAGAGCGGCCTGATCGATCTCGAGCTGGATGATCTTCCGGCGGACCATATCAAGTTGGGTAGGCATGGAATCGATTTCGGTGCGGATCTGCGCGCAGGCTTCGTCGACCAGATCGATGGCTTTATCCGGCAAAAACCGGTCCGTGATGTAACGGTCCGAAAGCGTGGCCGCTGCGATCAGGGCGCTGTCGAGGATCTTGACGGCATGGTAGGTCTCATAGCGTTCTTTCAGGCCGCGCAGGATGGAAATCGTGTCTTCCACGGTCGGCTCGCTGACGAGAACAGGCTGGAACCGGCGCTCGAGCGCCGCGTCCTTTTCGATATAAAGACGGTATTCGTTCAGCGTGGTGGCGCCGATGCAGTGCAGTTCGCCGCGCGCCAGCATGGGCTTGAGCAGATTGCCCGCGACCATGGCGCCTTCGGTCTTGCCCGCGCCGACGATCGTGTGCAGTTCGTCGATGAACAGGATGATGCGGCCGTTGCTCTTGCTGACGGCCTCCAGAACGGCTTTGAGACGCTCTTCAAACTCGCCGCGATACTTGGCGCCGGCGATCAGCGCGCCCATATCCAGGGAAAAGATGGTTTTGTTTTTCAGGTTTTCGGGGACGTCGCCTTTGACGATCCGCTGAGCCAGTCCCTCGGCGATGGCGGTTTTGCCCACGCCGGGCTCGCCGATAAGAACGGGGTTGTTTTTGGTCTTGCGCGACAGGATGCGGATGACGTTGCGGATCTCCTCGTCACGGCCAATGATCGGATCGGTGTTTTTTGTGCGGGCGCGCTCGACCAGATCGCTGCCGTATTTATTCAATACGTCGTAAGTATCTTCCGGCGTGGCGCTTGTCACGCGGGTCTGTCCGCGGACGGTCGCCAGCGCGCGCAGAAAAGCCTCCCGCTCGATATTGTGCTTTTTCAGGATCGCTTTGAGGGCCGTATCGGGATAGGCCAGAATGCCAAGAAACAGGTGCTCGACGCTGATAAATTCATCGTGAAGAGCGGAGGCCTCCGATTCGGCGGCCGTCACGGCGCGATTGGCGTCGGCGGACATGTAGACGCCGCCGTTTCCGCCGCTGACGCGGGGAAGGGCCTCGATGGCGTCCGTGCAGTCGCGACGTACGACGGCGGCGTCGCAGCCCATTTTGATAAGGAGCTGCATAATCAGCGAGTCGTCGGCGGCGATGAGAGCGCTCATCAGATGCAGGGGCGCGAGCTCCTGATGTCCGTATTCGAGGCAGAGACTCTGCGCTTTGTTCAGAGCCTCGATGGATTTTTCGGTGAATCTGTTGCTGTCCATAGCGGATCACTCCTTCAGGAAAAAATTTGAGCGGAGCCGCTGCGCTCCGCTCGGGACTTATTTGATTTCGATAGAACGGGCCGGGGGCGTCTGTTCCACGCACTTGGGCAAGACCAGTTCCAGGATGCCGTCGCGGTAAGAGGCGGTCACGTTGGCTTCGTCGATGCCGTCAAGGTCGAAAGTGCGCATATACTTCCCGTAGAAGGTCTCCCGATGAAGATACTTGCCGTCCGGTTCCTTGGCGTCCTTGTGCTCGGCGCGGATGGTCAGGCGGCCGTCCGCGATGTCGACGGCGATGTCTTCTTTGTTAAAGCCCGGCAGCTCCGCCCGGAGCACGTAGCCGTTATCCTTTTCCAGTATATCGGTACGGAAGGCCCCGAAGTGTCTGCCGTTCGTCATCTCCCGCTCGAAACGGTCGAATTCGTCGAATAAGTCACGATCTCTGCGGCCAAAAGGCATAAGTTCAAACATAAATAGGATCTCCTTTCTGCTCACATGGAGTATGTGTAGGCGAGGGATCCTTTATTCTTCCCCTCGCTTACGTTTCCTATCTTAGGAGGAAAGTGTTGCTAAAGTTCGGGGAAAATGTTGCCAAATTGTAAACATTAGCACTCCTGATTTAGGAGTGCTAAAACTTGCTTTTTATGCGGGGCGACAGGATAACCGGTCGGGCCGCTCTTTGTTGTCATGATTATAATCCTTTGCGGCGCGGGTGTCAATTTTATTTTTATTTGACTTAATCGCGCGCTTATTATATGATAAATCATATTGAAAAACGTGACGGTATGGCTTTTACGGAAGGAGAACGTGACGATGGAAAAATCCATGGAGAAAATCATCAATCTTTGCAAGGGCAGAGGCTTTATTTATCCCGGCTCCGAGATCTACGGCGGCCTGGCCAATACATGGGATTACGGCCCGTTGGGCGTTCTGCTGAAAAACAACGTCAAGGCCGCGTGGCTCAAGAAATTCGTACAGGAGAGCCCGTATAACGTGGCGGTCGACTGCGCGATCCTGATGAATCCGCAGGTTTGGGTGGCCAGCGGACACGTCGGCGGGTTTTCCGATCCGCTGATGGATTGCAAGAGCTGCCGCGCGCGTTTCCGCGCCGATAAATTGATCGAGGACTGGCTGAACGAAAAAGGGACGCCGGAAACGGTGGACGGCTGGTCGAACGAGAAGATGGAGGCTTTCGTCCGCGACAACGGGATCGCTTGTCCCGAGTGCGGCAAGACCGAGTTCACGCCGATCCGCAAATTCAATCTGATGTTCAAGACCTTTCAGGGCGTGACGGAAGACACGTCCGCCGAAATCTATCTGCGGCCTGAAACGGCGCAGGGGATCTTCGTCAATTTCAAGAACGTCCAGCGCACGACCCGCAAGAAAGTGCCGTTCGGTATCGCACAGATCGGGAAATCCTTCCGTAACGAAATCACGCCGGGAAATTTCACTTTCCGTACGCGTGAATTCGAGCAGATGGAGCTGGAGTTTTTCTGCAAGCCCGGCACCGATCTCGAGTGGTTCGCATACTGGCGGAATTTCTGCCGCGAATGGCTCAACGGTCTGGGGATCGGAGACGAGGTGCTGCGCTTGCGCGACCACAGTCCAGAGGAGCTGGCGTTTTACTCCAAGGCGACGACGGACTTCGAGTTCCTGTTCCCGTTCGGCTGGGGAGAGCTGTGGGGCGTGGCCGACCGCACGGACTACGATCTGAAGAAGCACGCCGAGCATTCCGGCCAGAACATGGAGTATCTCGATCCGGTGACCAACGAAAAATACGTTCCCTACGTCATCGAGCCGTCGCTGGGCGCCGATCGCGTGGTACTGGCTTTCCTGTGCAACGCGTACGACGAGGAACAACTGGAGAACGAGACGCGCGTGGTCCTGCGTTTCCATCCGCAGCTCGCGCCGTATAAAGCGGCGGTCCTGCCGCTGATGAAAAAGCTGTCCGAGCCGGCGACCGAGCTGTATCGGAAACTGGCCGCGAAGTTCAGCGTGGATTACGACGAGACGGGCAGTATCGGCAAACGGTATCGCCGTCAGGACGAGATCGGCACGCCGTACTGCGTGACGGTGGATTTTGATACGGTGGAAAAGGGGACCGTGACGGTGCGTGATCGCGACACGATGCAGCAGGTCACCATCGGCGTCGACGAGGTCGAGGCTTTCCTCACCGAAAAAACCGCATATTGAGTGGAAACGGAGCCGGCCGCACCGCAAGACGGGCGCGGTCGGTTTGCTTTGTCGGCGGAATTCGGTGAAAGCCGGGCCGCGGGAAAACGGTTGATTCTTTTGCGGACGAATGGTATAATAACTTTTTGTAAATCGGTCGTGCGTAAAAATATAAAACGGCTGAAAAGGGAGCAAGCATATGTGGCTGAATGTGGCGGAAGGGATCCTGATCCCCTTCCTCGGGACGGCGCTCGGAGCCGCCTGCGTGTTTTTTTTACGCGGAGAAATGAACCCGCGTCTGAAAAAAGCCCTGGGAGGCTTTGCCGCCGGCATTATGACGTCGGCGTCGTTTTTCAGTCTGCTTCTGCCTTCGATGGAGCAGTCCTCTTCGATGGGAAAGTTCGCTTTTGTACCGGCGGTCATTGGATTTCTGTGCGGAATGCTGTTTCTGCTGGCGCTGGATCTGCTGGTCCCGCATATGCATCTGGATAAGAGCGAAGAAGGGACCGGAACGAAGGGACTGCGTCGTACGACCAAGCTGATCCTGGCCGTGACGCTGCACAATCTTCCGGAGGGGATGGCCGTCGGCATCGTTTACGCCGGATGGCTTTACGGTAACGAAACGATCAGTCTGGCCGGCGCTTTGGCTTTGGCGGTCGGTATCGCGCTGCAGAATTTTCCGGAAGGCGCCGTCGTGTCTCTGCCGCTGCGGGCGGAGGGAATGGCGAAAGGCAAGACTTTTCTCTACGGAGTGATGTCCGGGATTACGGAACCGATCGGAGCGCTGCTGATCATCTTTTTTGCGGGCATTTTCCTGCCGATCATGCCGTATCTGCTTTCTTTCGCGGCCGGTGCGATGATTTACGTCGTGGTCGAAGAATTGATTCCGGAAATGGCGGAGGGAAAGCATTACAACGTGTCGACCGTCTGTTTTGCCGTGGGATTTGCTCTGATGATGGCGCTGGACGTAGGCCTCGGATGAGAAAAATAAGTTGAATAAAAAGACCCGATCCTCGGAGATCGGGTCTTTTTTTATCAAGGGAAGAGTTTATTTCTTCTTTTTGCCGATTACGACAACGACAACGACGATCACGCAGACAACGACTGCCGCGATCACGATCCACAGCCAGGTCAGATTACCGTCCTGAGCAGCCGGCTCGGGAGTCGCGGTCGGAGCTTGGGTCGGAGCTTGAGTCGGGGCTTCGGTCGGAGCTTGGGTCGGAGCTTGAGTCGGGGCCTCGGTGGGCGCGGTCGTAGGCGCTTCGGTCGGGGCTTCGGTCGGGGCTTCGGTCGGGGCTT
>JAHAZM010000050.1 GCA_018385275.1 Eubacteriales bacterium | reverse complement strand
CTTATAGATGATTCTATTATAACTTTTTACGGCCGTTATGGCAAGCGCCGCCCGTGATTTTTTTCATCATTCTTGACAAATGAGACCGCAAAGTATATGCTTATATTCATGAGAGAAAGAAAAGATTTTAAAACCGGACGCCGGCGGAAGAGCGTCGCCGGCGGATTGATCGCGTTTTTGCGGGCCAATCGCTTTTTCCTGCTGGCTTGCGCCGGCGCGATCGTGATCGTAGCCGTTTCGCTGACGCTGGTGCTTTCGCACCGGCCCGCGGAGACGGAACCGCCGTCGGCGGAACCGACGGTCACCGCTTCTCCGCGCCCGACGACGGAACCGACGGAGCTTTTTCCGTATCCGGTGAGGGAGCTCGGCGTGACGGCGCCGCCGTGGTATGCCGCGGATCAGACGGAATTGATCCGGATCACGCGGGAACAGAAAACCGAGAAGAACGCAGAGACCGATCCCGTGACGGGGCCGCTGGGCGGGTTTGCGCTTTCGCTGACGCCGCATGAGATCCTTTTCGCTCCGTCGGCGGAAGAGGAAACGCAGGTCGTCGACGGCATCGCCCGCGTCGTCAACGTGACGCTTAAGGTGGACGGCCGTACCGTGGAGATCAATACCCAACCCGCGACCGTGCAGGCCGTGCTCGATCAGGCGGACGTGACGCTCGGGAAAAACGACGAGATCAACTATAAGCTTACCGATCAGGCCAAGGACGGCTCGACGATCGTGATCCACCGCATCACGTTCAAAACCGAGACCAAGTACGAGACCATCGCTTATTCGACGGTTTACAAGGGGACGTATTACCTTGACAAAGGCCAGACGAAGCTGGTCAGCTCGGGCAGCAACGGCGAGTGCAAATACGTCTACGTTTCCACGTACCGCGACGGCGAGTTGATCGAGCGGAAAATGGAGAGCAAGACCGTAACCAAGAAGGCCGTGGACCGCGTTTATCAGACGGGGGTTTGGGAGGCCAACACCAGCGTTTTTCCCGCCGGCGGCGTGCGGTGCGCCGCCGCGCCGCCGGCCGGCACCTATTCGCAGGTCATTACGGCGCGTTCCACCGCCTACACCCATACCGGGAACAACACCGCTTCGGGCCGCTATCCCAAGCAGGGACAGACCGTGGCGGTCGCGAAAAAGCATTTCAAGACCGGCATCGTCAAAAAATATACCCGTGTGTTCGTCGAGGGCTACGGGTACGCGATCGTGGAGGATTCCGGCGATAAATATATGGAAGCCTATGACGGCTACTGGTTCGACGTGTTCCTCGATACGGAAGCGCAGTGCTTCAAATGGGGCATGCGCAGTAACGTCAAGGTTTATATCCTGAACTGATGCGCCGCGGCGAAAAAAGGCTCTGCTTCAACGGAAGCAGAGTTTTTTTATTGGGATGCTTCTATGATGCGGGCGGCGAGGGAAACGGTCGAAAAAAGATCCGTTGTTTTCAACGTATTGTTTAGTCCGGAGGAGAAAAACGCTGTCGCAGCGCGGCGCCGCGGCAGAGCGATAACGGAAAAAGGCTTTGACTTGAAGTCAAAGCCTTTTTGCTGGAGCTGATGTCGGGAATTGAACCCGAGACCTCATCCTTACCAAGGATGCGCTCTACCACCTGAGCTACATCAGCGAACGAGTGTTATTATAGTATAGAAACGGGAAAAAAGCAAGTGCTTTTTTCGGCGGCGTCTGCGGATGAAAATACTCTGAAAACAGGCGAGGAATCTTGACAGGAGAACGGGCGCTCCTATATAATAAGACATGAAATGAAAACGATTTCGCAAAGGAGTGATTTTTTGGTAACGATCCGGGATGTGGCCAAGGAAGCGGGCGTCAGCGCGGCCAGCGTATCGAGGTTTTACAACGCGCCGGCTCTTTTGGCACGGGAAAAATACGAGGTGATCGCCGCGGCGATCAAAAAGCTGAACTATTCGCCCAATCAGATGGGGAGAGGACTGAGGACCATGCGTTCCGGCAAGATCCTGGTGATCCTGCCGACGATGCTGAATCCGATCTATCAGAAGATCCTGAATACCATCGACGAGGCCTGCGTACGCTGTGCGCTGTCGGTGTTCGTTTGCGTTTCGGGAAACAATCCGTTCCGCGAAAGAGAACTGCTGGGGATGGTGGTCAACGGCTTTACCGACGGCGTCATCCTGCTGTCGTCCATGCTGCCGGCGGAGGAGCTGCGCGCCCTGTCGGAGCGCATCCCGCTGGTGTGCGCGCTCGAGAGCGAGGCGGGCGTGGACGGGATCGGCACGGTTTCGATCAACAACGAGCTGGCGGTGCGGGAGGTCGTGCAGCATTTCATCGATAACGGTCACCGCCGTATCGCGCTGATTTCGGGCATGAACGAATATGACAGCACGGAGGAGAGACGGCGCGGCTATCTGGCGGCTTTGACCGAGGCGGGGATCCAGACCAGCCCGGAGTATATTTCCGACGGGCGGTACGGATACGCCAGCGGCGAAAAGGCGATGAGTTATTTCCTTTCGCTGGGCGACAAGCGGCCTACGGCGGTACTGGCGCTTTCGGACGCCATGGCCATCGGGGCCATCGTGCAGGCCAAGCGCAGCGGTCTGATTGTGGGACGGGATCTGGCGGTATCGGGCTTTGACGACACAGGCATCGCCGCCGAATACGATCCGACGATCACTTCCGTACATCAGCCGCGCGAGCAGATCGGGCAGACGGCGTTCGATCTGCTGATCGAAGCGATGAAGACCGGAAACAAAGAAAGACGCGTGATCCTGGGGCATAAACTGCTGATCCGGGAATCCAGCAATTTTGTATATAAAGGAGAATAAAGATGGAAAGAGTAAGAATCGGGATCGTCGGATGCGGCGGGATCGCCAACGGAAAACATCTGCCGGCGCTCAAGCAGTTGTCTGACCGGGTGGAACTGGTTGCTTTCTGCGATTTGATCGAAGAAAGAGCCGCGCGCGCCAAGGCCGGTTACGGCACTCCGGACGCCAAGGTGACCGTCGACTATCACGAACTGCTGGAAGACAAGACCATCGACTGTATCTACGTGCTGACGCCGAACAATATGCACTCGGTCATTTCCATCGACGCGATGGAGAGCGGCAAGCACGTTATGTGCGAAAAGCCCATGGCCAAGACCTACGCCGAGGCCAAAGCCATGCTGGAATGCTCCCGCCGGACCGGCCGGCTGCTCAATATCGGCTATCAGAACCGCTACCGTGACGAACTGCTCTATCTCAAGCAGATGACGGAGGCGGGCGAGCTGGGAGAGGTCTATTACGCCAAAGCCCATGCCATCCGCCGCAGAGCCGTTCCGACCTGGGGAATCTTCCTCGACGCCGAAGCGCAGGGCGGCGGCCCGCTCATCGATATCGGTACGCACGCACTGGATATGACGCTCTGGTGCATGGACAACTATAAACCGCGCATGGCCGTCGGCAGCGTGTACCGCAAGCTCGCCGATCAGACCGAGCAGGGCAACGCCTGGGGAAACTGGGATCCGAAGAAGTATACGGTAGAGGACTCGGCGTTCGGCACCGTCATCATGGAAAACGGAGCGACGGTCGTCGTCGAAAGCAGCTGGGCGCTCAACACGGTCAACGTGCTTGAGGCCAACACTTCGCTGTGCGGCACGCTGGCCGGCGCGGATACCTATATGGGTAAGCTGCGCGTCAACGGCGTAAAAAACAACAAGCAGTACGTTTTCCAACCGAATTTTGCCGCTTCCGGCGCGGCGTTCTTTGCCGGGGAGACCAACGATCCCAACGTCAAGGAGCAGCTCACGTTCCTCGACGCGGTCACGAAGGGCACGCCGCTGACGGTCCTGCCCGAGCAGGCCGTCGTCGTCAGTCAGATCCTGGAGGCGATCTATATTTCGGGCCGCACCGGGAAACCGTATTATTTCGGGGAGGAAAACAAATGAAGATCCTGATCTATAACGAAGGCGTTCACGATAAAGAGGACTGGGTCAAAAAGGTTTATCCCAAAGGGATCCACGGCGCGCTGGCCGAAGCGCTGAGCGGGCATGACGTGACGGTCACGACGCTGGACGACGCGGAAGAAGTCGTCACCGAAGAAAGACTGGAAAACACCGACGTGATGCTCTGGTGGGGACACTGTGCGCACGATAAGGTTTCCGACCGGGTCGCCCGCTGCGTGGCCGACGCCGTCCGGCGCGGCATGGGGATCATATTCCTGCATTCGGCGCATCTGTCCAAGCCGTTCCGTCTGCTGATGGGGACGAGCTGTACCCTCAAATGGCGGGACGACGACCGGGAGCGGCTTTGGGTCGCGGCGCCGTCTCATCCGATCGCGGCGGGCCTGCCCGAGCATTTCGAACTGGCGCATGAGGAGATGTACGGCGAATTTTTTGACATCCCGCATCCGGACGAGACGGTCTTCATCGGCTGGTTTGCCGGCGGCGAGGTTTTCCGCAGCGGCGTGACGTTTACGCGCGGCGCGGGACATATTTTCTATTTCCAGCCCGGGCACGAGTCTTTTCCGACTTATTATGACGTGAATATCGTCCGCGTGATCCGCAACGCGGTCGCGTGGGCCGCGCCGATCCGCCGCACCGGTCCGCTGGTTTGTCCGAACACCGCGGCGTTGGAGGAAAGAAAATGAAGTTAGGCGTTTTATCTGTCGTTCTTCAGGATCTCCCGTTTGAAAAAGCGGCCGGGCTGCTGGCCGGTCAGGGAGCGGACATGATCGAGATCGGCTGCGGCGGTTATCCGGGACGGGCGCATTGCGATCCGGAAATCCTGCTGAAGGACAAGGCAAAGCTCAGGGAATTCCGGAAAATCCTGACCGATAACGGTCTTGCGATCTCGGCGCTGAGCTGTCACGCCAATCCCGTACATCCGAACGCGGCGCGCGCCGCACGCGACGACGCCGATCTGAGACGCGCGGTGCTGATGGCGGAGGCGCTGGGCGTCGACCGGATCAATACGTTTTCCGGCTGCCCGGGCGGAGCGAAGGGAGATTCCCAGCCCAACTGGGTGACCTGCGCCTGGCCGCCGGAGTATCTCGACGTGCTGGATTACCAGTGGAACGAGGTGCTTATTCCGTACTGGACCGAGTTTACGGCCTATGCCGCCGAGCACGGCGTGGATAAGATCGGCTTTGAGCTGCACCCGGGTTTCTGCGTGTACAATACCGCGACGATGCTGAGGATCCGCGCGGCGGTGAGCGATCATCTGGGCGCCAACCTCGACCCGAGCCACCTGATCTGGCAGGGCATGGATCCGGTGCGCGTCATTCGAGAACTCGGGAGCGCGATCTTCCATTTCCATGCGAAGGATACGGCGCTGGACCGAGACAACATCCGCCTCAACGGCGTGCTCGACACGGGGCATTATTCGGATTTTGCGCACCGGTCGTGGAGTTTCCGCACCGTCGGGTACGGCAACGGAGAAGCCTACTGGCGGGGGATCCTGTCGGCGCTTCGTATGGTCGGGTACGATCACGCGATCAGCATCGAGCATGAGGACGGCCTGATGAGCGGCGCCGAGGGTCTCAAGAAAGCCATCGCGTTTCTTAAGCCGCTCATCATTCAGGAGCCGGCCGGACCGATGTATTGGGCGTAAAGGAGAGCGGCATGGAGCATCAGCTTGGTATCATCGGTTACGGCGGCATGGCGCAATGGCATGCTTTCAATATCAACAAAAGCCTCGGCGGGACCGTCCGGATCGCCGGGGTTTCCGACATTCGCGCCGAACGGCGCGACGCGGCGCGGGCCGACGGATTGCGCGTGTATGAGAGCAACGAAGCGCTTCTGGCCGATCCGGCCGTAGAGATCGTGCTCATCGCCACGCCCAACGACGGGCATCTGCCGCTGACCCGGCAGGCGTTCGCGGCGGGAAAGCACGTGATCTGCGAAAAGCCCGCCGCGCTCAGTACCGCGCAGTTCGACGAGATGATCGCCGCGTCCGAGCGCGCGGGAAAGCTTCTGACGGTACACCAGAACCGCCGATGGGACAGCGATTTTCTCAAGGTCAAAGAAGTGGTGGAAAAACAGCCGCTGGGGCGGGTCTATATGCTGGAGAGCCGCGTGCAGGGATCGCGTCAGGTGCTCAACGGCTGGCGCGGCGCGGCGGTCAACGGCGGCGGCATGGTCTACGACTGGGGCGTCCATCTGATCGATCAAGTCCTGCAGATGATCCCGGAATCTGTCGCGGAGGTGTACGCGCAGCTGTTCAGCGTTCACTGTGCCGAGGTGGATGATAATTTCAAGGCGCTGCTGCGGTTTGAGAGCGGCGTGTCCGCGCTCATTGAAGTGTCGATGAACTGCTTTATCACGCATCCGCGCTGGCACGTCTGCGGAGAAAACGGGACGCTCGTCATCGAAGACTGGGACTGCCGCGGCCGGATGGTACGGCTTTCGGACAAAGAAGAACTCAAATGGGACGAGGTCATCGTCTATACGGCGGCGGGTCCGACGCGCTCGATGGCGCCGCGTCCGGTCGAAACGATGGAAGAACTGCCTTTGCCCGCCGTTACGGGCGACAGCTTCCGCAGTTTTTACGGCAACGTCGCGCGGGCGCTGGAGGGTCAGGAGGAATTGGCGGTCAAGCCGGCCGAAACAAGGCGCGTCATGCGCGTCATCGACGCGATTTTTGAGTCGGGCCGCACCGGCGCGTGCGTGAAAGGGCCGATCTGATGGACGAAACTGGTCGGTTTTGTATCGGATTAATCGTTTTTGACGAGGACTTGCCGCCGGGTACAAAAGACAGTATATTGGATTTAGTGAAAAACAGAGCGAGGCGAGTAATATGAGAAAAGCATTTTCGTTATTGATCGGGGCGTTTCTTCTGACGTCGGTATTATCGGCCTGCGGCCCCACGCCGACAGTAGAGCCGACGGCTGAAACTGCGCCGACCCCGACCCCGACTCCGACGCCCACGGCAGAACCTACGCCGGAGCCGACCCCCGAACCCACGCCGACGCCCGCGCTGCAGCCGTTCCCCATGCCTACGCGTTCTTTGGACGCGGGGCCGCTCCCGGCGTTGGCTGAGCCGATGGAACCGGATTATGCGGCGAGAAAGAACTCGTACTATACGAGACTGAATTTTATGGATGCGGCGAACTCGTCGACCAAGCGCCTCTTCGCTATCTTTGACAAGGGAAGCGCCGGCTTCTATACGCAGGCCGAGAGTCAGATGAATTCCTGGTCGACGTACCGGAACTACAGCTTGGATACGTATAACAATGCGTTCAGCGGCAACGGGTTCGCTCTCACCGATCCGGCGTTTTTCTCGCTCGTGCGGCTGGGTCTGGCCGATTATACTTACCGGATCGTGTATATTTCGATCATCAACGAGTATGATCTGCCGGAAGCGGATTTCCGCGCGTCGATGAAAAAGCTGTACGAGCTCTGCAAGGAGTATCAGCCGGAAGCGACCGTGATTTTCACGGACTTTGCCGATAACGCGCTGATCCGCTCCATTGCGGAGGAGGACTGCGGCGCGCAGTATATGGACTGCCGCGGCATGACGGTGGCGACTTTTGCCGCCCGTGCCAAAGAGATTGCCGACGCCAACAAGGTTTCGAAACGTTCCGGCGTGAACCCGGACAGTATCCCGACCAAAACGTACGTGGCGGGCCGGGAAGGACAGGAATGGGCGAATTTCGTGTTCGCCGACGCGGCCAAAGCGGCCGGCAAACCCAGAGTGCTCATCGTCGGGGATTCGATCAGCTGGGGCTGCTATGCGAATCTGCAGCAGATGCTGGCGGACTTTGCCGTCGACGCGCTGCAGACCTCGGCCGACGCGGCCGACTACGCGCTGATCCGCTATCTGCGGTTTATGTTCAGCCAGTATGATTACAGCGTCATTCAGATCAACATCGGACTGCACAGCTCGTCAAACGATACCAAGAAGGGCGCGTATCTCGAGAATTTCAAGATGATCTTTGACTATATCCACGCCTGCCAGCCAACTGCGCGGATCATCTTTGCCACGACGACGACGATTTCCAAAACGGACGATATCACGCAGCTGGACGAAGCGCAGTGCGCCAACGTCCGGGAGCGCAACCGTCAGGTGACGGAGTATTGCGCCGAGATCGGCATCACGGTTAACGATCTGTACGACCTTTGCATCAAAGAAATGCCGGCCAAGCAGGATTTCGTACACTTCAAGGATTATACCAAGCTGTCCCGGCAGACGGCGGCGTTTGTCAAAGCCGAATACGAAAAGATCGGAAAATAAGAAAAGCAGACCGGTCACACAAGGGTGTGACCGGTCTTTTTGTTGGAAAAGAAGGGGTCGTCCGGCGGGGTTACGATGAGCCGGCGGACGGAGCGCTTCGTTTGGTTTCCGTCCGGCGGCGCGCCTCTTCGCGTGAAAACGGGCAGCCGCAGTAATTTTGCCGATAGAGGTTATATTGACGGGAAAGCTCGATGCTGCGCTGGTAGCCGCCCTTTTTCTTGAAATCGGAAGGAAGCCAGGCCACTCCCGCCCGGGAGGCCAGTTCCTGTCCGATCTGATTGAGAAGGAAAGCGTTTTTCAGCGGGGAGATCGTCAGCGTGGTCGTCACGTAATCGAATCCGTGCTCTGCCGCGTAGGCGACGGCCTCGCCGAGCCGCAGACGAAAGCACACGGCGCAGCGGGCGCCGCCCTCCGGCTCGCGCTCGAGACCCTTTACCGCGGTGAAAAAACGTTCCGGGTCGTAAGGGACTTCGGCAAAAGCGACGTCGTCGCCGCGCACGCGCACCAGCCGCCGCAGTTCTTCATAGCGGAGCGCATACTCGGAGGCCGGGCTGATATTGGGATTGTAATAATGTACGGTGACGTCGAAGTGCGGCTCGAGATATTCGAGCACATACGACGAGCAGGGCGCGCAGCAGACGTGCAGCAGGAGACGCGGCCGCGCTGTGAGACCGGCGATGACGGCGTCGGTCTGTTTCTGGTAGTTTTCTTTCATGGTTTTATTATATAACGAAGAAGGGAAAAAGGCAACATGCACGCGGGAAAGATGTAAAAAAATGAGGCGATTGGTATAGAATTAGCCGTTTAAAAAAAGGGATTGAAACGGCTGTTTCACTATGCTATACTGACGAAAAAGGAGTTGAAATCTTAAGGAGGAACAAGATGGATAAACTGTATCGCGACTCTTCGACATTGCCCGTCGGCAGCATTCAGGCCAAAGGCTGGCTGCGCGACTGGCTCCAGGTTTCGGCCGACGGCTGGATGCTGGATTTTGCGACCCAGAAGCACAAGAATATCTGGCCGAAATTCTTCTGGAACCGCAATAATACCCACGAGGTGGAATTTGACGAAAACAATCAAACGATCACGCTGTGCGATTACACGGCGTATCTGGTCGACAGCATGATGCGGCACGCGGTCATGCTGCCGGACTGCCGCCTGCGCCGCGAGGCGGAGGAATGGGTGCGTCTCTGTCTGGAGTATCAGGACGAGGACGGCTATATCGGCGCGTTCACCAAGCCGCATCGCTATAAGCACTGGCTGGAGGTCTTTTCGCAATGCTTGACATTCGAAGGCCTGCTCTACTGGTATGAGGGGACGGGCGACAAGGCGGTTCTCGACGCGGTCAAGCGGGGCTTTGACAATCTGACCGACGCATGGAACGCGCCGGAGACCTGTCAGGGTATTTACGGCGGGCACGGAGCGGTCTATCTGCGGATCGCGATCAAAATGTACGAGCTGTTCGGCGACGAACGCTACAAGAAGACCGCCGAAGAGATCATGGAGCGCTACGGCTGGCAGGAGCGGTTTTTACCTAAAAAGAAGAGAGGCTCCGGCGCGCCGCTGGTGACGGTGAGCGACCCGCTGTATCAGCAGCATTTAGTGGTTTCGGCCGAGCACGTCGGTTTCCCGATGCTGATCTACGAGCTGACGGGGGACCGGTATATGCGCCGCGCGAGCGAGGCGGGCTACGAGGACATGGTGAAGAACCATCTGACGGAAACGGGGACGCCGTTGGGGAACGAATGGCTCCTCAATCAGGGCCCGCGTCTGGGCTCGGAGCATTGCGGTTCGGTCGACTGGATGATCAACTGCCTGCTGATGGGACAGATCACAGGAGAAGTCAAGTATTTCGACGCGGCGGAAAAGGTGCTCTTCAACGCTTATCCGGCGGCGAAACGGCCGGATCAGCGGCTGCTCGCGTACACGCATTGCATGAACGAGCTGGTCGCCAGCGAAACCAGCGTGCCGCATACTTACAATCCGACCGACTGGTGGGCGTCGCGGGCGCATTTCCATACGGCGCACGAGCCGCTGTGCTGCAACTCGAACAGCAGCCGCGCCATTCCCTGGTACATCGACAACATGATCCAGAAGACGGCCAAAGGTCTGCGGATCGCGACTTACGGGCCGTGCCGCACGGAGATCGGGTGCGGCGGCGTCAAGGGAACGCTGGTCGAGGAAACGGAATATCCGACGGAGGACACCGTACGCATCCGCATCTCTTTCCCCGAGAAAGTGAATACCCAGATCGAGCTGCGCGTTCCGGCCTGGAGCGACAAGGCCGTCATTACCCGGAACGGCAGGCGCTATGAAGCCGAAGCGGGCAAGTTTTTTGTGCTGAAAGGGACGTTCCGCGACGACGAGATCACGATCGAATTCGACAACCATATCCGTCTGGTGGAGTGGGGACGCGCGGAATTCAATCTGCGGCCCAAAGCGGCGGTCGTGACCCGCGGTCCGCTGGTTTACGCGCTGCATCCGCGCGAGACGTGGATCCGTATCCCGTCGCCGGCTTCCGCGCCCGTGCAGGATAAGAAATACATGGAGGTCTACCGGGTCGTGGCCAAGAACGGCAGCGGCTGGAACAAGGCGATCTACGCCGACTTTGAGAATCCGGAATCTTGCATGGAATTCGTGCGTCTGCCGCACCGGAAGGGCAAGCCGTTCGAATACGCGACGGTGGGCATCCGGGTCAAGGGACGCACGGTGAAAAACTGGAAGCTTTCGGGGAGCAAGGACGAGCCGACGACGCCGCCTTTGCCGAGACTGCCGATGGAGCTGAGCGAAACGGACGAAGAGATCACGCTCGTGCCGTTCGGCTGCACGAGACTGCGCATGGCCTACATCCCGCTGGTCAACGGCTGAGACGCCGAGAAATACCGATAAAAAAAGAACTCCGCTGCGGAGTTCTTTTTCATTGTCAAGAGAGATCAAGGAATATAAACGACGTTCGAGCAGGCGCTCATCGCCACGTTCCGGTTCCACTGCGGGTCGCGCATCGTGCGAGTGTCCCCGATAACGATATAATAAGCGTAAGTATTCTCGGGCAACGTGCAGCTGACGGTGTGAGTCGATTCGTCGACGGTGCAATCCAGGGCCTGCCACGCTTCTTTCAAGCTGAGGCTGGAGGTATAGCGGAGGGCGGTCGTGCGGTAATAGCAGACCGCTTTGGCGATCGGCAGCTCGGACGAATACGTCATGACGGCGTTGAGGCCCTCGGGCTGTGTGATGACGGCGGGCAGGGGAGCGGTATCGGCGATGCCCAATACGGATTTGGCAAAGACGAAGAAAGCGGGATTGGCCCAGCTGTGACCGTGTCCGTATCCGTGGTCGAGAAAAAGGGTGCTGCCGGCCGTCGCTTCGTGGCTGAGCGACAGAGCGTCGGCGCTGAAATGAGCGTCGTCATCGCCGGCGATCCACAGCACGGGGAAGTCCACGTTGCCGAAGTTGAGTTCCGGCGCCCACAGAGAATTGAAACGCGCGTCTCTGCCGAAGCTGGCAAAGTTTGCGTGAGAGCCTTTCAGGAATCCGCAGCCGTACAGCGGAATGGCGAATTGATAACGGCAGTCCAGACCGATGACGATGCTGGTGATCAGGCCGCCCCAGGACAGACCCGCGATACCCATACGCGAGGCGTCGACCCCGGGTTGAGCCCCCAGCAGGGTCGTGGCGATCATGGCGGAGCTGACGGTGTGGTACATCCACTGGTTTTGAACGGGAGCGCCCATGTCGCCGAGAGACGAAAAGGCTAACGGCGCCAGGTCGCTGCGAACGTGATCGCTGCTGTTGGGCGAGGAGGGAACGTCGCCGTTCCAGTCGAAGGAAATGGCGGCAAAGCCGTTCGCCACCCAGTAGTTGCACCAGTCGGCGCTGGCCGTTCCTCCGCCGCCGTGTACCAAAACCACGGCGGGGCAGGGGTTTTCAGGCGTGGCGCTGTCGGGAACGCGCATATAGGCAAAGGCATACTGCGGCTTGCCCTTGTAATCTTCAAGGCGATAGTACAGCGCCTTGCAGTTCGCGGCGTCCATTTCGGGCGCCCAGATCACTTCCGGGATTTCGAGTACGTTTGCGCTGTACGGACGCTCGGCCTGCGCGTAAGGAGGAAGCTGAGACAGCTGCGTGATCGGCGTGGGCGTCGGCGTAGGCTCGGGCGTAGGTTCGGGTGTAGGCGTCGGCGTAGGCTCGGGCGTAGGTTCGGGCGTAGGTTCGGGTGTGGGTTCGGGTGTAGGCGTGGGCGTCGAAGTCGGCCCGCAGGCCGCCAAAGCTGACGACAAAAGAAGCGCTCCTACCAAAACAGACAGAATTTTTTTCATACTGTTCTTCTCCTATGGTTTCTTTGAGTGTATTATAGGGTATTCTGCTTCTTTTCGCAATACCCTGCCGCGAAAAAAACGCAATAAAAAAAGCCCCCGCGGGGCTTTTTTATGGCAGAGAGTTTATTTCATCGCTTCTTCGACGGCGACGGCAACGGCGACGGTGGCGCCGACCATCGGATTGTTGCCCATGCCGATCAGGCCCATCATTTCGACGTGAGCCGGAACGGAGGAGGAGCCTGCAAACTGAGCGTCGGAGTGCATCCGGCCCATGGTGTCGGTCATGCCGTAAGAAGCCGGACCGGCGGCCATGTTATCGGGATGAAGCGTACGGCCCGTACCGCCGCCGCTGGCGACGGAGAAGTACTGCTTGCCGTGCTCGACGGCCCATTTTTTGTAGGTGCCGGCGACCGGATGCTGGAAGCGGGTGGGGTTGGTGGAGTTGCCGGTGATGGAAACGTCCACGCCTTCGTGGATCATGACCGCGACGCCTTCGTTGACGTCGTCGCAGCCGTAGACGCGCACGGCGGCTCTGTCGCCCTTGGAGAACGCTTTCTCGTAGACGATATCGAGCTTGCCGGTGTAATAATCATATTTGGTCTCGACGTAGGTGAAACCGTTGATGCGCGAAATGATGTAGGCGGCGTCTTTGCCCAGACCGTTCAGGATGACGCGCAGCGGTTCGCGGCGGACCTTATTGGCTTTCAGCGCGATGCCGATGGCGCCTTCGGCGGCGGCAAAGGATTCGTGACCGGCGAGGAAAGCGAAGCACTTGGTTTCCTCGCGCAGGAGCATGGCGCCGAGGTTTCCGTGGCCGCGGCCGACGTTGCGCTGGTCGGCGACGGAGCCGGGGATGCAGAAGGCCTGCAGGCCGATGCCGATGGCTTCGGCCGCGTCGCTGGCGCTGCGGCAGTTTTTCTTGATGGCGACGGCGGCGCCCAGGGTGTAAGCCCAGCAGGCGTTGTCAAACGCGATGGGCTGGATACCGCGGACGATCTTCTCCGGGTCGATCCCCTTGGAAAGGCAGAGATCGCGCGCTTCTTCGAGACTGCTCATGCCGTATTCGGCGAGACAGGCGTTGATCTTTTCGATTCTTCTGGAATAGCTTTCAAACTGTGCCATGTCTGTTCTCCCCCCTTATTTCTTGCGCGGATCGATCACGGTCACGGCTTCGTCGAAGCGACCGTATTTACCGACGTTCTTTTCATAGGCCTCGGCGGCGGGAACGCCTTTTTTGATGGCGTCCATCATCTTGCCGAGATTGACGAACTTGTAGCCGATCGCCTCGCCGTTCTCGTCAAGGCCCATTTCGGTGATATAACCTTCGGCCATTTCCAGATAGCGAACGCCTTTGGCTTTCGTGCTGAACATCGTTCCGACCTGAGAGCGAAGACCTTTGCCCAGATCCTCGAGACCGGCGCCGACGGGCAGGCCGTTCTCGGAGAAGGCGGTCTGGCTGCGGCCGTAGACGATCTGCAGGAACAACTCGCGCATAGCGGTGTTGATCGCGTCGCAGACCAGGTCGGTGTTGAGCGCTTCAAGAATGGTTTTGCCGGGCAGGATTTCGGCGGCCATGGCGGCCGAGTGGGTCATGCCCGAGCAGCCGAGGGTCTCGACGAGCGCTTCTTCGATAATGCCGTCCTTGACGTTCAGGGTCAGCTTGCAGGCGCCCTGCTGAGGCGCGCACCAGCCGATACCGTGAGTCAGTCCGGAGATATCCGTGATTTGTTTAGCGTTGACCCATTTTCCTTCCTCGGGAATAGGCGCGGGCTCGTGCTTGGCGCCTTTGGTCACGCAAAGCATTTCTTCGACTTCGTGTGAATATTCCATTTGTTTATATCCCCCTTCAAACAGTTCGGTTTTCATACAGATGATATTATACCATCTTCGGCGCGATCAGACAAATATTTTTTTTGAGGGCTTGTCCTTGCGATTCTCGGGCAGATGTTGTATACTGATAGCGGAGTTGATGGTTTTGAAAACTTTTACCGATAAAAACGAGATCTACGAGCTCTTCGGCAAGGGTTTGCCCGATCTGGGCGAGATCGGCCGCATCACGTCGCCGTCCCAGCTCAACGTCTGCCATGCGCGCGGTCTGCGGCGCGCGCTTCTCGATCTGCCGACGGTGCTCAACGATCCGCGGATGCCGGCCGCGGCGGAAGAAAAGAAGCTTCGCCCGGTCATCGATACGCGGCTTTCGGTCATAAAACGGCTGCTGCTGGAGCGGGAGGATCAGCCGCGCGCCAAAGAATTGGTCTGTTCGACGCAGACGGCCTATTTCGAGCGGGAGGTCTATATCGTTCCGGAAAACCTGGTTTCTGTAACGGCCTACGCGACGCACGACGGCGTCATCGACCTGAGCACGGCACAGGATCTGAGAGGCCTGCTCAACGGGTCTTTCCTGCGGTTCAGGCCCTCGCGGATGAACACGGTCATCGTATCGGTTTCCACGCGGGAGATCCCGGACGAGCCGGACCGGACCTCGCCGGTCACGTTCCGCAACGAGGAGGCTTTGCTGAGAGGCGTTTTCGGAGAAACCGGCAGCGAGCGGGAAGTCCTGCTCGACGCCAGGGATCCTTACGAAAGGCGTTTCCTGTACGCGGAGGATCTGGGAGAGCGGTTCCTCGACCGTTACGGATACGATATCATGCGGTTCCTCGGCGTGCTGTTCGTCAAAACGGAAGGCGCGGGCAACGCCTACGTCATTGACTATTTCCGCATGATGGGGCAGCTGATGGAGGAAGCGTATTACGCGCCGAAACGCGAGTGGTTCAGAACGCGCGCCATCCGGAGCACGATCATGGCGTCGGGAGAAGATCCTCGTTACGATCAAATGATTGCACGCCTGAACAAATGTGAATATATAGCTAAGGAATTACCGGATCTCGGTCTGAAAAACGCCAGAGACAAGATCATTGAGTGGATGAGCGAGGGATATACCCCGATCGTCAATTTACCGCTTTCAGCGTCGCCGGAAGACGCGGCGGCCGCGGAGATCGAACGATCGGCCCGGCGGATGGCGTTTCTTTGTTCGCTGGGAGAGGGCGTGTCGCGGTGCTACGTGCTGGTCCCGTCGGATTCCGTGTTTTGCGGGGAGGGCGAGGCGCTCGCGTCGATGGAGCGCTGTAACGAGGCTTTGAGCGCTTTAAGAATCGAGACGGCCGTCATCGACGCCGGGGAGATTCGCGGTCTGAAAGAAAAAGAGGGTACGGTCATCGTCGTGCCGTATTGTCCGGTTTTATCCGAAGAAACGCTGGCGGATCTGGTTGGCTATCTGCATGCCGGCGGAGTGGTGCTCCTGGCTGAGGGCGAGCCGTATTCGGGCAAGGACGCGCGGGCTTTCCGGGCGGCTTTGCAGGAGCTTGTCGGCGGGAAATACGCCTATACCGGGCGTACGGGCGTGCTGATCTGCCGGACGGGAGAGGAATTGACCGAGGCGGTCGGACGCCTGATCGCGCCGGACGTGAAAACGAACGGCCCGGTGCGCGCGCTTCACCGTCGCTGCTGCGGCTGCGACTGGTTTATCGTGTCGGGCGCCGTTCAGCATGCGAGGCTGGATCTGGCGGCCAAAGGGAAGGCGGAGCTGTGGAGCGTCCGCGACGGGTCGCGCACGCCGTTTTTTGCCCGCCGTGAAAAGGGAGGGCGGACGGAGCTGATCGCGCCGTATACCGCCGACGGAGTCTATGTTTTCTGCTTCGATCCGTCCGAAAAGGCCGTGACTGTGGCGACGCGAGGGCTTTGCCGGGTGATCCGCGTCGACGACGACGGGGGCGGCGTGCTGGCGTCGGCGGCGATTCCGGGTAAAAAGGAAGCCTACGTCTATTTGCCGGACCGCACGAAGATCCTGAAAGCGGAGTTTCAGGAAGCACCGGAGGATCTGGCGCTTAACGGGAAATGGAGTTTCCATCTCGGGACCGGCGGCGAGAGCGTCGTGCATATCGACACGCTGAAACGCGCCGACGGGACGATCGTCAAAGTCGGCCGCGGAACGGATATGATGCGTTTGTCGCCGCAGAGCGCGGACACGAGTGAAATCGAGCATCATATCGCAGAGACCGGCTGGGTGGACGGAGAAGTCTTTACCGACGGCGACGAGCAGATCGGATGGGAGCCGTTCTCTCTCGGAGAGGACGGACGCATCCGGCTCGGAGCGGGACGGCATTATCTGGCTGCGACGGTCTGCGCCGGGATCGAAGAAGAGGTCGCGCTGTGCGCGGACGTACGGCCGGATCGACTGTACGTGAACGGTTCGTATTATCCCGTCGGCCGGCGGATCCGCTTCAAAGCCGGTCTGAATCGCATCCTGATGCGTTTCGACGGAGAAACGGATACGGCGCTGGTTTTTGAATCCGGGCTTCGTTACGCCGACGAGACCGGAACGGCGATGGCGCGGTATGCTTTCTGGACGCAGACCGAAGAGCCGGAGCGGTTCCGCTTCACGCTGCCGCCTTTTGCCAAAAAACTCCGGATCCGCAGTTATGCCGAGCCGGCGGTGTTTTTCGGCGAACGGGAATGCGTCGTCCTCGGCGGCAGGAAAAACGGGAAGGCGGGGACGGAATACGCGATCCGCGTCGAATCAAAGATGAGCGGCCGGGAGCTGGAACTGCGGTTTGAAAAGCAGGAAAACCGCAACGGCGGCGCGCTGCTGGCCGCGCCGATCGAAGTGATCTGCGGCGGCGGGGAACGGGACGTCGACGAACCGGGACTTACGGACGCGCTCGGCGAGTATCGGGGAAATCTGCATTACGCGAAGAGTTTTGCTCTGGACGTGCTGGACAGCCGATACGAACTGGATCTGGGCGCCTATCGCGGGACGGCGACGGTCTCGGTCAACGGGACGCCGGCGGGCGTGATGTTCGGCGGAGAGAGGGTCGACGTGACGAAACTGCTCCGCAACGGGAACAACGTCCTTTGTCTCGACACGGCCTATGACGGCGCGGTCGACCGCACGGTGCCGGACGGAACGATCCGTCTCCGCCTGAGCAAAGTCGTCACGCTGGAGTGATTCAGAGATTCTTTTTCATATGGGAAAGCGCGCTTTTCTCGAGCCGCGAGACCTGCGCCTGGCTGATCCCGATGGCTTTGGCCACCTCGGTCTGGGTCTTTCCCTGAAAATACCGCATCGTCAGGATGTCGCTTTCGCGCTTGCTGAGCTTTTTCAAAGCACAGTCGAGCGCGATATTTTCATACTGGTTTTCCGCCGTGCCGTCGCTGAGCTGATCCATCACGAGGAGGGATTCGTCTCCCTCGGCGTAGACGGGCTCCTGCAGAGAAACCGGTTCGGCTATCGCGTCGAGCGCCGTGCGCACCTGGCGTTCCGAAAGGCCGAGGCGTCCGGCGATGGCGGCACAGTCCGGCTCTGCGACGCCGGCGGCGATCAGTTCTTCGCGGGCGCGCATGGCTTTGTAAGCGACGTCGCGGAGCGAACGGCTGACCCGCACGGAATTGTTGTCGCGCAGATAGCGGCGCAGTTCTCCGATAATCATGGGCACCGCGTAGGTGGAAAAACGCACGTCCTGCGCCAGATCGAAATGATCCGTCGCCTTCATCAGCCCGATACAGCCTACCTGAAACAGATCGTCCGGCGTTTCTCCCCGGTTGGAGAAGCGCTGGATGATGCTCAGCACCAGGCGCAGATTGCCGTTGATGAATTCGGCGCGCGCTTCCTCGTCGCCGGAACGGATACGCTTCAGAAGCTCCAGTTTTTCTTCGTGGGTCAGGGTTTTCAGTTCGCCGGTGTCGATGCAACTCAGACTGACTTTCCCGAAACGCAAAAAAAGACCCCCTTTCGCCGTTATTATGGACGGCGGAAAGGGGTTTTATTGTTGGTAAAAATTATACGATCTTGGCGATCTCCCGCTGCAAACGGTCGAGGATCTTTTTTTCCAGGCGGGAAATATAGGATTGACTGATGCCCAGCGCGTCGGCAACCTCTTTCTGCGTTTTTTCACGACCGGTCCCGAGACCGTAGCGCATCTCCATGATCGCGCGCTCGCGAGCGCTGAGTTTGGAAAGCACGAAGCGCAGCAGTTCGCGTTCGGCTTGTTCATCGACGCCGCGGGAAACGACGTTGTTTTCCGTGCCGATGACGTCGCTGAGCAGCAGTTCGTTTCCGTCGCGGTCTACGTTCAGCGGTTCGTCGAGGGAAACTTCGCCCCGGGTGCGGCTCGTGCGTCTCAGCACCATGAGGATCTCGTTTTCGATACAGCGGGAGGCGTAGGTGGCGAGCTTGATGTTTTTATCGTCGTGAAAGGTGTTGACCGCTTTGATCAGACCGATCGTGCCGATGGAGATCAGGTCTTCCATGCCGACCGGGGAAGAATCGAATTTTTTGGCGATATAGACGACCAGCCGCAGGTTGTGTTCGATGAGTTTGCTGCGCGCTTCCGCGTCGCCGGCGTTGAGCCGACGGATGGCTTCCGCTTCTTCCTGAGCCGAAAGCGGCGGGGGCAGGGTACCGCCCCCGATATAATGGACGGAGCGGACGCCGAAGAGACGGGCCAGCAATCGCCTGAGCCATTTTCTGAACAAAAAGCATCCTTCCTTTCTATAAGAGCGACGGCGGAAGCAGTGCCTGATAGGAGCCGTCGTCGGACAGGGACGTTTCCGTCAAACCGATGCAGATCCGGCTGTAGCGGACCCGGCTTGCCGAAAAACGCATACCGCCGACGCTGACGCATCGGATCGTGGTCGGACCGGCGCTGGTTTGACATGTTACGGGGAAACCTGAGTTTTCATCATTAAAAAGGGATTTTACCGCATTATATTCAACTATGAGCATAGGAGCATGTGTGAGCGGCTCTCGAAGAAGATTTCCCGAGTCCACAAGCGCGCGGACCACGACGGTGCGGCGGCCTTTGGTGAGGACGACTTCTTCGATCCGGGAGGCGTCGCGGACGCGCCGGCGGCGCATAGCGATCTGTACGATGACGAGAAAGACGACCGTTCCGATCAGGAGGGGCCGCAGACCGTCGTGGACGGTCAGAGAGAGTTTGCCGTCGAGAAGCGCGTTGCAGCCGAGGATGACGCCCCCGTAGAGAAAGGAAAAAAGCCAGAACGCGGCGGTCCCGGTGATGAATTTGCCGACGGGCAGCGGAGGGAAAACGAGGATCGTCATGCCGAGAGAGACGGCGACGCGGACGAGTACGGCGTCGAGCCAGCCGCCCAGGAGAAGGACGGCGCCGGCGTACAGCGCGCCGACGGCGGAAGATACCGCGATCCGCCATCCGGCGGTATGCAGTCCCGTTGACCAGGCCGCAGAGGAGAGGATCAGCGCGTCAACGATAAAATTATCCAGCAGGATCAATTCGATGTACATACCGATACTGTAGCAGAGCACGCGCGCGAAATCTGTCGCTTTGCGCGCGAAATAAGTCATAGATGACAAAAAGCGTCGTCCGTGGTAAACTGATACCATTGACGGAGGTGCTTTTCTTGAGCCGAAAACAGAGATTCGTCAGATTTCTGCTGGACAACGGGATCCTGACTTTCGGTCGTTTCGTGACCCGGAGCGGCCGGGTCTGTCCGTATTTTCTGAATACGGCCAATTCCTTTTTGGGGAGCCGGCTGCGTGAGCTGGGGCGTTTCTTTGCCGAAGGGATACGGGAAGCTTTCCCGGCGCCGGACGCGGTCTGCGCGTTGACGGGAAGAGACGTCCCGCTGGCGGCGGCGACGGCGATGGCGATGGCGGAAACCGGCGCGGACGCGGGGTATCTGTTCCGCAGCGAAGAGAGCGGCGCGTTCATCGGGGCGCCTGTTTTCGACGGACAGAGGATCGTTCTCGTCAGCGACGTGGTGCCGTCGGGACATCGTTTGCTCGATCAGATTCAACTGCTGAGGCGGACCGCCCGCGTCGAGATCGTCGGTCTGATCGTGGCGGCGGACCGGCAGGAAAAGGGCGTCGGAGAAAAAAGCGAGCTGGCGGAAAGCGCGAAAAACGTCGGGATCGACATTTGCGCCCTCGTGACGCTGGACGATATTATCATGACGCTTTCGGATGCCGGAGAAGCCGGGGACGAAACGCTGGACGCGCTGAGAAGCTACCGCGCGGAATACTGTCGATAAAGGGGAGAAGAGAGCGCGTGAAAGAAACGGCTGATATTTACAAAAGACAATTTGAACTCTCTCTGATCGGTTTTATCGTGGGGATTCTGACGCTGGTCCTGCTGACCGTTTCGGCCGTCGTGACGGGTTCCGTTCTGGTATGGATGAAACTGCTGGACACGCTGTGCTTTTTGATCCGCGTCGGTTCCGTGGCGGTATTGTCCAGGAAACTGACCGGAGATCTGACCTATGAATACAACTACGGCGTACAGCGCATCGAGGCGCTGCTGGCGCTGTTTTGCGACGGACTTCTCTGCCTCGGACTCGTCGCGGTGGCGGTCGCTTCGGTGCTGGAACTGTTTCATCCGTCCGCGCCGAGCGAACTGCTGTATTACACGGTGATTCTGGAAGGAGTCAAGGTGCTCGTCGGCGTCTGGCTGTTCTGGCAGGAGGGTAAACTCAGGAAGCGCCGCAATACGCCGATCGTGCACAGCGAGTACACGGGCTGCTTCAAGGACGCGGCTCTCGACGCCGCGGCGTTCGTTCTGCTGCTGCTCTGCTATGAACTGCGCGCCGAACCGGCCAGCTGGATCCTTGCGCCCGGCGCCGCGCTGGTCATCGCGGTGATTTTCTGGATCGTATGCGCAAAGAATTTCCGCAGAGGCGTGCGCGATCTGACGGACCGGACGCTGGACGAGGAAAAGCAGATGATCCTTGTGCGGCTCCTCGGGAAATACGCGGATCGCTTTGAATTGCTGGAGGCGGTGAATTCTCATACCATCGGAGAGAGGATCTACGTCGATCTGGCGGTCACGTTTGCCCCGGGCACGACCTACGGGCAGATCTGCGATCTGCAGCGGGATATGGAGCGGGAGCTCAAAAGAGAATGGGGCGAATGCTGTATTTCACTGGTGATCGGCCAGAAAAAAGGCCTGCAGCCGAATGGGGAATCGACGGCGGAAGAGGAAACGCGCCGCGGCGGCGCGGGTTGAGAGTATACGGAGAAAAAGATGAATCACGAAGAGAACCTGTACGCGATCCTGACGCTGAGCGTCGGATGGCGCACCCCGCAAACAGAAGACCTGATAGCGGCCTTGCCGGCCGACGACCCGGTCCGCGCGTCGGCTGAGGACGGACAGCTGG
>JAHAZM010000046.1 GCA_018385275.1 Eubacteriales bacterium | reverse complement strand
CGTAGGCTCGGCTGTCGGCTGTTGCGTCTGCGTCTGTTCCGGCGTAGGCTCGGCTGTCGGTTTATGCGTCGGAGTCGGTTCCGGCGTAGGCTCGGCGGTCGGTTCAACTGTCGGCGTCGGTTCCGGCGTAGGCTCGGCAGTCGGTTCAACCGTCAGCGTCGCCGTGGGCATGTCCGTCGGGACGACGGACGGTTTGGACGCCGTTATAATCGCGACCAAAACGCAGATCGCCGCCACAACCGCAAATGCTATGATTAAAAATAAACGCAAGCGTGAATTCATATCCTATCTCCTTTCTCAACACCTTAATTGTATTAAAAAAGACAGGTGAACGCAAGCGATTCATCAAATAAGTTAATTTTGTACATTATTATATTAATTATAGAATTCACACAATTGCAACAAATTTCGTTGCCGCACCCAAAACCCTCATGATATAATGAGCTTGAAAAGGAGAGGATGACCGATGACGATCATGGAACAGGAGATTCGCCAGCAGAGCGACGCATTGAAAACCTGCGGCGAGAGCAATCGAGGAACAATCCGGGAGCTGGCGGCCACGGCGAGCCGCCGGGGCGTGGATAATGTGGTGATCGCCGCGCGCGGATCGTCGGATCACGCGGCGAATTATTTCAAATATCTGACCGAGATCTTTGCCGGATTGCCGGTTGCCAGCGCCGCTCCCAGCGTGCTGACCGTATATGACGGAAAGCTGGATCTGTCGCACAGTCTCGTCGTCGGCGTGTCTCAGAGCGGAGAAGCGGCCGACGTGCTGGCCGTCATGGAGAGAGCGGCCGCCGACGGCGCCGTGACGGCGACTTTGACCAATGAACCGACTTCCCGTTTGGCTGCCGCGGCGCGTTTTTCGATGCTGATGAACGTCGGGAAAGAGATCAGCGTCGCCGCGACCAAAACGTTCACGGCCGAAATGTACGCCCTCGGCCTTCTGGCCGCGGAGCTTTCCGATTCTTCTGAACTGAAAAGCCAATTGTCGGCTGTGCCGTCTCTGGTGGGCGAAGTCATCGCGCGGAAAGCCGGGATCGACGCGGCGGCGGATCGCTGGATCCGGCGCAGCGACTGTTACGTGCTCGGCCGCGGGATCAGTTATCCGGCCGCGCAGGAAATCGGCCTGAAGCTGCAGGAGACCTCCTACATCAAGGCCCGCAGTTACGCTATCAGCGATTTTTATCACGGCCCCTTCGCCGTCATAGACGAAGCGGCTACCGTGCTGGTCGTCGCCCCGAAAGACAAAACGGCGCGCGACGCGGCGGATATGACCGCGCGCATCCACGCCGCGGGAGCTGACGTGACGCTGTTTACCGACGATGAAGCGGCAGCGGATTGCGCCGCCAAAGTGCTGCTTCCCGTTTGCCCGGAATTCGTTTCGCCCTTTGTTTATACGGTGGCGGGCCAGCTTTTTGCCTGCCGTCTCTCCGTTGAACGCGGGCTCAGCCCTGACGCGCCTCGCGGTCTGAAAAAAGTCACCGTCACGAAATAAAGACGCGTTTAAAAAACAAAAACACCTTCGCCGTGTATAGAATTTGCCCGTGTTGGGCAAAAATACTGGTACGGAGGTGTTTTTCTTGTATGAGGACTGAACAGGAAAATGAAAAGAATATATTTGTGAAGAAAAAAGGTCCTGTCGCTTGGCTGCGCAGGAACGGTTATTATCTGCTGCTGGTGCTCTCGGTTGGCGCGATCGGCACGGCCGTGGCGGTTGGCCTGAGCGGAGGCGGCGGCAAGCCGGCTCCCACGTCTCAGCTGCTGGCGACTCCCACACCCATCGTGGTGACGCCTGTGCCGACGGATCGGATCATCAACGCAGACCCGACGAGCGCTCCGACGGCCGCGCCGACGGACAAACCCATCAGCGCCGAGCCCACGACGATCCCCAAAAAGACCTCGGTCTTTATCGATCCGGTCGCCAACGGAACGGTGGTCGGGGATTTCTCGGTCGACGCCCCGGTCTATCTGAGCACGCTGGATCAGTGGGCGATTCACAACGGTCTGGATGTCGCCGCGGCTGAGGGCGCGGACGTTTACGCGGCCGCGGACGGAACGGTCACAGAAGTGCGGCATGACGTGATGTGGGGGAACGTGATCCGTATCACGCATGCCGACGGTCTGGTCAGCGAGTATGCCGGTCTGGCTGATATCCGGGTACAGGAAGGAGAAAAGGTCGTTTCCGGTACCGTGATCGGCACTGTCGGTCAAACTGCCATCCGGGAGGCCGCGCTCGGCGCGCATCTGCATTTCGCGGCTCTGGTGAACGGCTCCTACGTCGACCCGTCGCCGTATCTCCCGGGCGGCGCCAAATAACGGGCGTCGTGTTCTGAGAAAGGATCCGCTGTTTTTCGTAACGGAAAAACGGCGGATATTCTTATTGCTTGCGTGAACGGGCGGGGAATGGTATAATACTCTTATCTATAAGTTCAGACGGGTGTGGGAGCTATGTTTTTTAAAAGCAAAAAAGCATGGATTATTCACGACTGGCTGCTGATGATCGCCGGCGTCGTCATCGTTGCGGTCTCGTATCGTCTTTTTTATTTGACGAACAGCATCGTTCCCGGCGGTGTTACCGGCATCAGTTCCATCCTCCATTATTCGACCGGAACGCCGATCGGTCTGCTGACCATTGCTTTCAATATCCCGATCTTTATCGTCGGCTTTCGCAGCATCGGACTCCAGTACTGCATCCGGTCTTTGTTCTGCATGACCCTGATGTCGGTGCTCATCGACGTGTTGCCCATCGGCGGCATTACGGACAATCTGCTGCTGGCCTCGGTTTTTGGCGGCGCGCTTTCCGGCCTCGGGTACGGCCTCGTGTTCCATGCCTTTTCTTCCACCGGCGGCGTGGATATCGTGGCTAAAGTCGTCAATAAATACCGGCCTCATCTGAGTCTGGCGCGCGTGATCTTCCTTTTTGATCTCGTCGTGATTTCGGTCGGCGGTTTCTTCGTCGGAATCGAACCGGCTCTTTACGCTATCATCGGCGTGTTCATTACGGAAAAAGCCACCGATTACGTCATTGACGGCGTGCGCGCCGCCAGGGCGTACTACGTTGTGAGCGATAACTATAAAGACATTGCCGAAAAGGTGATGACCCAGATTGAACGCGGCGCGACCCTGATTGACGTGACGGGCATGTACAGCGGCCGCCGTCTCGGCATGCTGCTTTGCGTGATCCGTCCGCATGAAGTGGGCTCGTTTATCAGGATCGTACGTGAAACGGACAGCAAGGCGTTCGTGTTCGTAACCGATATCCACGAGGTCATGGGCGAGGGCTTTGGCAGGCTGGAAGAATAAATGGAGCAATTGATCACGCGAATCGAACAAGACAGCATCGCTTCCGAACTGGGGATCCGCCCCGGGGACCGTCTCGCCGCGCTCAACGGCGAGCCGATCTGCGATGTGGTCGATTATAAAGCCCTCGAAGCCGAGGAGTACCTGACGATCGACGTCAGACGGGGCAAGCAGCTCCTTTCTTTCGATATCGAGAAAGACAGCGATGAGCCGCTGGGTCTGATTTTTGAAACCGCGCTGATGAGCCCCATGCGCTGCTGCGCAAACCGTTGCGTGTTTTGCTTCGTCGATCAGCTTCCCGCGCATACGCGCGACACCATGCACGTCAAGGACGACGACTGGCGCATGTCTTTTATCATTGGCAATTTCGTTACCCTGACCAACGTGGGCGACCGGGAGCTCGATCGCATCATCCGTCGCGGCGCTTCGCCGCTCTACATATCCGTACATGCGCTGGACCCCGAGGTGCGCTGCCGTTTGCTGGGAAATCCGACCGCCGGCCGTATCGGCGATCAGCTGCGCCGGCTGGCTGACGGCGGGATCCGCTTTCATACGCAGATCGTCCTGTGTCCGGGGATCAACGACGGCGACGTGCTGGCCCGCACGATCGACGGACTCGCGGCGCTGTATCCGGCCTGCGTCGACTGCGCCGTCGTGCCGGTCGGGCTGACCGGACATCGCGGCGGACTGACTGAGCTTCGCGCCGTCGACGCTGTCTGCGCACGCGAGGTGATCGAAACGGTGCGCGTCCAAGCCGGGCGTTGTTCGGCACGCTTCGGGACGGATTTTGTTTATGCGGCGGACGAGTTTTACACCAAAGTCCGGTGTGCGCCGCCGTCGTTGGAGCGGTACGGAGAGCTTGAACAGCTCGACAACGGCGTGGGTATGCTGGCGCTGATGGAGTCGGAGGTGTCCGGCGGTCTGGAACGCCTTGCCCGGGCTGATTACGACAAAAATCGCCGGATCGCACTGGCCACCGGCGTGTCGGCCTATCCGTTCATCTGCAACTGGGTCGAGCGGATACGCGCACGGTTTCCCGGCGTCGAGGCGCAGGTTTTTCGCGTGGAAAACACCTTTTTCGGTCCGAGCGTCACGGTCAGCGGACTGGTCACCGGCGGCGACATCGCGCGGACGGTGATGGGACGTTTTGACGAATTGCTGATCCCCCGCAATATGCTGAGGCCCGGGACTGAGATTTTTTTGGATGACACGGACGTGACGTGGGTCGAAAACAAACTAGGCATGCCGATCCGCGTGACGGATACCTACGGCGGAGATTTCGTCGCCGCGGTATTGGGAGTCCGGGAGGAAATATGACAAGCAAACCGATCGTGGCCGTCGTGGGACGGCCCAACGTGGGAAAATCCACGTTTTTCAATCGTATGGCGGGCAAACGCCTCGCTATCGTCGAGGATACGCCGGGCGTGACGCGCGACCGCATTTATGCGGACGTAGAGTGGTGCGGCCGGACTTTTACGCTGGTCGATACCGGCGGCATCGAGCCGCACAGCGACGAAAAGCTCTTCGTCGCCATGCGCCGGCAGGCTCAGCTTGCGATCGATACGGCTCGCGTGATCCTGTTTTTCGTCGACGCCATCGAAGGGCTGGTCGCCACCGACCGGGAGGTGGCCGATCTGCTGCGCCGTTCTCAGAAAGAGATCATTCTCGTGGTTAACAAAGCCGACAGAGCCGAGCTCGAACTCAACGCATATGATTTTTACGCGTTGGGTCTGGGCGAGCCCGTCTGCATCAGCGCCCAGCAGGCGCTGGGTCTGGGTGATCTGCTGGATCGGGTGGTCGCCTGTTTTGACGGGGAAGTCGATACGGAACCGGCACAGGAGGACCCCGAGCACGTCAGCATCGCCGTCGTCGGCAAGCCCAACGCCGGGAAAAGCTCGTTGGTCAACCGTCTTCTCAACGAGGAACGCTCCATCGTCAGCGATATCGCCGGGACGACCCGGGACGCCATCGACACCGATTTTACCAACGAGCAGGGCAGTTTTACCCTCATTGATACGGCCGGAATCCGCCGCAAGCGCGCCATTGAAGAAAACAGCATCGAGCGTTACAGCATCGTGCGCGCTCTTGACGCAGTGCGCCGCAGCGACGTCTGCCTGTGCCTGATCGACGCGTCGGAAGGGATCACGGAGCAGGATACCAAGATCGCTGGTTTTGTGCACGAGGAGGGCAAAGCCTGCCTGATCGTGGTCAACAAGTGGGATCTTATTGAAAAAGACACCGGCACCATGCGCGAATTCGATAACCGGATCAAGACGGCGTTGGCGTTCATGGATTACGCCGATATCCTGTACATATCCGCCAAAACCGGCCAGCGCACCGATAAACTGCTGCCCATGGTCAAGCGGATCAAAGCCAACGCGCAGCGCAGGATCACCACGGGACTGCTCAACGACGTCCTGCACGACGCGATGAACCTGACCGAGCCGCCCACGGATAAGGGCCGGCGGTTGAAGGTTTTCTTCGCGTCCCAGGTCTCCGTCGCGCCGCCTACTTTCGTGCTGTTCGTCAACGACGTGAAACTCATGCACTATTCCTACAAACGTTATCTCGAGAATTATCTAAGGAAATCATTCGATTTTTCCGGCACTCCCATTCGTCTCATTGTCCGAGAGAAGGACAAGAAGGAGCAGTCATGACCCCTTATCTTTGGCTTGGCGTCGCAGCGGTGGCGTCGTATTTCATCGGCGCGTTCAACGCCGCCATCAACATCAGTAATCATTATGCCAAAAAGGATATCCGCAATTACGGCAGCGGAAACGCCGGCACGACGAATATGCTGCGGACCTTCGGTCCGGTCCTCGGCACGATGACTTTTTTTGCCGACGTGCTGAAAGGCTCGCTGGCTACCTTTCTGGGGATGCTGCCGGGGCTTTTGACCGGTGACGAGTCGCTCCGCATCGTCGGCGGTATGCTTTGCGGACTGATCGCCGTGGTTGGGCACAACTGGCCCGTTTATTATCGTTTCCGCGGAGGGAAGGGCGTGGCCTGCACCGCGGGCACTTTCATCGTCATCGATCCGCTGATCGGGATTATCGTATTGGTCGCCGCCATCGGATGCATTTTTCTGTGTCAATACGTATCCGTGGCGTCCATCACAGGCACCTTCGTTTACGGTATGGCGTTGGTACTGGTACATATGAATGATTCGCTTTTACCGTATTATCTCATCTACGCCGTCATAGCATGGCTGATGGTACTGTTTTCTCACCGGGAAAACATCCGTCGTTTAGCGGCCGGCGTAGAGAAGAAGACCGATCTCGTGCGGATTTTCTCCGAGAAAAAAGAGAATTTTCAGCAGAAACGCGCTGAGAAGAAAGAGACCAAGCGCGCAGAAAAAGAAACCGGCGCCGCCGTTTCCTCCGATCCCGCGTCATCCGATGGAAGATCTTCTGAGCCTGCGTCCGTTACGCATGCTTCGTCTGACGAGACGCCTTCCGATCCTGCGTCTTCCGCTTCCGACTCGTAACGCCCGTTTTCCTTCTTTATATGTATATATGCACATATAAGCAGACAAAAAAAGAACCCACATCGGGTTCTTTTTTATGCTGGGGTCGCGGCAGCGTAAAAAAACGCTTCCGTCAAAGGGACGGAAGCGGATCCAAGACGCGCTTGTTCAGTCTGCCGGGACGCGGCGGATATCCGCGTTGAGCGCCAACAGCTTCTTTTCGATATTTTCGTAACCGCGGTCGATATGCGTGATGTTGTAGATCTCGCTGGTGCCCTCGGCCATCAGCGCCGCCACGATCAGCGCGGCGCCGGCGCGCAGGTCGCTGGCCCTGACGGGAGCGCCCAGCAGCTTGTCCACGCCTTCCACGACGGCGGTACGGTCGTCGATGCGGATATGAGCGCCCATCCGGGCGATCTCGTCGATGTGTTTGAAACGCGATTCGAAGATCGTTTCGGTGATGATGCTGGTGCCGGCCGCGGTGCTGAGCAGAACCGTGATAGGCTGCTGCAGATCGGTCGGATAACCGGGGTAGGGGAGCGTTTTGATATTGACGGGACGCAGGCGCACGCCTTCGGGCGCGGAAACGCGCAGATAGTCGTCGCCTTCTTCTACCGTGACGCCCATTTCGGTCAACTTGGCCGAAACCGATTCCATATGCGTCGGGATCACATTGTTGATGCGGATGTCGCCGCGGGTCGCGGCGGCGATCATCATCCAGGTCCCGGTCTCGATCTGATCGGGAATGATTGTATACGTGCATCCGTGCAGGAAATCCACGCCTTTGATTTTGATCGTATCGGTACCGGCGCCTTTGATCTTGGCGCCCATACTGTTGAGAAAGTTTGCCAGATCCACGACGTGCGGTTCTTTGGCCGCGTTGATGATCGTGGTCGTGCCGCTGGCCTTGACTGCGGCCAGCATGATATTGACGGTCGCGCCGACGCTGACGACGTCGAGATAGACTTCGTTGCCGATGAGTTTATCGGTATAGCCGACGTATGTACCGCCCACGTTTTCGATCGTGGCGTTGAGCGCGCGCAGTCCCTTCAGGTGTTGATCGACCGGCCGCGAGCCGATCTGGCAGCCGCCGGGCATAGCCACTTCGAAACGCCCGAACCGCGTCAGCAGCACGCCCATCAGGTAATAACTCGCCCGCATCCGCCGCACCATTTCATACGGCGCTTTATAAGAATTGAGCCCGGAGGGATCGATCTGCATCGTGTGATCGGCAAATTTGACCTTGACGCCTAACTGCGTCAGGATATCCTGCAGGATCAGCACGTCGTTGATGGCGGGCAGGTTTTCGATCACGCAGACGCCGTCGCACAGCAAAGCGCCGCTGATGATGGCAAGAGCGGCATTTTTCGCGCCGCTTACCGTGACCTCGCCGGTCAAACGTTTTCCGCCCGTGATGACAAATTTATCCACTCTTGTATCCCTCCGAAACGCTTTGGTGCAACGATGTTCATTCTATCTGCTGCGAAACGTCTTGTCAAGCGTCAATCGATCAGTCCGCGGCCTTCATAGATAATCATGAGCGCCGACCCGTTATACGTACCGATGACGTCGGCGAAGATCCGATAATGATCGCCCGGCTTGAAACTGAAGCTGCCGGTGTATTTGAAATAACAAGTATAATTGCTGCCGTCGAGAGCGACGCTGGCCTTGAAGACCGTGGGATTGGTTTCCACGACTTCCACTACGTCCACGCTCGAGAAAAGGAAGGTCTGCCGGATATAGCCGTTGGGGTTGGAGAAAACGCCGGTTTCAAGCTTCCAGGCGTTTCGCGTATAGGTAGAAACGTCGGGCGCGAAGTAGACCGTGTTGCGAAGCTGAGAGGTGTTGCCGTCTTTGGTGGCGAAAAGCTGGACCAGCGTCTCGCCGTAGTTTTCCCGCAGCAGCGTCATGGAAAACTCACCTGTGGTCGCGTTGATGCGGATCGGTTCGGCTAACTTCTGATAGCAGGAGAGCATCGCGCTCGGATCCGTATAACCCTTGATCGTCACGCGGTCGGCCGTCGTACGGGTGGGAAAATCCGTGATCTCCAGCTTGACCGGCAGAGTCGGCCGGATGAAGGTCAGCACTTCCGTGCAGGAGAATTTGTACGGCTCGGTGGCTTCGATGACGACGTCCTGCTCCCCGATGGGCTGCAGCGTGTAGACGTAGGTCACCATGCCGCTCGTGTCCCGTTTGCTGGTCACGTCGACGCCGTTGACGTAAACCTTGCTGGCCAGCGGCGAAAGGAAGCGGATCGTATAGGTTGCGTCGTACAGCGGCTGGGAGAGGTCTGTTTTTTCAGACGGCGTCACGATCGTAAGGGAAGAAGACTCCACGTCGATGGAATATTGGATCGTCTGGATCGGCAGGATCGTGCTGTCCGTCAGGATCAGCCGCGGATGCAGCGTGACGCTCACCGTGGAAGCCACGGGCGTTTCCCCGATCATGCTTTTATCGGGAATGTCCAGCACCAGCTCTGCGCCCGAAAAGGTCAGGCGCTGTCCCAGTTCCGGGATCTCCACCGCTTGTCCCGGTTTGCCGTAGAAGGTGACGCGATGGCATTTTTCACCGCTGTCATTGATAACGTAAGTGACCGTGGGGACGGAGACCTCCGCGTTCGGCGGAGCCGTCGTGGGCAGCGGGCCGACCGGCTGGTTGTCCTTTAGGAACATTGAGTAGAGTAAATAGGCGATCGCCGCCACCAGCAGCAGGATCACGATAATCAGAAAAACGTAAACGGCACGGTTGCGTTTATTCTTATGACGGGAGGCTTCGCCCATCGTATAGATTTGTTGTCTTTTTTTATAAACGCGTTTGGCCATGATTTTCCTCCGAAAAACGATAATAACAGTATCATATTTATTATAATACAACCGCCGAAAAAAATCTACTGTCTTTTAAATATTTGTGGAAAAAAAAACGAATCTGTGATATGATGGTTTTATCAAAACAGGAAGTGATGCTATGGAAAACATTTACGAGGAGAGCGCGGTCAAAAAAGAATTGACGGGCGCCAGGAATTTCAAAGCGGCGATGATCGTGGCGTCGGTACTGCTTTTGCTCTGTACTCTCGTCTGCCTTTTGGTCGCCTTTGGTTCTCACAGTTCGCTTTGGGCTTTTATCGTACTGATCGTACTCATCGCCGCTACGGTGACGACGTTTTGTTTGCGAAATCGCCTTTTTGTGGAGATCGATTTCGCGTTTTACGAGGATGAACTCGAGTGCGCGCGCATCATTCATAACAGTCGCCGCCGCGTCATCCAGAAAGTCTCCGTGAAGAGTTTCGAGTATCTCCGCCGCGTGTCCGATCCACAGTTCCGCTATGACTTATCCCGGGCGGACAAGGTCCATCGCGCTTACGTCAACGGGATGGAAAACTGCGTCTACGTCGCCTATAAAGATAAAACAGAGAAGACGAACCTTCTCATCATGGAGATCACGGACGGTCTGATCGCCAAGATCAACCGGATTGCGCCGGCCACGAGGATGAAAACATGATCTATCTGGATAACTGCGCCACGACCGAGCCGGATGAGGCGGTCATTGCTCGTATGAACGAGATCGAACGGACCTGTTATTTTAATCCTCATGCCTTTTACCGCCCGGCGATGCGGGCCGAAGCTCTCGTCCGGGAATCCGCCGATACACTGGCGCGGATGACTCTCGGCGCGGACGCCAGGGTCATTTTTACTTCCGGCGGCACCGAAAGCGACAATCTCGCCATCCTCGGCTCGGTCGGGAACCGCCGGGGTCATGTGCTGACCACCGCCGGCGAGCATCCGGCTGTCTACGAAGTCTTCCGCCATATGGAACAGAGCGGCCGCTCCGTCGGTTACGCGCCTCTTGGGCGCGACGGCGCCGTCGACGTCGGTGCGCTGATCGGCATGCTTCAGCCCGATACGATCCTGGTCAGCGTGATGTCCGTCAGCAACGAGACCGGCGCGGTCAACGATTTGTCCGCTGTTAAAAAAGCCATGCGCGCCGTTTGCCCCGAGGCTCTTCTTCACACGGACGCGGTACAGGCTTTTGGTCATATCGACGCATGCACAGATGTAGATATGTATAG
>JAHAZM010000045.1 GCA_018385275.1 Eubacteriales bacterium | reverse complement strand
TACCGATAATATCTAATGCGTCTTTGATAGTAGGCATATCCAATTACCTCCTTCGGTGGTACTGTTTCTTACTATTATTATACGCTATTTCTCGTCAAAAATCAACCATTTGTTGTGACAGAGCCTTCTTTTTTATCCGAACGCAGGAAAAGCTTTCCCGTTTTATCATGACCTCGTCAGACCGGGATCGCTCCCCTTTATTTCCGCTTCACGTTATACACCATACCGTTCTCCGCGTCGACGCGAACCTCGATGCCTTCATGCACCCGCTGGGTAGCGTTCTTCGCGCCGATGACCGCCGGTTTGGTCCGAAGCGCCTCCTCCACTTTCGCGCTGAACGGCCCGTCGCTTTCGCAAATGACCGCGCCCGCCTTCTCGATCCCGCCGACCATATCGTCGTCGAGGAATTTCGTGACGAAAACGTCGCTCTCCTCAAGCCGCACAAGATCGCAGCGCTTCCGATAAACGCGCGCGCTGCCGACCGCGCCGCCCATACCGTTTCCCCGTCCGGAAGCCATCAATCCGCCCACGTTCCGTATATTGATCAGATTGGTCACGCCCACCGTTCCCACCGGGATGCCCGCCGCTACGACGATGATGTCGCCTTCCCGCACCAGACCGGCCCGCAGCGCAATGTTTTCCGATTCGTCCAGCATCTCGTCCGTCGAATTGAAAACATGCCCCATCACGGGCTGCACGCCCCATACCAGCGCCAGTCTGTTATACACGCGTTCACTGGTGGTAATGGCGATGATATCCACGTCCGGGCGATATTTCGCCAAAACCCGGGCCGTATGCCCCGTCGCCGTCGCGGTAACGATCGCGTCGGCGTTGATATCCTGCGCCACCAGATAGGTCGCGTGCCCCGCCGCCTCCGTCACGCTGCTGTCAGCCAAAAGCGCCCTCTTGTTGCGCTGATGGTTGGCGATCGCGTAAGCGGAACTGTTCTCTGCCATCTGCGCGATCCGCGCCATCGTTTTGACCGCCTCGAGCGGATACTTTCCCGCCGTTGTCTCGCCCGAAAGCATCACCGCGTCGGTTCCGTCGATGACCGCGTTGGCCACGTCGTTGGACTCCGCGCGCGTAGGCCGCGGGTTCCGGATCATGGAATCGAGCATCTGCGTCGCCGTGATGCTGACGATACCGGCCGCGTTGCATTTGGCAATGATCTCTTTCTGTACGAGCGGGACCTCTTCAATGGGGATCTCCACGCCCAGATCGCCGCGCGCCACCATGATCCCGTCGGCTACGCGGATGATACTGTCGACGTTGTCCACGCCTTCCCGGTTCTCGATCTTGGCGATGATGCGCACGTCTTCTCCGCCGCAGCTGGCCAGATGCCGTCTGATCGCCATGATATCGTCCGCGTTACGCGTGAAGGACGCCGCCACGTAATCGATCCCGTTTTTCACACCGAACGCAATATCCGACTGATCGGTGTTGGAAATATAGGGCAGATCGAGCCGGACGTCCGGCACGTTGACGCCGCGCTTGCCGGACAGGACCCCTCCGTTGATGATACGGCAGCGGACTTCTGTTCCTTCGACGCTTTCGACGCGCAGTTCCACCAGCCCGTCGTCGATGAGGATCGTCGCTCCCGGATGTACTTTCAGATAAAGCCGATCATATGTCACGCTCACACCGTGCTCGTCGCCAACGCGATCCTCGCAATACAGCGTAAAGGTGTCGCCCGCCTTCAGCTGCACCTTGTCCGAGGCAAACACGCCCGTTCTGATCTCCGGCCCCTTGGTGTCCAGCATGATAGCCGCCGGCACGCCGAGCTCGCGGCGCAGCTGCTTGACTCTTTCGATACGGGGCAAATGCTCGCTGTAGCTGCCGTGTGAAAAATTCAGGCGAAACACGTCCACGCCCGCCAGCATCAGCTCACGGATCATTTCATAGGATTCGGAGGCGGGTCCGATCGTAGCCACGATCTTGGTTCTCTGCATAATCGATTCCTCCTTTATTTCCGGATCACAAACAGGTCGAACGCCCACGCGCCCAGCAAGGCGCAGGCGTAAATCACAATATCGCTCCAGAGGAAGCTCCCGCCGAAAAACCAGTTGCCCACGGCGTTGGCCCGGATCGCTTCGACCCAGGAAATCCCCGTGATGAGCTGCGTCGCTTCCAAACCCAGACAGATGATGAGCGCGGTGACAAACGCGCTCCGTCTGCTCTTCTGCGTAAACAGCACGATGAGGAAATACCAACTCATGGCCCACAGGACCCGGTTGACATAATAGCACCATCCGCCGACGCGCGCAAAATACAGCGCCCCGAACAGACAAACCAGGCACGCCAGGATATAAACCAGCGTCAGCTTCCTTCCTTTTTTCGCCATCCTGTCTCTCCCCCCGTTTCCGCCGTTTTTATGTCATTCGTATTCAGGTAAATACAGATACCCTTCCTCGCGCCAGCGCATGCCCAGGTCTCTGTGCTTCTTTTCCCCCTTGGCCGCTTGATCCATAAAAGTGCCGGGGATGACGCGCATTTCCCGGATGCCCATGTCCGCCAGCTTCGCGATCAGCGCGCGGGCCGAAAGCTCGTCGTCAGCGGCCGTTTCCGTCGCGACGCCGTCCCGGATCGCCGCGTAGGCGCAGCAAATGCCCTGCTCGATCAGCACGCACTCGTGCCGATCCATGAAGAACCGCCAGGCAACCTCGTCCCTCGCCGGACCGCCGACCGCCGTCATGCTGTCGGTATAAAGCCGATCCAGCTCGATCCCGTCAAGCGGCACGTCTTTCCACGTTACCTTGACGTCGGTCACGGTCTCCGTCTGCCAGACGTAACTGCTTGATACAAAACCGCGGTGCGCGAAGAACTCTCTTTCCTTCGTCGGATAAACCAGCAGATGAGTCCCCTTGACGTTGCGGACCGCAAAATCCAGCAGCGCCGTCATATAACCGCGACGGCGCCGATCCGCCGCCGTCGCCGCACCGACGATATAAACCCCGTCTTCCACGCCGCACGCCGGATCGAACACTTCGCACGGGATGATATGCAGGCAGGACACGATCCGCCCGTTTTCCTCCTCGGCCAGAAGCGCGTTGTACGGTTTATAGCGTTTCGTGAAAAACTCCATCAGCCGGTCGTCGCTGCAGCCCGTCGCCGCCTTCCACAGGCCGACCAACGAGCTCGTTTCCTCCAGCCGGGCCGTTCTGATTTTCATGCCGGCTCGACCTCCCCGAGATACTCTTCCAGGCATTCGCCAGAAGCCCGGATCGCCATGGCGTGTTCCACGCCGACGTAACGAAGATGCCACGGCTCGTAACTGATGCGCGTGATCTCTTCTTTGCCGACCGGATAGCGGATGATGAATCCGTATTCCCAGCAATGCTCCGCCAGCCACCGCCCCTGTCCGCTTTGTCCGAACGCATCCAGGAGCGAATCGGGTTTATTGACCATTTCCTCGTTGGTGATGTCGAACGCCAGTCCCGTCCTGTGCTCGCTGGCAAAAGGCGGCACGACCATATAGTAGCCCTGATCGTTGACCGGGCGGTCCTCCGCAGAATACAGCGTCTGCTGAAACTCCTTGGGCCGGTACGCCGTCGTCAGTACGAATCCGTACACGCCGTCACGGGCCGCCGCCTCAAACATACGATTGGCCGCCGCCGCCGTCGTCCGGTCGATCATCGTGTCTCCGCTGCGCGAGCGGATACTGTCCGCCGTGATATAATTGACCACCGTGACCAGATCCCCCGGCAAATAGTCGTCCGCCAGACGATGATACAGATTAACCAGAAGAATCTCCGCTCTTCTGGCCGCGTAATCGGCCGTCGGAGCCGGAGTCGGCGTCGCCGCGGGCGTCGGGACTGCCGTCGGCACTTCGGTAGGCGGCGCGGTCGTAAACGGATTGACCGTCGGCGCCGACGTGGGCGTCGGCTTCGGAGCAGCCGTGCTGTTTCTCATCAGGATCGCCGCCAGCAGCGCCGCGATCAGCAAGACCAGCACTATAATCAGAATACGCAGCAAAGCGATTTTCGTCACTCTAATCTTCATCGGAAGCTCCTTTGATCGGTCGTGTCATGAGCGTAAACTCGATCGAATCCATGATCGCCAGCAAACTGGCGGCGATGACGTCGGTGGAAACGCCTACCGTCGTCCACGTCTTTTCTCCGTCCGCCCAGTCGATCGAAACCCGGACTCTCGCCGCCGTCGCCACGTTGTTATCCAGCACGCGGACTTTATAGTCGACGAGGCTCACGCGGTTCAGCTCCGGATAAAATCCTTTCAGCGCCTTGCGCAGCGCGAGATCCAGCGCGTTGACCGGGCCGTTGCCTTCCGCGGCCGTCATCTTCGTCTGATCGGATACGCGGATCTTGATAATGGCATAGGAAATATGCTCGTCAAGTTCGTTGCCGGCAAATTCGTCGCTGACGTTGAACATCTGCAGTTCGAAGTGCGGACGGTAAGTCCCGAGGCATTTGCTGACCATCATGTCAAAGCTGCTCAGCGCGTCCTCAAAGAAATATCCTTCGTTCTCCAGTTCCTTGAGCCGCCGGAGCACCTGCTCGACCTTCGCCGGATCTTTCTCCGTTCCCGGGAAACGCCGCGCCAGGATATCCTTGACGGCGCTTTTCCCCGCCTCCTCGCTCAGCAGCAGCCGGCGCGTGTTCCCGATCGTCTCGGGGTCGACGTGTTCAAAAGAAGAACTGTATTTGAGCACGCCGTCGATATGCGTCCCCGCTTTATGAGAAAACGCGTTCTTTCCGATAAACGGCGTCTCGCTCCGCAGACGGTAATTGGCCACGCCGGCCACTTCGTTGACCGTCGGCGTCAGCCGTTTCAGTTGCTCGTCGGAAAGACAGTCGATCCCCAGCTTCAGTTTCAGGATCGACGCGACCACCGCCAGATTCGCGTTGCCGCAGCGTTCCCCGAAACCAAGCAGCGTACCCTGCACCATACCGGCTCCGGCCAGCACCGCCTCGACGGAAGCGGCCGTCGCCATGTCCGAATCGTTGTGACAGTGGATGCCCACGCCGTCGAAACGCCGGCAGACCCGTTCGGTGACGGCGCCGATCTCCCGGCTCAGCGTCCCGCCGTTGGTGTCGCACAGTACCAGACGCGCCGCGCCGTTGTCGCGCGCCGTCTCGAGCACCGCCGTCGCGTACCCTTCGTCCAGCCGGAACCCGTCGAAAAAGTGCTCCGCGTCAAAGAATACCGTCTTGCCCTGCCGGCTCAGATAGCGGATCGACTCCGCGATCAGACGCAGATTTTCCTCCGCCGTCACGCCGAGGATCTTTTCGGCATGCAAAAAAGAAGCCTTCCCGAAAACAGTGATGATCTCCGTTCCGGCCTTCAGCAAAGCGGAAAGCCCCTTATCCTTTTGCGGCGGGTTGCTCTTATGGCAGGTCATGCCGAAAGCCACGACTCTGGCATGCTCCAGTTCGGTCTCCCTGATCGCTTCGAAAAACGCCGCCTCCTTCGGATTGGCGAACGGCGTTCCTCCCTCTATGTAATCAACGCCCAGCTTGTCCAAAGCTTTCACAATGGCAAGCCGGTCGCTGAGGGAGAAGGAGATTCCTTTGGCCTGCGCTCCGTCCCGGAGCGTTGTGTCGAACAATTCAACTCTGCGCATGATCTTCTCTCTTTGATTAAAAATACAGTTTATTTTACCATAAAGCACCGCCGGTGTCAATTCTGCGGTAAATAATCGACCTTTCTTTCAAAAAACGCCTGCGGATAGCCGCACACGGTGCAGTTGACCGGCGGTTCGGTTCCCACAACGAGATTACCGCAGTTCCGGCAGATCCAGACCCGGCTCTGCGGATCGGAAAACATCCGTCCGCTTTGCACCGCGTCAAAGAATTGTCCGAACAGTCCGGCGTGATTGTTCTCAATGCGCCCGACCCGGCCGAAAGTATCCGCCAGCTCGGCAAATCCCTCTTCCCGTGCCGTCGCCGCGAAACCCGGATACATCGTATCGCTCTCAAAGCTCTCGCCGCCGGCCGACGACTTCAGGTTTTCATTGACGCTCCTCACGTCGCCCAACCGGGTCGCCCAGAGCGCGGCGTGCGCTTTTTCATTATCGGCCGCCAGCCGGAAAACAGCCGCGATCTCCTCAAACCCCTGCCGCGCGGCCGCTTCGGCAAACAGCGTATACTTCGTAAAGACCCTCGCCTCCGCTTCGAATGCCGCCCTCAGATTTTCTTCCGTTTTGCTTCCTTTCAGTTCCATATTCAACAGCCTCCTTTTTCTACCCATTCTCTCACGTTTTGCCGCAAACTATACAAAAAACGCTTGCGCATTACGCCGCGTGATATTATAATAATGAGGAACAGAAATCGGTAGGTGAGGCTACCACAGGGATACGGGTTGCTGCCGCGGAACAGTGGAGACACTGTGAGCCGGTCAACAGGTCATGTCGAAAACAAGGCATGCTCTAACGCAATTTCATCACCCTGCGAAGCTGAAGCTCAAACGGTGACTTCTTTTCGTTTTCCGTCATCGTGTTTCCGATGACGGTTTTATTTTTGATTTTCAAGGAGGTGGAAGCGATGGACGCCGGTGGCAGTAGCTGCGGTACGCATACGGACGGATATCCGCGAAGATCGGGCGTTTCCACGCCCCCTCCTTTGTGTCCGATTTTTTGATCCGCTGTCGCGTACCTTTCTTCATGTTGAATAAACCGTATGATTGGAGGAAGGATTATGGATGTAGAAAAAGACGAGCTGCTCGAGCAGTTGGTCGCCTTTTTGGATGCTAAAAACTATACCGGAGCCCGTAATTTCCTGATCGAGCTGTACCCCATCGACATCGCCGGCCTGCTCAGTGAGCTCAGCCCCGAGCAGATGTGCGTCGCTTATCGCATTCTGCCCAAAGATATCGCGTCCGACGTCTTTGTCAATATGGACTCGGACATGCAGGAGATCCTCATCAAGGGCTTCAGTGATAAAGAACTGCGCGAGGTCATGAGCGACCTCTACATGGACGATATGGTCGACATCATCGACGAAATGCCGTCCAACGTCGTCAAACGTATCATCCTGAACTCGGATCCGGACACGCGCCAGATCATCAACGAATTGCTGGCCTATCCGGAAGACAGCGCCGGCACGATCATGACCACGGAATACGTGGCGCTGCGCAGCACCATGACCGTGGTCCAGGCCTTCGAGCGCATCCGCCAGGTCGGCACGGATAAAGAAACCATTTATACCTGCTACGTCACCGATGAAAAGCGCACCCTGCTCGGCATCGTTTCGGTCAAGACCCTGTTGCTGGCCTCGCCTGAGGCTGTGATCGGCGATCTGATGGAAACCAACGTCATCTTCGTCTACACCTACGACGACAAGGAGGAAGCGGCCAACACGCTTTCCAAATACGACTTCCTGGCCCTGCCGGTCGTGGACAAGGAGCAGCGCATTGTCGGTATCGTGACCGTCGACGACGCCATCGACGTTATCCAGGACGAGGCCACCGAAGACATCGAAAAGATGGCCGCTATCACGCCCTCGGATAAGCCTTATCTGAAAACCGGCGTCTTCAGCATCTGGTGCAAGCGTATCCCCTGGCTGCTGCTGCTGATGATTTCGGCCACCTTCACGAGCATGATCCTGACGCATTTCGAGAACGCTCTCGCCGCTCAGATCATGCTGACAGCCTTTATTCCCATGCTGATGGACACGGCCGGCAATTCCGGCAGTCAGGCCAGCGTTACCATCATCCGCGGTCTGGCGCTCAACGAGATTGAGCCGCGCGACATCCTCAGCATCGTCTGGAAAGAATTCCGCGTCGCCATTCTTTGCGGCGTCACGCTTTCGGCGCTCAACTTCGTCAAGCTCCTTCTTCTGGACCGCGTTCCCATCGAAGTGGCCGCCGTCGTGTGTCTGACGCTGGTCACCACGGTAATATTCGCAAAAATCGTCGGATGCTCGCTTCCCGTCGCCGCCAAAGCCCTGAAATTCGACCCGGCGGTCATGGCAAGTCCGTTCATCACGACGATCGTAGATGCGCTCTCTCTTCTTGTTTATTTCTATTTTGCCACGCTGATGCTCAACCTTTAAGCGCGACCCCTAACCGACGGAATCGGTCTTTCACGGCGTCGACGTACTCCCTATCGGGTACGACGACGCCGTTTGCTTTATACTCCAGCCCCAGCGCGGCGTATTTATCCGCTCCCAGCGCGTGATACGGCAGGATCTCCAGTTCCGGCGTCTCTCCCGGAAGCGAACGGATGAACGCCGCCGTCGCCGCGAGATTTTTCTCTCCGTCGTTGAGGCCCGGGATCAGCGGCATTCTCAGCAGCAAAGGCTTGCCCCGCTCCGCGATCCGGCGCAGATTGGCCAGGATCAACGCGTTGTCCCGTCCGGTCAACCGCCTGTGCAGCTCGGCCGGAAGCGCCTTCACGTCACACAGAAACAGGTCGAACCGCTCCGTCGCCGCCGTTGCGACTTCCTCCGGCACCGACAGCGCGGTCTCCACCGCGACGTGTATGCCCTCGTCATGCAAGCGCTTCGTCAGCGCAAAGACCCCCTCGCTCTGCAGGAGCGGCTCGCCGCCCGAGATCGTGGCTCCGCCGCCGCCGACATAATAATCCCGGTCGCGCAGGATCTCCGCCGCGACGTCGTCCGTCGTCACGCGCCTTCCGTCGGCATGCCGCGCGTCCGTCGGACAAACCGCCGCGCACGCCAGGCAATCGACACACTTGGCCCGGTCGGTCACGGCCTTTCCGTCAGACAGCGAGATCGCCCCTTCCGGACAGCGCGAAAGACAGGCGCCGCAGCCGACGCAGCGCCCCGTCTCGACTTTCAGGCGAATGCGGGCCGACAGCGTCTCCGGATTGTGACACCAGAGACAACGCAAAGGGCATCCTTTGGTAAAAACCGTCGTGCGGATCCCCGGTCCGTCATGCACAGAAAAATGCTGAATATCCGTAATCAGTAAGGTTTCAGACATATAACCTCAGCGTGACCGTCTCTTCCGGCGCCAGCGTCACTCGAACGCCGCCGTTCTCGACCGTCAGGGCGGAAACCTCCTTTTCGTAACTCGTCGCCAGCGCGGCGGCACGCAGGCCCGGCATGGCAAAGCGCGCCTGCCTCGTCTCGGCAGTCTGATTGCACAGACGTACGACGACGGCGCGGCCGTCCTCGCTGAGCTTGACGCCCTCGACGAAAGCGCCCTCCGCCTCGTACAGCGTCCCGCTCATAGGCAGCGTACCTTTATGCGGCATGGCCGACAGCGCCATCATCGGATGCCAAATATCAAAGGCCGTCAGCTTGAGTTCGTCCGGCCGCGCGTCCCGCACGGGGCAGACCGCGATGCGGATCGGATGCTCACCGTATTCCGGATAGGGATCCGGATTAAATGAACTGCGCACCAGGTCGACGTCAAGCTGTCCGTTATACAGTCGGTAGCCGTATTTCGTATCCGTCGTCAGCATCAGACCGGCATTCTCCCGATCCAGCGCCGCCATATAAGTCAGCGCGGGGATGTCGCGATCCATGGGCTCGGCGTACTCCGCCCCGCCCGGAATATCGCGGAGCGAACGCACCGCTTCGTATCCCAACGGCAGCGAGAAGATCAGCTGCGGAATATGGTTTTCGCATCCGATCTCATGCCAATCCGCGTTCAGATCGATCTTCAGCGTATCGGACCCCTTGTCGAGCGACAGTGTCGCCGTAAAATGACTGTTTTTCCAATCAAAGCGAACGACGACCGCCTGTCTCAGCGTTCCGACGCCGAAATCGACCGGATCGATCCGGACCGAGCCAAACTTGCTTTCACTCTTACGCCGGCCGTCCCGCCAGGCCGTCATGCCTTGCTCGGTACCCTCCTCGACGATCTTGAACAGACAGGCGCGTTTTCCGTCGATCAGTTCGCGCTTCGCCTCTTTGTCGTAATAGGACACGATCGACGCGTCCGAACGGTCCAGCTCAATGCGCACCCGTTCGTTTTCCAGCACAAAGCGGAACACGTCGTCGGTGCGCTGACCGATCACGTGGCCCGGCTCATAGAACGTCTGGATCCGATCCTCGCTCGGCGCCAGAGAAATCGTCGTGTATCCGTAACCGGGCAGTTCCACCGGCAGCAGCACCTGATAATACTTGTTTCCCCAATACGACTGTGCGGCAGGCGTCGTCACGATATGCGGCACCGGATTGCCGTCCGCGTCGCGGAATTCCATCAGCGACGGATCGTTATCGCCCCACTCCCAGACGTACAGCTCGCAGATCTCTTTTCTCTTCTGCTGGGACGGATTGAAAATGTGGAACATCCTCTTGGCGCCGTAGCCCTGATTCTCGATCGAATAGGTGAAGCGGTCGAGCATAAACCCGCGCCCCGCGTTCGAACTGTCCAGATCCTCCTTGTCGTCCGGATCCATATACCGGCTCGTATCGATCGCCCGGATCAGACTGCGCAGCGCGCTATTCTGCTCCGTCGACGCGCAGGCCATCGTCTCCTGGAATTTCCCGCGGGCATACTCGGTCGTATCGGTTTTGCCGCTTCCCGGGAGAATATCGTGAAAATGGCTGAACAGCGTGTTCTGCCACACCGTGCGATAGCGTTCCGTGTGATACTTCGTCCCCAGGCGCGTATGCGCGGCCGCGGCAAAAAGCTCCGAGTCGTGCAGCGCCGCTTCCGCGATGCGGTTGGCCGCCTTGATGCGCGACTGCGACGTATAGCAGCCGGTAAACACATAGTTGAGCGGTCCCGTGATGACGGGCAGTTCATCGTAGTATTTCTCCTCGATCTCATGGAAATACTCCCGCATCGTGCCGAATTTGATCGTCGGGAAAATCGGCCAGTTCATCATGTCGATCAGTTTTTCAATATCTTTCCGGCTCGGACCGCCGCCGTGGTCGCCCATGCCGTAGAGACGCATCGAAGTGCGGATCCGTCCCGGGCAGGCGTGCATCACGTAATCGGCAAAGTTATGATCCAAATAATAATAGTTATAGCTGGTATCGCTGAGGTCCTCATAAATGATGACCGCGGCTCCCGACGCGGAACGCCAGCGCGAGATCGGCGCGAGCTGACTGCCGCGGCTGTGATAATAATACTTCACGCCGCCTTTGGCCAGGATCTCCGGCACGTTAGCGCTGTGACCGAACGTATCCGGCTCAAAGTCCACGTCCAGACTCTCCTCCGGAATATCCAGCAGTCCGGATAAATACTTTTTGGTATAAAGCTGATGCCGCGCCATGGCTTCGCCGGACGGCATGTTCTTGTCTCCCTCGACCCAGGTCGAAGCCGTGACCTCCCAGCGGCCCTCGCGCACGTAACGGCGGATCTTCTCAAGCATCTCTTCCGTCCCGTATTTTTCCACGATCTCATAAACGGAAGCCTGGCTCTGGCTGAAGCAAACGTCCGGATACTCGTCCATGATGCGCAGCATGGTCTCGAAAGTGGACAGCGTGATAGCCACCGTTTCGTCGTACCGCCACATCCAGTTCATATCCAAATGCGCGTGCGCAGGCGCGATAATCTTATAAGCTTTCGCCTCCGGTCCGACCGGTGCAAGGAGGCTCTCCACAGCTTTTACCGTGTCCGGTGTGACCACGCCGCCGTCGGCCTTGGCCAGTTCCAGCGCCCGCCGCGCCGCTTCTTCAATGATCCCGTCGAATCTGTTATCGCAGCGTTCCGAAACCTGAAGCGCGAATTTCAGTTCCGCCTCCAGTCGATGCATTGCGTCTCCGTGAGCCGTCTTATCCACATAATTCTGAATTGCTACCGCCGTTCTGCTCATAGGATCTCCTTTCTTTTAACGAATGGATTTGCTTCTATTATATCATTCTCTTGCTTTTTTACAAGGGTCTTTTTCGCTTTTTTCTTTGTCTAAATGCGAACGCCATGTATAAAAACCCACGGTCTCCGAAAAAAAGAAAAGCGGCGCAGCCCGCTTGTTGGAACTGCGCCGTTTCCGTTGTTTTTCCCGAAAAACCTCCGTGCGCCGAAACGCCGGATTTCAGGCTCACACGCCGAGTTTGCAGCGTCTGATCTGCTCGGTCTCGGTGAAATTGGCCGTGGGGGTATAACCCGGCAGCGGCATGATCTTGGTATGAATCGCATCGAGGAACCACTCCGGCTGCGGGAAGAAATACTTCTCCATCTCGAAGCACGGCGTGATCCAGTTGCGGGAACCGACGACCACGGGCGGCGCGTCGAGATAATCGAAGCACAGGCTGGTGATCGTGGCGGCCATATCCTTCATCACGCTGTTGCGCTCGCAGGCGTCGCCGGCGATGATGATCTTGCCGGTCTTCTTGACAGACTCGATGACCTTCTCGTAGTTGAACGGAACGATCGAGCGCGCGTCGATGACTTCAGCGCTGATGTTGTATTTCTCCTGCAGGATCTTAGCGGCCTCCAGCGCGCGATACAGCGTCGCGCCGATGGTCAGGATCGTCACGTCCTTGCCCTCGCGCTTGATATCGGGCTCGCCGATGGCGATCTCGAACGTGCCGGCCGGCACGCCGTCGGGACGGAACTCCTCGCCCTTATCATAGATACGCTGAGACTCGAAGAAGACGACCGGATCGGTGCCTTCCAGAGCCGACGTCATCAGGCCCTTCGCGTCGGCGGGCGTCACGGGGAAAACGACCTTCAGGCCCGGGATATGCGCGGTCAGCGCGGTCCAGTCCTGAGAATGCTGCGCGCCGTATTTGGAACCGACGGACACGCGCAGAACGATGGGCATCTTGAGGATGCCGGCCGACATGGACTGCCACTTGGCCATCTGGTTGAAGATCTCGTCGCCGGCGCAGCCCATGAAATCGGCGTACATCAGCTCGACGATGACGCGGCCGCCGCACATGGCGTAACCGACGGCGGAGCCGACGATGGCGGACTCGGAAATCGGCGCGTTGAAGAATCTGTGGTACGGGATCGCTTCGGTCATCTTCTTGTAAACGCCGAACGCGCCGCCCCAGTCGCGGTTATCCTCGCCGTAGGCGATGAGCGTCGGATCGTCGTAGAACTTGTCGATGATCGGCTCGAACAGACCGTCGCGGATATTGTACAGCTTCATCTTGGAAACCGGCTTGCCGTTCTCATCGAAGGCCTTGCGGACCTTATTGGCGATTTCCTTGACTCTCGGGCACTCCTCTTTCGGCATGAGCATTTCGGCTTCGCGCGTGGTGTCCATGCTGTGGATCTTCTGATTGGAGAACATGATCGACTCGATGGCGTCGGGATGCTTTTCCATATCCATGCGCGGCGAGATCTCGTCGTTGATGGAAAGTTTCATGATCTCGGTCATCCGGTTGACGATCATTTCATCGAGCGCGTCGAATTCGGCGGCGGAAGCGACCTTGCCGGCGATGAGCTTCTTCTTGAAAGCCTCGATCGGGTTGGCTTTCTTCCACTCTTCGATCTCCTCGGGCGTACGGTACGTAGACGAGTCGGACGGAGAATGTCCGGAAATACGGTAGGTCACGACGTCGAGCAGCGCCGGGCCCTTGCCGGCCAGCAGCAGCTCTTTCTTGCGGGACACCGCGTCGATGACGGCCAGCGGATCATAACCGTTGACACGCTCGGCGTGCATACCGTCCGGGTTGAAGCCGGCGCCGAGACGAGCGGGCATATCGAAGCCCATCGTTTCGCCGCGGGTCTGGCCGCCCATGCCGTAGAAGTTGTCGAAAATGTTGAACAGGATCGGCATACCGGCGTCGGAATACTTGCCGTCCATGCCCCACAGCTTGGTGATCTGATCCATCGAAGCGAAGTTGAAAGACTCCAGAACGGGACCGCGTCCGCAGGCGCCGTCGCCGGAGTTGGCGATGACGATGCCGGGCTTATGGTTGACTCTCTTATAGAGCGCGGCGCCCAGCGCGATGGGGCCGGAACCACCGACGATAGCGTTGTTCGGCATCAGGCCGAAGGGGATAAAGAACGCGTGCATCGAGCCGCCCAGGCCCTTGTTGAAGCCGGTGGTACGGGCAAAGACTTCAGCCAGAGCGCCGTACAGGAAGAAGTTTTTGGCCAGTTCCTTGACGTTGTCGCTCTTCATGTGCTTCTCCACGACGTTCAGGATCGCGCCGCCGAGGAAATCCTTCATGATGTCGTACAGTTCTTTATCGCTGAGCTTTTCGATCGAGGAAAGCCCTCTGGCGATGATCTCGCCGTGACTGCGGTGAGAACCGAACGAATAGTCGTTGATGTCCAGGCAGTACGCTTCGCCGACGGCGGAAGCTTCTTGACCGATGGAAAGGTGCGCCGGACCGGGATTGTGATACTCGACGCCGTTGTAAACGGACTTGGTCTTGACCTCGTTGAGCATCGTCTCGAACTCGCGGATGGTGCGCATATCATGATAGATCCGCAGAAAATCCGCTTTCTTGTACAGTTTCTTCTCCTCAGCAAGGGTCTTGTTGTACTGGCAGACGGGAATATCGTTAAAATGGATGAATCCCTTCTCGAACGCCTTCTCCGTGCTGATATATTGACTCTTGGGCATAATGATTTGCTCCCTTCAATAATTATTTACAGTTTGAAAATCGCTTCGCGGATGATTTCGCTGACCGTCGGATGCGGGAAAACAAGCTCCTTGACGTCGTTGACGCGCATCTCGGTTTCGACCATCAGCGCCGCGCCGTAGATCATTTCCGAAGCGTACGAGCCCATCAGCTGCACGCCGATGATCTTGCGGCTGGCTTTCTCGACCAATACCTTGCAGATGCCCTCCACTCCTTCGTTTTCCGCGACAAAGCGTCCGCTGTATACCATCGGCACCTTCGCGCAGTCATACACGATGCCCTTGGCCTTGGCGGTCTCCTCCGTCTCGCCGACGGAAGCGATCTCGGGGCTGGTATAGATGACGGCGGGAATGGCGTTGTAACGCATGATGTCCCGTTTGCCCAGGATATTGTTGACGGCGACTTCCGCCTCGCGATAAGCCGTGTGCGCCAGCATGCTCGTGCCGTTGACGTCGCCGGCGGCGTAAACGTTCGGGATATTGGTCCGCATGAAACGGTCGGTCTTGATCGCGCCGCGCTCCGCGTACACGCCGATATTCTCGATACCGATCTCGTTGGAAACCGGCCGTCTGCCGATCGAGCAAAGGACCTTGTCCGCCTCGACCTTTTCGGTCTTGCCGTCCGCCGTTTCATACACGACGCCGTCGGCGGTGACTTCCATGACCTTGCACTGCAGCTTGAAAATAACGCCCTTCTTGCTCAGATCTTTCTGCAGCATGCGGCTGATCTCTCCGTCGGTCGGACCCGCGATATGATCGAGCATTTCAATAACGGTGACTTCCGTGCCGATGGCGTTGAAATACACGCCCATTTCCAGACCGATGACGCCGCCGCCGATGATAGCCAGCTTCTTGGGCGGAGTCTCCAGATCCAGGATCTCACGGTTGGTCATGACGAAACCGGTCGCGTAATTCTCACGCAGTCCCTTGATAGGCGGCATCGCCGGAGCCGAACCGGTCGCAATAATCAGGTTGACGCCCTTGTACTCTTTTCCGTCCGCTTCAACGATGAAGCCTTCGGCGTCCTTCCCCTTGATAAAGCCGGCGGCGTTGACGACGTCGACCTTGTTGGCCTTCAGCGTGGCCTTGACGCCGGAAACCAGCGTATTGACGACCTTGTTTTTGCGGGCGACGACGACCTTATGATCGATCGAAGCGCCGGTAGTGGTGACGCCGAACTTCGCGCCGTCCTGCGCGTAATGCAGGACCTTGGCCGAGTTAAGCAGCGTCTTGGACGGGATACATCCCTCGTTGAGGCAAACGCCGCCGAGAGCGCGCTTCTCAATGACGAGCGCCTTGAGGCCCGCCTGTCCGGCTCTTTCACCGGCCAGATAACCCGCAGGACCGCCGCCGAGAACGATTACATCGTATGCCATTTGTTGTTCCTCCTATTATTTTGCCAGCAGGATGCTGAAATTCTCGAGCGCGTTGACCAGCTCCTTGAGGAAGCGGGAAGAAGGCGCGCCGTCCAGCACTCTGTGGTCGGTGGTCAGAGAAAGATTCATCGCCGAATACGGCTTGATCTCGCCGTCCACGACGCGGAACCGCGTCTCGATGGTGTTGACGCCGAGGATCGCGGTCTGCGGCGGATTGATGACCGGCGTGAAGGACTGAACGCCCAGACTGCCGATATTGGAAATGGTGAAGGAGGCGCCGGACAGCTTATCGGGCGAAATATCGCCTTTCTGGCAGGCGGTCGCCAGCTCCTTGGCTTCCTTGCTGATCTGCGCCAGACTCTTGAGGTCCGCGTTACGCAGCGTCGGTACCATCAGACCGCGCTCGGTGTCGACCGCGATACCGATATGGACGTGATTGAAACGGCGGATCTTGTTGTCCAGGCAGTTGGCGTTGACGTCCGGATGGTTCAGCAGAACTCTGGAAGCAACAAAAATGATAATATCGTTGATCGTGATGCCCTTGACGCCGAACGCTTCGCCGTTGGCTTTGACCAGCGCGCGGTACGCGTTGATATTGGCCATATCGTAAGCCATATTGTAGGTCAGCTGCGGGATGCCCGTCAGAGACGCGGTCATGGACTTGGCGATGACCTTGCGGATGTTGCTCATCGGAACGTCGACGTACTCGGCTTCCTCAGCAGCAGGCGCAGCCGCGGCGGCAGCCGGAGCAGCGGCGGCGGCAGCCAGATCGGCGGTGGTGATACGGCCGCCCAGACCCGTGCCCTGAATGTTTTTGCCGCTTCCGATATACGCGTCGCGCGCGGCAAAGGTCGCCTGCGCGCCTGCGGCGATCAGCGCCTGAACGTCGCGCTCGATGATGCGGCCGTTCGGGCCGGTAGCGGTAGCCTGCGTATAATCCACGCCCTGCGCCATCGCCAGATTACGTGCTCTGGGAGAAATGAAGGCGTCCTTGCCGGCCGGAGCGGCGGCAGGCGCAGCCGTTTCCGCCACGGGAGCGGCGGGCGCGGCCGGAGCGGCCGGAGCGGCGACTTCCTCCGCCTTCACGGCGGGCTCGTCGGCCTTCGGCGCGAACTGAGCGAAATCCTCGCCCGGTTTCCCGATCACGCAAACGTTGGTCAGGCAGGGAACGTCGTCTCCCTCGCCGAAAAAGATCGCCAGCATCGTACCGGCCACCTTGCTCTCCTCGTCAAAAGCGGATTTATCCGTTTCATAGGAGAACAGTACGTCGCCGACGGCAACGGGATCTCCGACCTTCTTGTTCCATTTCGAGATGATGCAGCTCTCCACGGACTGGCCCTGTCTCGGCATAATTACTACTTCTGCCATTTTGAAATATCCTCCTCATTTATTGATGATCGCGTGCCGGCGTCGTTGCGCGGCGCCGATGCGATCCTGTTTCACAAAACCGTCAGTTGAGCATGACCTGACCGCCCGTCACGGGAACGGCCTGGCCGGTCTCATATTTCTGCTCCACGACGTAAAACAGCGCGCGCGCCACGTCGACGCATTCACAGCCGCGTTTCATGGGCACTTTGGCTTCATAGGCCTTGCGCACGTCGTCTACGTTCTTCGCGCCGGGGATCTTCCCCGCCTTGAAATACTGGACGAACAGACCCTTGACCGGGTCGGTCCACAGCGGTCCGTTCAGGAAATTGCCCGGGCAGATGCTGTTGACCTTGATATTGTACTCGACCAGCTCCAGCGCGAAACTCTGCGTAAGTCCGATCCCGCCGAATTTGCTGCCGGCATAGGCAAAGTTCTTGTTGCTTCCTTCCAGCCCGGATTTCGAGTTGATCTGCACCACGTCCATATAATAGTTCTTATTGACCTTGTTCTGGATCTTCATGACGCGGGAAGCGTATTTCGTGCAGTTGAAATAGGCGTTGTAATTGATCTTCGTCACGAAATCAAAGGTCTTGCCCGTCATTTCCTCCAGAGAACCGGCTCTGGCGACACCGGCGTTGTTGACCAGCAGGTCCAGTCCACCGAACGCGTCCACGGTGGCGGCCACCATGGCCTCCACGCTCTCCTCGTCGCTGACGTCGACTTTGACCGCCACGGTCACTTCGCGTCCGGCCGCCGCGTTGAACTCGTCGCTGACCTCCTTGGCCAGGTCATAGTTCAGGTCGGCCAGCACGACGTAAGCGCCCTGCTTGATCATTTCCTCGGCGATCCCTTTGCCGAAGCCCTGCGCTCCGCCGGTCACGATGCTGATGCGATCCGCCAGCCGTCCGGTCGTGAACGGCAGGGCGCGCAGGCCCTCTTCCCCCACGGCAAAAGTCGTCGGGTTTTTACCGTTGGCCTGCTTGAAATGCGCGATCTGCTCCGCCAGCGCGACGATCAGCGCGTCCGTATCTTCGCTGTCCGCCACGGAAATTTCCGGAG
>JAHAZM010000012.1 GCA_018385275.1 Eubacteriales bacterium | reverse complement strand
TCCACTGGGGATACAGAATGATACGGCCTATGGGGAGCGTTATCAAATCGTTATCAAAAGAGAGATATAAAACCGCAAAATCGTTGTGCCGCAACGGGTTCGGAGTTTCAAAAACTCACTCCCACTCGATCGTTCCGGTGGGCTTCGGCGTCAGATCGTAAAGCACGCGGTTGACCCATTTGACCTCGGCCGTGATGCGCGCCGTGATCTTTTTCAGCAATTCGTACGGGATCTCCTCGACCGTAGCCGTCATCGCGTCGCGGGTGTTGACCGCACGGATAACGACGGGCCATTCATACGACCGCAGATTGTTCTTCACCCCGGTGGATTTGAAATCCGGCACGATCGTGAAATACTGCCATACCTTGCCCTCGAGACCTGCCGCGGTAAACTCCTCCCGCAGGATCGCGTCGGATTCCCGAACCGCTTCAAGTCTGTCTCTCGTGATCGCGCCGACGCAGCGAACGCCCAGTCCCGGTCCGGGGAACGGCTGACGGTACACCATGTTGTCCGGCAGACCGAGCGCTTTCCCGACCACGCGCACCTCGTCTTTGAAAAGGAACTTGATCGGTTCCACAAGCCGGAACTGCAGATCGTCCGGAAGTCCGCCCACGTTATGATGGGACTTGACCGGTCCGCTCTCCAGTATGTCCGGATAAATCGTCCCCTGCGCCAAAAACTTGATACCCGTCTGCTTCCGCGCCTCTTCCTCAAACACGCGGATAAACTCCGCGCCGATGATCTTTCTCTTCTTTTCAGGATCCGCCACGCCGACAAGCTTGTCCAGGAAACGGTCCACCGCGTCGACGTACACGAGATTGGCGTTCATCTCATGCCGGAAAACCTGCACGACCTGCTCCGGTTCTCCCTTTCTCAGCAGTCCGTGGTTCACATGTACGCACACCAGATTCCGGCCGATGGCCTTGATCAAAAGCGCCGCGACGACGGACGAATCCACGCCGCCCGAAAGCGCCAGCAGCACTTTGTCCTGACCGACTTCCCGGCGAATAAGCGCGATCTGTTCGTCAATGAATCTTTTTGCCAGCTCCGGATTAACGATCCGTTCCATGTTCTCTGGTCTTTTGTTGTTTTCCATATTCTATCCCCTCGTTTTTAAATTTCGGGCGTCTTCCCGTGAAAATCTTTTTCAAAAGCCGCTCCGACCCGGAACAGTTTCTTTTCATCCAACGCTCTCCCGATCAGCTGCATACCGATCGGCAAACCGTTTTTATCATAGGCGCAAGGCAAAACCAGTCCGGGCAATCCGGCGATGTTGAGCGATACGGTACAGACGTCCGAAGCATACATGCTCAACGCGTCCCCGCTCTTTTCACCCTTTTTCCACGCCGTCGTCGGCGAAACCGGCGTCAGCAGGACGTCATACTTGGATAAAGCCCGGTCATATTCCCGCTTGATCAGCGTCCGCACTTTCTGCGCTTTGACGTAATACGCGTCGTAATATCCGGACCGCAGTACGTAAGTGCCCAGCATGATGCGCCGCTTCACTTCCTCGCCGTAACCGGCGTTCCGCGTTTTATCAAAGAACTCATCAAAATTCCGGATGCTCTTCTCCCGGAAACCATACCGCACGCCGTCGAACCTTCCGAGATTCGAGCTGGCTTCCGCCGACGAAATCAGATAATAGACCGGCAGCGCATAGCGCGCCAGATCCAGATCGAATTCATCCACGATCGCGCCCTGCTTCTCGTACTCTTTCGCCGCGGCCAATACCGCTTCCCGGGTCTCGGCCGAAATTCCTTCGCCGAAATACAGACGCGGCAGACCGATCCGCAGTCCCTTGACGTCCCGTCCGATATCGGCCGTGAAGTCTTCCTTTTCCAAGAAAAGCGACGTGCTGTCTTTTTTATCCCCGCCGCAGATCGCGTTGAGCACGACGGCGCAATCGTCCGTCGTTTTGGCAAAAACGCCGATCTGATCCAGGGATGAAGCAAACGCGACCAATCCGTAACGCGACACCCGTCCGTAAGTCGGCTTGATCGCGACCGTCCCGCAGAGAGCGCCCGGCTGCCGGATGGAGCCTCCCGTATCGCTGCCCAGCGCAAACAAAGCCGTCTGCGCCGCGATTGCCGCCGCGCTTCCGCCGCTGCTGCCGCCCGGGATGCGTTCCGTATCGTAAGGATTGCTGACGGGGCCGAAAAACGAGGTCTCGTTGGACGAACCCATAGCGAACTCGTCCATGTTGGTTTTACCGACGTAAACTGCATCGTTTTCATCCAATCTCTCGATCACAGTCGCGTCATACATCGGGACAAAATTCTCCAGCATCCGCGACGCGCAGGTCGTCCTGACGCCGTTGATGCAAATATTATCCTTGATGGCGCCGGGAACGCCCGCCAGAAGCGGAAGCTTTTCGCCCGCCCGTCTCTTTCGGTCGACGGCGCGCGCCTGTTCCAGCGCCCGTTCTTCCATGACCGTGATATAGGCGTTGATCGCCGGCTGTGTTTCTTTGATCCTGCGCAGCGCGCTTTCCGTCAGTTCCTCGGCGGAAAACTCGCCGCGCGCCATCGCCGAAGCGGCGGCTCTGATCGTCATTTCGTTGAGGTTCATAGTTTCTCTTCGTCTTTCTCCGCTTCGAATTTCGTAACGTTGTCACCGTTGCTCCACAACTGTTCCAATTGGTACAGCGCTCTGTATTCATCACAGAAAATATGAACGAGCACAGAACCGTAATCGATCACGATCCATCTTCCTTCCGTATATCCTTCGATACGCAAAGGCCGCTGGTCAAGTTTTTCCGCGACTTTTTCTTCCACTTCGTCGCACATGGATTTGAGCTGCGTCTTGGTCGTACCCGTCGCCGTAATCATGTAATCAGTGACCGTGGTCATTTCCTTGACGTCAATAATCAGAATATTTCTCGCTTTTTTGTTATCCAGCGCCGCGCAAATCTCGTTCTTGATTCTCTCCGTCTGCACCATCATCTTTCTCCTTTCGTCTTTAACAAATCATTGAAAGCCTGAATACTGGCCTTATGGATCTTCTTTCCCTTGTTATACGTGATTGTGTTCATCAGCGAACGCAGGATCGTCTCGTCCAGACTCTTCTGCGCTGAATCCCGCAGCTCTTCCACGCCCGGATACGTCCTGCGCGGTTCGATCGCGTCGGCTACAAAGATGATCTTTTCAAGAAGCGACATCTTCTCCCGGCCGGTCGTATGATAACGGATCGCGTTCAATACGTCCTCGTCCTGTACGCCGAATCTTTCCCTTGCCACGATCGCGCTCAGCGGCGCGTGCGTGACCGGCGCGATCAGCCGGCTTTCCTCGTCGATCTGATCCAGATAGCCCGCCTGCTGCTCCGGCGTGAAATTCTTCGCGCAATCGTGCAGCAGAGCGGCCAGCGACGCTTTTTCCTTATCCGCGCCGTAACGCTCGGCCAAACGGAGCGCTTCTTTTTCCGTACTCAACGTATGGAGATACCGATCCGGCTTCAGCATTTTCCGGAGCTGTCCCAGGATTTCAACGCGCTCCATACAGTTTTCTCTCCTTGATATAAGCCGCCACTTTTTCCGGGACCATCCCTTCTAAACTCCGCCCCTCTGCCGCGGCGGCGCGCACCTCCGTCGAAGAAAGATCATACACCCCCGTCTCCAGCAGAACGATCTCGGCGCCGAATTCCTCCCTCAAACGTTCGCGGACGCGCTCGCGCTCGACATCCGCGCGACGGTACACCGCAATAAAAGGAACGGCTTTGAGCAAATAAGCCGCGTCATGCCACGTGTCCAGTTTTCCCAGCGAATCGTCGCCGATCACATAGTAATACCGATTCTGCGGATACTTTTTTTTAAGAATACGCACGGTATCGGCGGTATACGTCATGCCCGGGCGCCGCAGTTCCATCAGATTGATCGACATGCCCTTTTCTCCCTCGATCGCCGCCTTCAGCATGTTGACGCGATGCCGGGCGGAAGACGCCAGTTTTTTATGCCACGGCGCTTTTAAAGGGATCAGTTCCAACCGGTCGACCAGTCCGCTTTCCAGGACCTTACGCGCCATATATAAATGCCCGTTGTGGACCGGATCAAAGCTCCCGCCGAAAAGCGCTACTCGTTCCAAGCGTATCCCCCCTTCTTAAAATGATAATACATGGTCCATAAAATGTCAATTTATAAGTGCTCGTCATGTGTAATTTCCCCGATTTCCGACCATACTGGCAATAAGGAAACGGAGGCAAACCCATGAAAAAAAACCATTTGTATTTTGCATCTCTGGCAGATACCTTTTTCTTCTCGACGCTGTTTTACATTCTCATGTTCTATCTCTTTTCGTCCAAGCAGTCCCGGGCAATGGCGCTGGCGCTGTCCGTGCTCACCACCGCGCTTTTTCTTTTCGTTCTTTATGAGGTTTCCGTCCGCCTGCGCCAACGCGCTTGGCGCCGTGCGGAACGTTCCCGCTTTGACGAGCGCGTCCTGGCGTCTCTCGTGCTTGCCGGGACACGGGAACAGCGCCGGGTCTTTTCCGGGCTCTTTCCCGAAAAAACGGTCGTCTTCATCCCGTCCCACCCGTCCGATCCCGTCGATCGCACAAAGGTGTTGCTGGCTCTGAACGGGCGTCTCGGCCAACCTCTCCACGTCGTCACGACCGGGGTTTTCAGCCAAAACGCGGTCTCTTTTCTTTCTTCTTTTCCCGAAATCCTTTCCGTATACGACGGACAGAAACTGATCGCCGCCATGAGGAAACGGCAGATCTTTCCTCCCGTCCGCGACGTCGCGCCGGAGAGCGTCCGCCGGCGCTCTGCCCGCGCCGTTATAAAAACGGTGCTTTCCAAAGAAAACACCGTTCGTTATCTGCGTTATGCCGCCGTTATGAGCGTCGGCGCGCTGTTTACTCGCTTCAATCTTTATTTCTCGGTCACAGCCGCCGTCTTTCTCGCGCTTTGTCTTGCGTCTTTTATATACAAGAAAGCAAGCATCCGCAGGCTTTCCTGACTCGTTTATTCCACAAAATCGAATTCCACGTCCAGAACGCGCACCGTATCTCCGTCCCGCACGCCCATCCGGCGCAGCGCGTCGATAATGCCGAGCCGCCGCAGGGTTTTATGGAAATACCGGTTCGACTCCACGTCGTCGAAATTAATCCTCTCGAGCAGATTCTCGATATACCGGCCTTCGACCAAAGCGACGCCGTCGCTGTCGCGGCGAACCTCCCACTGCGTTTCGTCGATCTCCGCCTCTTCGAGCGTGATCTCCGAAGCCATCGCCTCTATCGCCGGCATTTCCTTGAGCAATTCCGCGATACGGCGCTTGACAGGAAGAAAGTCCTTTTCTCCTCTGGCGGCGCTGGTCAGAAAAATCTCGTAATCGTTCCCGTAAAGAGCCGCAAAGCGCTGATAATTCTCATTATTCCCCTCGCACAGATCGATCTTGTTGCAGACGACGAGCTGACGACAGCGGCTGAGCTTTTCGGAATACTTTCTCAATTCCTCGTTGATTACGCGAAAATCCTCCGCCGGATCACGGCCTTCGGAACCGGAAATATCCACCACGTGCAGCAAAACGCGCGTACGCTCCACATGTTTGAGAAAATTCAGTCCCAGTCCCGCGCCCTCGCTGGCTCCTTCGATCAGCCCCGGTATATCCGCCATCACGAAAGAATAGCCGTCCGTCTCCACGACGCCGAGATTGGGCACCAGCGTCGTAAAATGATAATTCGCGATTTCAGGCCTCGCGGCGCTCATCAAAGACAGGATCGTCGACTTGCCCACGTTGGGGAATCCCACCAGCCCCACGTCGGCGATCGTTTTCAGTTCCAGCACCAGCGCGTGCTCGGTGGTTTTCTGCCCCGGCGTCGCAAAATCCGGCGTCCTGCGCGTCGGAGTGGCGAAGCACATGTTGCCTTTTCCGCCGCGGCCGCCCCGCAGTACGGTCTGCGTCATGCCGTCTTTATACATATCGACGATGATCTTGCCGGTCTCTTTTTCGCGGATCAGCGTCCCGACCGGCACGCGGATTACAATGCTTTCTCCGTCGCGGCCATGCTGATTGCGCTGCCCGCCGTCCTCTCCGTTCCGGGCGAAGAACTTCTTCTTGAATTTAAAATCCATCAGGGTATTCATCCGGCCGTCCGCCACGAAAACGACATCGCCGCCCCGGCCCCCGTTTCCGCCGTCAGGTCCGCCCTGCTGCACGTATTTTTCTCTGCGGAAAGAAACGCGTCCGTTGCCTCCGTTTCCCGCTTTTGCCATGATATTCGTGTAATCGACAAACAATCGTCTTCCCCCTTTCGCGGCCGGTTTATTATACCGTAACGAACTTTTCCCGTCAAGAAAAAGGCGCCTGCTTGAAGCAGGCGCCTCGGCTTCAGTATATCTTTCTGACCCGGATCATGCCGTCCAGCGCCTCGATTTCCTCCAGGACCGACGGATCCACGTCCGTATCAATATCGAGCAGGGAATAAGCGTTGATGCCGCGGCTTTGGTTCATCATGTTATTGATGTTGACGCCGACAGACGCAAGCTTCGACGTGATCTGTCCGACCATGTTCGGCAGATTCTTATGCAAGACCGACACCCGGTGAGGCGTGTTCTTCTCCATATGGCAGGCCGGAAAATTCACGCTGTTCTTAATGTTTCCGTTTTCCAGATAATCCGCCAGCTCCTGCGCCGCCAGCGCCGCGCAGTTATCCTCGGACTCCGGCGTCGAAGCGCCGAGATGCGGGATCGCGATCACGTTCTTGGCGCCGATCAGGTCGTCGTCCGGGAAATCCGTGACATACCGCGCCACCTTGCCGCTCTCGAGCGCCGCGAGCATGTCCGCGGTGTTGACCAGCGTGCCGCGCGCAAAATTCAAAACCACCACGCCGTCCTTCATCTTGGCGATCGATTCGGCGTTTATCATGTTTTTCGTCGAATCGTTGGCAGGCACGTGCAGCGTGATATAATCACACTTTTCATAGATCTCGTCATAGGTCTCCGCTTTCCGCACCCCGCGTGAAAGCGACCAGGCCGCCGCCACGGAAATATACGGGTCGCATCCCAGCACGTTCATCCCCAGATTGCGCGCGTCGTTGGCCACAATGGCGCCGATGGCGCCCAGGCCGATGACGCCGAGCGTCTTGCCCTTGATTTCATGTCCGACAAACTGTCCCTTGCCTTTTTCGACCAGCTTCCCGACTTCCGCGCCCTTTCCTTTCAGAGAACTGACCCAGTTGATGCCGTCGACGATACCGCGACCCGACAGCAGCAGTCCGCAAAGCACCATTTCCTTGACCGCGTTGGCATTGGCGCCGGGCGTGTTGAAAACAACGACCCCCTCTTCCGCCAGCTCGTCCAACGGGATATTATTCACGCCCGCGCCGGCTCTGGCCACCGCCAGAACGCTGTCCGGCAGTTTCATGCCGTGCATATCGGCGCTCCGGACGAGGACCGCGACCGGATCATCCGCTTTCTCGCAAATGCAGTACCGATTCTCCGGGAGGTATTCCTTCACCATTTCGCTGATCGAATTCAGCTTCACTATCTTTTCCATTCTGCCGCACTCCTATTATTTGTTTTCCATTTCAAATTTCTTCATAAAAGCAATGAGCGCTTTCACGCCTTCGACAGGCATCGCGTTGTAAATGGAAGCTCTCATGCCGCCGACCAGCCTGTGTCCCTTGAGCGAAACCAGGCCCGCCGCCGTCGCTTCCTTGACGAATTTCTCGTTCAGCTCCGCCGAGGGTGTCACGAACGGAACGTTCATGATCGAACGGTCCTTCGGCCGGACAGAATTCGTATAAAGAGCGCTGTTATCGATGAAATCATACAGCATCCGCGCTTTTTCCACGTTGATCTCGTGAATGGCGCTCACGCCGCCGACGCTCTTCAGATACCGGAAAACCAGCATCGCCACATACGTGCTGTAAGCCGGAGGCGTATTGTACAAAGAATTCTTTTCCGCTTGAATCGAGTATTTCAGCATGGTCGGGCAAATATCCCTCTCTTTGCCGATCAGATCGTCTCGAACAATCACGACGGTCATGCCCGCCGGTCCGATATTCTTCTGCGCGCCGGCATAGATCAGTCCGAAACGGCTGACGTCGACCTCTTCGCTCAGGATATTGGACGACATATCCGCCGCCAGCGGGATCCCCTTCGTATCGGGGAAAACCGTATATTTCGTCCCGTAGATCGTATTGTTCGTCGTGATATGGACGTAATCCGCGTCGTCGGAGATCATCTCCGGCGTAATATCCGGTATATATGTATAATTCGCGTCCTCGCTCGAAGCCACGACGCGGACTTCACCGAAACGTCTCGCTTCCTTCGCCGCTTGATTGGCAAAATTTCCGGTAATGACGTAATCGGCCTTGCGGCTCTTGTTCATCAGGTTCAAGGCGCAGGCGGCAAACTGCTGCGACGCGCCGCCCTGAATAAAGAGGACCTTATAATTGTCCGGGATACGCATCAGCTCACGCAGCAGCGCGTTCGCTTCATCGTTGATGGCCATGTACGTTTTACTGCGGTGGCTCATCTCCATTACGCTCATACCCGAGCCGTTATAATCCATCAGTTCCTTCTGCGCCTGTTCAAGCACCGGCATCGGCAGCATAGACGGGCCTGCCGCGAAATTATACACTCTCATAAAGGGACCTCCCCAACATTTTATTCTAATATTATACAAACAAAAGCATTTTCATGCAATCGTTTTTTGCTCCGTGATCGCTTTTTTCAAGCGTCGGATCGCCTCCCTGTACCCTTCGAGCCCTTTTCCGATGACCACAACGGCACAGTAAGCGCGCAAAAACGACGTTTTTCGGAAATCCTCCCGGTTTTCCGTATCGGAAACATGGACTTCCGCCGCCGGAATGGCGACCGCTTCCAGCGCGTCGGCTATCGCGACGCTGGTATGCGTATAGCCGCCCGCGTTAATCACGATCCCGTCGTACTTCCCGTACGCGCGCTGGATCATGTCGACAATATCGCCCTCGTGATTGCTCTGCCGGATCGTAAGGCTGATCTTTTCTTCCCGACCGACACGGCGGATAAGCTTTAAAAGCTGCTCATAGTTCTGTTCTCCGTAAACAGCCGGATTTCTCAGGCCCAGCAGATTGATGTTGGGTCCGTTAATCACAAGGAATCTCATATTTCGCCTTCTTTCAGCATCTCTTTATACCGCGCAAGCACCGCCGCGGCCGTTTCCGCAGCGTCCGCGTTTCTCTCCTTTGCGTCCGCGCACGCGAGATACGCGCTTTTTCTTTCCTCGAAAAGCCGCGGCAGATCGCCGGCCGACAGCGGCCGCCCTCCTTTTTCAAGATCCGCGACTTCCCGTTCAATATAGAAAATAAGTCCGAAGTGTTTTAACTCTATGATATTCTCCCGCCGCGTCGGCACGCCCCCGCCCGTGGCGATCACCGCGCCGTGGACGCGGTTGCCGAGCTCGCGGACGATCCGGCTTTCCTCTTCCCGGAACGCCTCAACGCCGCGGCGCTCGATCCATTCGGAAGCCGACAGCCCGGTTCGCTCCCGTATCTCTTCATCCGTATCAAAAAAAGGCATGCCGCTCCGCTCGGAAATATGACGGCCGATCGTCGTTTTCCCCGAGCCTGGCATCCCCACCAGAACGATATTCCGCAAAGACTTCCTCAAGCCGTACAAGGCTTCCCGTACCGCCGTACCGGAGAATTCACGGTTCTCAAACAAAGCGGCGGAAGCTTCGGCCTGCGCCGCCAGCATCACGCTGCCGTGAGCGCATATCGCCCGTTTTTTGGCCGAAAACAGCTCGGCGCTGCAAAGAGGATTATAGGCGACTTCGGCATACCCTTCCAGCCCGGGAATAACGCTCGCGTAATCGGCGCAGACGTCTTCATACGGGTAGCCGCCCATCGGCGTGGCATTGATCAAGACCTGCGGCCGCAGCGAGCGCATGGTGTCATAATTCAGTTTTCCGCGACGGGAAACCTTTCCGAGCACTCGTCCGCCGGCGTTCCGTATGACGTATTCCGCCGTGGAAGCCGTGGCGCCCGTGCCTAAAACCAGCGCTTCTTTCTCTTTGAGGACAATCCCGGCTTCGTCCAGCATGTATTTCATACCGATCACATCGGTATTATATCCGAAACGCTTCCCGTTCCGGATCACGACCGTGTTGACCGTCCCCGTTTGCCGCGCCGTTTCAGACAACTCGTCGCACAACCGCGCGGCCAAGCGTTTATAAGGGCGCGTGACGTTCAGTCCGTCGTAATCTTCCGACAGTAACAGCCGCCGCGCCTCCGCTTCGTCCACGCTCAGCAGCTCATACCGGTATTGTCCCAGAAAACCGTGCAGGATCCCGGAATAACTGTTTCCGACATCCGATCCGAGAAGCGCGCACCTCATTTTTCTTCCCTTTCCTTCTGCTGAAGGGCGCGGCTTTCCCGCAGGATAAAGCGAAAAAGCGCACGGCTGCTGTCCGGATACCGACTGCCGTCGGATGCCGACTTCAGGATCTCGCGTTCCCTCGCCTCATCCCGAACAGCCGCGCCCGTCTGCCGTTTCAGCGCCGAAATCGCGCGCACACAATCGATCCTCCGGCAATACAGCCGATCGATTTCACGGTCTAATTCGTCTATTTTTTCTCTTAATTCTTCTAAATCATTCATTTTTCAACAAAAGATCAAGGATAGCGATCGCGGCCGCCGCTTCGACGCAAACCGCTCCCCGGACCGCGATACAAGCGTCATGGCGCCCTTTTATCGTCAGCAGCGTATTCTCCATCCGGGAAAGAGAAACCGTTTTCTGCGGAACGGCGATCGACGGCGTCGGCCGGAAGGTCGCGCGCAGCACGATCGGCATCCCGTTGGACAGACCGCCGTTGATCCCGCCGCTCCGGTTGGTTTCGGTATAGAGCCTTGTTCCGTCGGTGCAAAAAGCGTCGTTGCTTTCCGTTCCTGTCAGATCGGCAAAATCCCGTCCGGCGCCGAACTCAACGGCTTTAACGCCCGGTATCCCGAAGATCGCTCTTGAGAGCGCGTTCTCTATCCCGTCAAACATGGGACCGCCGACCCCCGGTTTCAGCCCGATCAACGCGCATTCCACACAGCCCCCGACGGAATCGCCTTCAGCGGCCGCCGAAGTGATCCTCTTTTCCATTTTCGCCCCGTTATCGGCTTCCAATACGGGAAAACCCATATGTTTTAAACGCTCAAGTTCTTCCCGGCTGACCCGACACGAATCAAACGCGCGGTCGGTCACGCCTCCGACAGACAGCAGATGCACGCCGACCTCCACGCCGTAACGACGGGATAAAACCGTTTCGGCCACGTAACCCGCCGCGCACAGGGGCGCCGTCAGCCGTCCGGAATACCGGCCGCCGCCGCAAACGTCGCAATGACCGTTTTCCTTTATAGAAGCCGCATAATCGACGTGCGACGGGCGCGGCGTATCCGCCAACCCCGCATAATCTTCCGGTCGCGCATCCTCGTTGTCGATCATCATGCACAGCGGCGCGCCGCAGCAAACGCCGCCGGCCGTCGTGCCGGCCACGATACGGACTCTGTCCGCTTCGTTCCGGGGGCTTGTCCCGACGCCGCGATTCGGTTTTCTTCTCGTCATAAAGGCGGCCAACGCTTCTTCGTCAATCACCGTTCCGCTCGGCACGCCCTCTACGACAGCGCCGACGCTTTCGGAATGAGACTGACCGAAAATCGTAACCTTGAATGCTTCTCCAAAAGTGTTCACAACCGCTCCTTAATCCGGTTTCCGGCGAAATACCGATCGGATGACCGCCCGCCGGTTCCTGACCCCAAAAT
>JAHAZM010000035.1 GCA_018385275.1 Eubacteriales bacterium | reverse complement strand
GGTATTACCGGCGTTGTCGGTGACCATGATGAGGATGACGGAGTTGTTCGGAACGGTGAAATAATTGTCCTCGTCGACGAACAGTTCTACGTTTTCGCGAGTGACAGAGACCGAAGCGATGCCGCTGATCGAATCGACCGCTTCACTCAGGCGGAAGCGAGCCAGTCCCGGTTCGACGTATTCCAGATCGATGATCTCCGGAACAGAGGGTTTGGTCATGTCGATTTTGAGCAATACGGTCACGATGCGCTGGTTTCCGACGGAATCGTTGGCGGTGATGATGACGCTGGTATCGCTCGCGGCGGTGCTTTCCGTTTCAATGCGGATCACATAATCGGTCACGGCGCCGGTTTCATCCAGCGGAATGTCGTGAACGACGCCGTTGTCGATATACTGTACCGAGTAAAGGTTAGCGTCGCTGACCGTGACGGTGAATTCCACGGGGTTTTTCTGCCAGGTCCGGGGATTGTTCCGGATAACGATGAGCGGCGCGGCGTTGTCGATGCAGGTGATTTCAACGGTCGAAACCGCTTTGTTCCCGGCCTCGTCGACGGCATAGACGGTGTATGTGCCGTTTTCGATGACGGTGAACTTATACTGGGAACCTGCGGTCGGAGCGAGCACGGTCCCTTGGTCGGCAAAGTAGGAAGCGGAGAGATTACCTTTGGCCCATTTGACCTGCCTGATGCCGCTGCCGTTCGGGCTGTCGTTGATGTAGAGAGCGATCTCAAGAGAATCGCAGGGCGTCTGATCGGCCAGATAAGTAATCAACGGCGCTGAGCTGTCGATATTCGTGATGTTCAGCTCGGCGGTGAGCCAGTCGCCTTCACCGTTTTTCTTGCAGCGAATAGTATACTTGGAATTCTCTTTAACGGTGATGACGGCGTTATTGGTCGTGGACGTCCAGGAGGAGGTCACAGGGAAAAGATCGTTGACGTTATACTCCATGTTCGTAGCCCAATCCGGGAAACGAAACATGATGACGACGCTGTCGCTCCAGCCGGAAATGTTCGAATCAATGACCGGCTCGGTCAGTTCGCTGACGGCGGTCGGCGTGGGGGTCGGTTCCGGAGTAGCCGTCGGCGTCGGCGTCGGAGCGGGGGTCGGCGTCGGAGTAGGGGTCGGGAAGTACGGCGTCGGCGTTGCGGTCGGAGTATACATATACCGCGGGCCGGACGGGCCGTAACCGAAAGAGGGAGAGGAGATCAGCCGATAGAAGAAGACCAAAGATTCCGCGATCGTCAGGTTGCCGGACACGGAAGGCTCGTAATCGGCAAAATCGGTTTTGGAGAAGGTCAGAAGATTATACATGGCGCTGCGGTCCACGGAGCGGCCTACGGCCTCGTACATGGACGTCATCAAGTCGACGGCGTCGATTTTGGCCATGACAAGCTTCGAACGGAAATAAGCGGCGCCGGACCAGTTGCCGGGATTGCCTTCCACGAGGCGCAGTCCCAGCTGATAGAATTGCTCTCCTGAAATCAGCTTCTCGAGGTTATCCTTCGTCTGGATGACGCTCATGACGTCATAATTGGGGTTGGTCAGGATATTATCCGTGATGGGCGCAGACCAATGAGCGTCGTTGACGGGCTCTTTCTGCAGAAGATGCGGGACGATGATGATCGCCGCGATTATCAGACCGACAATCAAGGCAATCAGGATGATGACCAGGATAAGCTTTTTCAGATCCAGTTCCACGACGGCGCTTTCGCGTTTGGGCGCTTTTACGTAGTCGTCGCGCTCGTTGATTTCATAGCGCGCGGCACGATCCGCCGCGGCGTCGGCAGCGGGCTCATAGTCGCTCTCGATCGGCTCGACGAAACTCTCCGTATTATTCAGAGCGTCGGATTTTTCCAATTCAATGCTGGGGATATCGACTTCTTCGGTCGGGATATCCTCGACGGAAAAGCGCTTGGTGCGCTGAATGGAATTGTTGTCGGTGGTATTCATGAAATCGTTGTCCTCCCTGATTACATTTGCATGCGCAGACGGGATCCGGCTTTGACCATGACGTCGTCATCAAAAACGATGACGTTGTCCTGCACGGAATAACCGGAATCCTTTGAGGGCTTTCTGAACTTTTTGATTAACGGAAGCTCGAGCTCGCGCAGATTGAGATAGCCTCCGAAAACGTCGAGAACGATGCCGGTCCTGGTAGCAAGGAAGCTGCCCCAGCCGGTGGAGGTGATCCATTGTCCGCGCGCTTCATCTTCAAAGCAGAAAGGGGGAGCGAAGGTCGCGCGGGCCGATTCGGAGTCATAACGGAAACCGGAGTAGAATTCAACGAAGTCAAAACCGGAGGCTGTAGGCGCGTACGGCGACGGCTCGGTGATCATCATGCTTTTTGTCACGTTGGTGTTGCGTTCTCCGCTGACGAGCAGGATGTCGATGGCCTGATCGTTCAGGTAATACAGCAGCATCAGCAGAGAGATCATATACTCGTAGCCGCGGCTGACGCCCTGATCGCGGGCGTTGAGCGGGAGCTGCTCGACATTGCGGCAGGTGATAAGGCCTCCGTCGTTGTAGTCGGCGTCGGAATGCGCGGGAGCCCAGACGCCGTGCATATCTTTCAGCAGATGATGTTCGTAAATATACTTGAGCGCGTGCTTGGACAGGACGGGATTGAACACGTCGTCCAGATCGTTGAGGATCGCGTGATATATGCCGTAAAACTGAGCCAGATGCGAGCCTGCGCTCAATCCGTCCGTAGTGAAGAGCGTGTCTTCCCAGATGGCTTCCACATCAGGCATTTTGCCTTCTTCGTTCCCGAAATAATCCTTGTTGTACAGGCGATCATGGAAATCGGCTTTGGAATTGTCGAAGATCCGGATCAGGGATTCCTGTTTTTGGCTGTCGCCGTGCCGGCGGGCCAATTCGGCGCCGGCGCAAAGCGCGGTCAGATACAGGCCGGACAGATAAGGATTAACGGAATTGAGACGTCTGCCGTCGCAGAAGGTCTGACGGAAGGAGGGCAGCGCTTCGCTGCCGCAGGCCTCGGTAAAGCGATCGAGAATGGACATGACGTCGCCGTAATGCAGTTCGCGCATTACGTTGTCGTCGGTATAGCGGCAATAGGCATAAAAGCGGATCACATCGAGCAGCAAACGTTCCGTGTCGGTTTCCACGTCCAGAGAAGCCGCGGCGCTCATCAGTTTTTCGAGCGTGGCTTTTTCAATCTCGGGGAAAAGCTTGAGCAGGATATAGAAGTCGTGATTGAACAGCCGGGCTTCCGGAAGGGTGACCCCGTCTCGAACGGCGAGCGCGCCGTTCTCGTCAAGACGATAGACCGGAGATTTGAGGATCGGCAGGACCGAAACGGCGGCTTCCTTGGCCACGTCGGGCATGGTCGAGGTGAAAAGCGAACGGCGGAACGCGTCGGTCATGGACTCAAGATGCTTCCAGTGGCCAAAGGTATAGTTGACGGTTTCTTCCGGCGACGGAGCGGCTTCCGGGGTCAGATCGGTTTTCCAGGCGATGACAAAGCGGAAGGTCGTATTCTCTCTCGGGTCGAGCAGCGCGGAAACGGCGAGCGTGGAGGTCGCGGCGCAGGCAGGCTGCGGATCCCGGGGCTCGAGGAGCTCCTTTGCCGTCGCTTCGGTCAGGAAACAGTTGAGACTGTCCTCGGGGCGTTCGGCGTCAAGCCAGCTGAGCTGACGTTCGACCTGTGAACGGTCGGCGTCGGTCGCTACGATCAGCGCGCCGTTGTCTCCGCTGTGGCAGAGACCGAAATGCTCGCTCTCCGCCGCGGCGGTCGAGAGAGAACCGGAAAAAGGATTTTTCACGGACAAAAACAGCGTGGTGTTCTGCGGCTGATTCGAGAGATTGGTCAGCGTGTATTTGATCATCACGACCGGAAGGGACGATTCCTTGACGTTGAGAGGGATGAACGGGCTGAAAACCGTCTGCGTCACGGCGATAGGCATACTGCGGGATATGTAGTCATAAGTCGCCACCGGATACTGGCACGAGCAGGTAACGGTATCGTAATGGGGGATGCAGGCGTCATGCTGGGCGGAAAAAGAATCCGAGATCAAAGCGCGGGCGTTGACGGTACGATCAACGGTGTTGACGCATTTGATCAGCGCATGTGAAAAACCGTTATACTCGATAGCGGGGCCTTTGACGATCTGCCAGCGGCGAAAACCGCCGTCTGCGGCAAAGCCGATTGTTCCGGTGCCGATCCCGCCGGCGGGGAAAACAAGGGCTTTTGCTGAAGGATCGAATTCAAATCTACTCATGATGGATGTTCCTCCGAATACTGTCCGTTTGTTTGCATAGAAATATTATAATATAAAAGCAAAATATGTACAAGTAAATTCTTAAAGAAAAACTTACCACTTGTAGTTGAGGAGGTTGGTCGGCGTAATCATGCCGGCGAGTTTGCCGACGGAAGAGCCGTCGGACGTCAGGAACAGGACGCGGGGCTGATTGGCGGCGGCAAAAGCGCGGCGTACGTCGTAGACGGTGGCGCTGCGCGGCAGAAAAGCGTAACGATCTTTTTTGTAATCGGAAAGAAGGATGTCGCGCGTCAATTGGCTGATATGCAGCGCTTCGTCGATCGCTCCGGGATGGAGCGCCGTATAAGCGAACAGTGAGCGTTCGCTGAACACGCCGATGATGCGCGAAGAACTGATTACGGGCGCGTGAGAATAGTCGCGCTCGTTCATCGTGCGCACCGCTTCGAGAACGAGCGTTTGCGGCGTGACGGAATAGATTTCGGCCAGAGGCGTGGCGATGGTCCCGAGCGCTTTGTCCGGAGCAAGGATGTGACGGCGGATCTCCTCATAACGCTCGATCAGCTTTTCGTTGGGCGAAAAAATGGGAGAGAAGTATTCGGAATAAGTGTTGTGAACCAGCAGATTGCGCATATCGGCCATGAGAAGCAATTCGTCGCGGTAGCGGTCAAAGACGGGATCGGACTCTGCTTTCTCGCGGACACGGCGTGAAAAAGACGTATGCTGATCGTCGCCGTCTTCCAGCAGACGGTCGATGTCGTTATAGATCTCGATCAAGCGGATAGATGGATTGGTCAAAGCATTCACCTCAACCCTATTATACAATAAATCCGCGTAAAAGTAAAGGACGAGGAGCTTGCCGTTCCGGCCGTTTTGCGGTATACTCATAAGAGCGGGGGTGAAACGATGCTTTTTCACGGATCTTTGACCGGCGGGTTGAACCGACTGGAACCGAAAACAGAAGAAGAAAGCGGCCGGACGCTTTGGTTTTCCGAAAAAAGAGAAAACGTGCTCGTTTATCTGGCGGACCCGATCGGACGGTATTGCCGCGAAACGGGGTTTCCGATCAGGCAGGACCGGTCGAAATTTGCGACTTATGGCTTTACTCCGGAGGGATTGCTTCAATTCGACGAGTATTATCCGGACGCGTTGGCCGATACCTACCGAGGGCAAAGCGGGTGGATCTACTCCGTGAAGGCTCTCGCGCACGCGCGCAAAGGAATGATCCGGGACGCGGTTTTCACGACGGAGAGCGTTCCCGTGGAAGGATGCGAATTCATTCCGGACGTATATGAAGAGATCCTTCGGTGTCGGGATGAAGGAAAACTTGCGATCCGGCGCTACGAGGAGCGGAGCCGGGAAGCGCTGAAACGGATCGAGGATACGATAAAAAACGAAATGAAAAACGCGACGCCGGCTTACGCGCATTTTTTACGGGGGAAATTCGAGTTTCTGAAATAACGGCGTTTGGACGGATAAGGTGAAACAAACAAGGTGCTTTTTCGACGAAGAACACCTTGTTTGTTTCATAAAAGGGAAAAAATGTAAATAACGATAGACAAAACAGCAAAACTCAACTATAATGGAGGCGAGAATGTAAAATATTTACATACTAAGGAGAGAATCTTCATGCGCGTAAGATATGAGATGACTAGAATAAGTTTGAGCGATGAGGACGGAACGCCGCATCGCGTTTACGGAGTCGCCGCAATAGACGGCTCCGGCAGACAGATCGGCGGAATAGAGGACGTCTTTGTCTGCGAACGCGAAGCAAAAGAGTTCGTGCGTCTTTGCAATCGAAAGAAACTGGCTCCGGAGCATCTGGAAGAATGCCTGGCCGACGCGGTGGAGCAGGCGGCGCAGTAAGCCGGGCGGGACGCGCAGAGCGGGGTTTCCGGGAAAAAGAAAGCCCTGCCTGAGCGGCAGGGCGAGCGATACGGCGTCAAAGAGGGCAATCGCCGTCGAGTTTTCGGTGCGTGAAACGTTTTTCGCCGGACGTATACGGAGCGACGATCTGACCGTGACCGATCAGCTTATATTTGTAGATGACGAGACCGTCCAGGCCGACAGGGCCGCGGGCGTGGATCTTGTTGGTGCTGATTCCGACCTCGGCGCCGAAACCGTAGCGGAAACCGTCGGAGAAGCGCGTCGAGCAGTTGACAAAAACGTTGGCGGAATCGACTTCCTGTGTGAAACGGGACGCCGCGGATCCGGAACGGGTGAGAATACTGTCGGTATGCCCGGAACCGTACCGGTTGATGTGCGCGATGGCGTCCGTGAGAGAGGGGACGATCCGGACGGCGAGCTTGTAGTCGAGATACTCGGTTTTCCAGTCTTCTTCTGCGGCCGGAAGCGCGTCGATGATCTCGCGGGTGGCTTCGTCGCCGATCAGGGTGACGCCGGCTTTTTCGGCCGCTTCGGCAAAGACGGGGAGGAAGGCCGGCGCGATCGCTTCGTGGACCAGGAGGGTCTCGGCGGCGTTGCAGACGGAAACATACTGTGCTTTGGCGTCGATGACGACGCGGACCGCTTCGGCGATATCGGCGTCGGCGTCCACGTAGCAATGACAGATACCGTCCGCGTGGCCGAGCACGTGGATCGAGGTGTGGTCCATGATATAGCGGACAAAAGCGTTGGAGCCGCGGGGGATGATCAGATCGATGCAGTCGTTCAGACTCAGCATTTCCGCCACGTCGTCGCGGGTATGGAGCAGGGCCAGCCAACCTTCCGGCAGGTAGGGAGAAGCCGCGCGCGTGATTACGTCATAAAGAGCCTGATTGGTATGAGCGGCTTCGCTGCCTCCTTTGAGCAGGGCGGCGTTTCCGCTTTTCAGGCAGAGCAGACTGATCTGCACGAGCGCGTCGGGCCGGGATTCGAAAATGATGCCGATGACGCCGATGGGACAACTGACTTTGTAAAGGTCCAGTCCTTTGTCCAGTTCCGTGGCCATCAGCGTGTTTCCGACCGGATCGGGCAGAGCGATCAGGCTGTCGAGACCGTTCAGGCAGTCGTTGAGTTTGGCCTCGTCGAAACGCAGACGTTTCCGGACGGGCGCGGGCAGTTCCGCCGCCGCGGCCAGATCCAGCCCGTTCGCTGCGAAAAGCCGGTCTTTTTCTTTGAGCAGCGCTTTTTTGACAGCCGAAAGCGCGGCGTTTTTGACGTCGGAAGGAAGCGCGGCGAGTTTGACGGATGCGGCCGCGCATTTTTGTGCCGTCGAACGGATATCGGCCATGGTTTATTCCTCTTCGTCGGGCAGATCGGCGTTGTTGTAGACGTTCTGCACGTCGTCAAGATCGTCGAATTTCTCCAGAAGCGTGCGAAGCGAGTCGGCGGCTTCGCCGGCCAGCGCGACGGTGTTCTGCGGGATCATATCGACTTCGGCTGAAACGATGGGCAGACCGGCGGCTTCCAGCGCTTCGCGCACAGCGGTGAAATCGTTCGGAGCGGTCATGACCTCATAGACGTCGTCCTGCTCGACGATGTCTTCGGCGCCGGCGTCGAGGCACTGCATCATCAGCTCGTCGTAATCGCTGTCATCGTTCTTTTCGATGACGATCAGGCCTTTTTTGTCGAACATCCAGCTGACACAGCCGGACGCGCCCATGCTACCGCCGTATTTGTCAAAAACGTGACGGACGTCGGCGACGGTGCGGTTGCGGTTTTCGGTCAGCGTTTCCACGATGATGGCGACGCCGCCGGGGCCGTAGCCTTCGTAGGTGATGTCCTCGTAATTGATACTGCCGAGTTCGCCGGAGGCCTTTTTGATGCTGCGCTCGATGTTGTCGTTGGGCAGGTTGTTGGCCTTGGCTTTGGCGATGACGTCACGCAGTTTGCCGTTGGTGGCGGGATTGGGGCCGCCTTCTTTCACGGCGATGGCCAGCTCGCGGCCGATCTTGGTGAAGATCTTGCCGCGCTGGGCGTCGGATTTTTCTTTTTTATGCTTGATATTGGCCCATTTGGAATGACCGGACATGGTGGTTTCCTCCTATTGATAGATTTTTTGTGAGATCCCGTACATCATGATCCCCGCGGCGACGGCGGCGTTATAGGATTCCGCTCGCCCGCGCATGGCGATGCGGAGTTTTTGATCGGACAGGGAAGAGGAGAGAGCGGATACGCCGTGCGCTTCATTGCCGACGAGAAGGACGATCGGTTCCGCGCCGGGGACATAGTCCTCAAAAGGAGCGCCGTCCAGCGCCGAGGAGAGGATCCGGCAGCCTTCGGCGCGACGGGCGCGCAGATAGGCTTCCAGAGAGGGAACGGGAACGACGGGGAGATGGAACACCGAGCCCATTGAGGCGCGGATGATTTTCGGTGAATACAGATCGGCGCAGGCTTCGGAAAGCACGACGCAATCAGCGCCTACCGCGTCGGCGGTACGGATGACGGTGCCGATGTTCCCCGGATCGGACAGACCGTCGAGCACGACGCTGAAACGCGGGGCTTCCGGCAGGTCGACGGGTCGGATCGGCAGCACCGCCGCGACGCCCTGAGGGCTGACCGTATCGCAGACGTATTCCATGATCGCGTCGCTGACGAGCGTGACCGGCACGTCGGGGAGCAGCCGGATCAGCGCCGTATCGGCGGCGGAAACGGAAACGATCAGGCGAGAGGGGACGACGGAGGCGGCCGCGGCTTCGCGGATCATTTTTTCTCCTTCGATCAGGTAAGCCGCCTCGGAAGCGCGTCCCTTTTTGGTCTGCAGGGAACGCAGGGCGCGTACCGTCGGATTGCTTCTTGAATTGATCGGCTGCATGGCGTTCCTCTCCATAAAGAACAAGAATATCCCGTCGGCCGTTACCTGCGGAATATTCCTGTATCAAGCTTGATTATTTCAGATTCTTCTTAGCGACGTTGACGAGTTCTTCAAATGCCTTGATGTCGTTGACGGCCAGATCGGCGAGGACCTTGCGGTTGATGTCGACGTTGGCTTTTTTCAGACCGTCAATGAAACGGGAGTAGGAAATATCAAACATTCTGCAGGCGGCGTTGATACGCGCGATCCACAGCTTGCGGAAATCTCTCTTGCGGTTTCTGCGTCCCACGTATGCGTACATCAGGGACTTCATCATAGCTTGACGGGCCGGTCTGTAGAGCTTGCTCTTGGCGCCCCAGTAACCCTTCGTCAGCTTCATTATTTTTCTGCGCTTTTTCAAAGCGGAAACAGCTCTTTTAATTCTCATGGCGTTTTACATCCTTTCCTTCGTCTTACTTATAGGGAATGAGTACCTTGATTTTCTTTTCTTCCTGCTCGCAGATGTAGCCGGTCTTGCGAAGGTTTCTCTTGCGCTTGGTGGTTTTTTTATTGAGGATATGGCTCTTATAAGCCTTGCCTCTCTTGATTTTACCGGTCTTCGTCAGAGAGAATCTCTTGGCTGCGCCGCGGTGTGTTTTAACTTTGGGCATAATGTTTCCTCCTTGTGTTTAACCTTTCTCTTTCGATGATAATATCATAATGGCGTTGCGACCCTCAACCTTGGGCTTGCGCTCCATTACCGCGTAATCCTTGACGACGTTGAAAAACTGATCCATGACCTCCAGACCCAGCTCGGGATGAGCGATCTGTCTGCGGAGGAAACGGATGGTGACTTTGACTTTATCGCCGTCCTGCAGGAACTCTATCGCTTTTTTCGCCTTGACCATCATGTCGTGCTGCTCGATCGTGACGCTGAGCTGCACTTCCTTGATATTGATGGTCTTTTGATTCTTCTTTGCTTCCTTCTCGCGTTTCTGCTGCTCGAAACAGAATTTGCCGTAGTCCATGATTTTGCACACGGGCGGCGTGGCCTTCGGCGCGATCAGAACGAGGTCCAGGTTTTTCTGGAACGCCAGCTCCAACGCTTCGCGCGAAGACATGATGCCGAGCTGCTCGCCGGCGGAAGAAACGAGACGCACCTCTTTCAGGTTGATCTCATCATTGATCAAAGTTTCGGCGCTGATAGAAAACACCTCCAAAAAAAATAACAGTAGACAGCAAAAAGCGATCCACTGTATAATCACATCTGTTGAAGATGACCACGCCAACACAAACGAGGCGGCGGGTGAGAAGCGGATACCTTCTGCTTGCCTGTATAAGATAGCACAAGGAAAAGACCTTGTCAACGATTTTTTTGCAATAAACGGAAAACGGAGAAAAAGTATGCCGGATCCATATCGAAAAGCGAAGATCGCCTGCCGGACGGGGTTTTTCCTGCAGGCTGCCATCTGCAATCTCAACGCGGTGCTGTTTATCCCGATGGCGACGCTCTACGGCTTTACCTACATCCATTTGGGGACGCTGGTGGCGGTCAATTTCATCGCTCAGGTATCGGCGGACGTGATTTTCAGCGGACTGATCGAGCGGATCGGATACCGAAGGATCGGCGTGCTGACCGGGAGCCTTGCTTTTCTGGGAATGCTCCTGACGGCGGCGGCGCCTCTTTTGTTCGCCGACGTGTTTTTCGGCGTGGCTCTCGCGACGGGAGTGGCGGCTTTTGCCAGCGGGCTGCTGGAGGTTGTTGTCAGCCCGTTGAGCGACGCGATCCACGAAAAGGACAAGTACGGCAGTATGAGCATGACGCACTCGTTTTACGCGTGGGGACAAATCGCGGTTATCGTCATGACGACGCTGCTCGTCCGTGTTTTCGGCGCGGAAAGCTGGCCGTATATCGTTCTGGGATGGTCGGCGCTGGGAGCTGTCGAGATCGTGCTGTTTGCCGCAGCGCGTCTGCCGGCAGACAAGAAGCCCCAGAAAACGAAGAAAGTTTTCCGCGACCTGTTTTCGCCTGTTTTTCTTTTCGGATTTTTGGCTATCTTTTTCGGCGCGGCGGCCGAGGTGACGATGAACCAATGGGCCTCGACGTTTGCCGAAAAAGGCCTCGGCCTGCCTAAAGTGGCGGGGGATTTGGTCGGGATGTGCGGTTATGCGCTCTTTCTCGGGATCGGGCGGACGCTGCACGCGCGGTTTTCCGATAAACTGGATCTGGGAAAGCTTTTGATCGGCGGCAGTCTGCTTGCCGCGGCTTGTTATGTGATCGCGGCGCTGTCGCCTTTTCCCGCCCTCAGTATTGCCGCCTGTGCCGTTTGCGGGCTTGCGACCAGTCTGCTTTGGCCCGGAACGCTGGTCCAGACGGCGAAAGCTTTGCCGTCGGCGGGCGCCTGGATGTTTGCGCTGCTGGCGGTAGGAGGGGACGTCGGCGCGGCGGTCAGCAATGAGATCGCGGGACTGATCTCCGATACGGACGCGGCTTCTTTTGCCGCGCTGGCTGGGATCGGGACGCAGGAAGCGGGGATGAGACTGGCGCTGCTCTGTATCGCTGCGATGCCGCTGCTGGCGGCGCTGTCTCACGCTGTCATGCAAAAGATCATGCGGACTTCTTTTCGGGAATCTCCTGAAGGATGATACCGGCTTCTCCCAGCGCCTGCACGACGTGGGAGCGGATGGCGCGCTCCGCCGCGACGTGCTGCATGGAGCGGCATTCCGCCGTGATGCGATAGGTGATGACGACGCTGTTCATTTCCGTAATGCCCGCGACGGCGGGTTTTTTGATTAAAGCGTCGTTTTCCGGCATGGCGTCCATGGCCTGACTGAGAAGATGCAGGACTTCGCCGGAGTTGAATTTATTGGAAACCGGGACGTCCACGACGGCCATGGTTCCGCCGCGGGAATAATTGACGACCGTCGAGATGCTGCCGTTGGGCACAATAAAGAGTTCGCCTTTCCAAGCCCGGATGCGGATGGTGCGAAGCCCGATTTCTTCGACGGTGCCGGCGTTGCCGTTGATGGAGACGTAATCGCCGACGGAGATCTGCTGTTCGGCCAGCATCGCGCAGCCGGCCAGGATGTCCTTAATCAGGCTTTGCGCGCCGAGACCAACGGCCAGCCCGCCGATCCCGGCGGTGGCGAGGACGCTGGTCACCGTGTCGCCCAAGCCTACGCGGTACAGCACCAGAATCACGGCGATGAACCAAACGACGAAAGCGGTGACGCTTTTCAGGACGCTGCAGAGGGTGGCGAGCTGTTTTTCGTTTTTGCCCTTGCGCGTGACGACGAGTTTTTTCCAGCCGGCGATGATCCTGTGCAGACAGGCGACAATCAGCGCGGCCGCCGCGGCGATGAAGATGACGTCGAGAATGGCGGACAGATAAGGTGAAAAGTCACCGAAAACGGTTGTGAACCACGTATCGAACAAGGGATAACGTTCTAAAAAGTATTGCATCATAATAACAGGCACCTCCTGAGGCCAGTATATCAATAAGATGTTTTTTTAACAAGTAAAGAATATTCCGATCCCGGACGGGCATACGTTTTACCGAAACGGAGGCGGAAGTATGAGCGGAGAACGAAAAGAAGAACCGAAACGCATCGGCAGTGCGAAAGGGCACAGTATCTATATGGAAAGCAGGGAAAACGGGATCGTCAACGGCGTGGAGGCGGTACTCAGCTTTGATGAGGAGAGCGTCGTCATGCTGACGGCATACGGGATGCTGACCGTTTCGGGAAGCGAACTGCATATCGTGAAGCTGGATCTCGAATCAGGGCAGGTCGTCGTTCAAGGGGAGATTGAAGGGGCGGAGTACAGCGAAGGGCACGCATCCCGGAGCAGGGGACTGCTTTCGAGGATGCTTCGATAGGAGATGCTGTTTCACACTCTCGGCCAGCCTTTTGTCATGGCGGTATGCGTTCTGACCGGCGCGGCGATCGGCGTCGTATACGATCTGTGTAAGGCGGTGCGGATCGCTTTCGGCGGCGGGCGTTTTGTTACGGCGATATGCGATCTGATCTTCGCGGCGGCGTTCTTTGTTCTGCTGCTGGCCGGATTCTATTTTGGAAATCTCCTTTATATAGAATGGTATATGATCCCGTGCGCGGCGGCCGGCGGCGCGCTCTATTGGGTCGGCGCGAGAAAACCCTTGCTTTTTTGTCAAAGGATGATATATAATATAAGAACCAAATTGTTCGGCAAAAGGGCAGACGATGGAAAAAGAGAACGCCAAAATCATTGATATCAGTACCCGCCAGACAGTCGGGAATGAAAAAAACGAGCCGCAGAAAAAGGCTTCCGGATGGAAAAAAGCGGCCGTCGTCATTGCCGTCGTCCTTTTTGTCGGCGTTTGGGCCTATATTTTCGTCAATCAGGAGATCAAGCTGCGCGAGCAGCAGAGCCGCATGATGTATTTGGAGGACATCAAAAACAGTCATGAGGCCAGCATCAGAGGAAAACGGGAAAAACTCAATATGCAGGAAAGCGAGAGCTTTATCGAGGAAATTGCCCGCAACAAACTGAATTATGTGAAAAACGGAGAAATCGTTTTTCTTCCGATCGAATAACAGAACTGCCCGATGTGTCCGCATCGGGCCTTTTGAGGTTTTATGTACGCAGTAATCGATATCGGGACAAACTCGGTCCGCCTTTTATTGGCGGAATACCGGAACGGGCGGGTTGAAAGACTGTCCAAGGAAATCGCCGTTACGCGGCTGGGGGAAGGGATCGCGCAGGATCCGGTCCTGCGTCCGACCGCGATGGAAAGAACGGTCGCGGCGATCGCCGGTTTCAAGGTGAAAGCCGAAGCGTCGGGCGCACATCTGATCGGGGTCTTCGGCACGAGCGCGCTGCGCGGAGCGCCGAACAGAGGGGATTTTATCGCTCTGACAAAGAAAGAATGCGGCTGTCATGTCGAAGTCATTTCCGGTGCGGAAGAAGCGACGCTGGGTTTTGTCGGCGCGTTCGGCATGACGGGCGGCGGCGCGCTGCTTGACGTCGGAGGAGGGAGTACGGAGCTTTCCGTCGGACAGAGCGGCGTTTTATCTGCGGCTGTCAGCGTGCCGATCGGCGCGGTGCGGCTCCGGGATATTGGCATCGGCCCGGGACGGATCGGGAAAGCGGCGAGACAGCACATGCTGGACGTTATCGACGGCATGATCGCCGGTTTCGACGGGATCGTGACGGAGGGCGGCGTGCTGACAGGGATCGGAGGCACGGCCACGACGCTGGCCTCTGTCGATCTGGAAATGAAGAATTATGATCCGGAACGGATAGAAGGATACGAACTGCCCCTGGAAAAAGTGGCGCGCATCACGGACAGGCTTTCGGGCATGACGCTGACGCAGAAAAAACAACTGCCCGGGCTGATGCCGCAGCGGGCCGATATCATTGCCGGCGGCATGTGGATTGTGCGCCGAGTGATGGAGAGGAAAGGCTTCGAGTCGCTGAGGGTTTCGGAAAGCGATAATCTGGAGGGATATCTTCTTCGAAAAATTTTTTAAAATAATAGTTTACAAGAAAAATTTTCTGTGATACAATCAACGCGTTAACGACCGTAGGCTTTGTTTATCGAGTCTCCGACGATCTACTCAGCTTACGGCGAATATTTAGATTGGAGGAAATTCCTATGGAGAAAGGCGTAAAAAGCGAAATCATCGCCAAGTATGCGCTTCACGAAGGCGACACGGGATCTCCCGAGGTACAGGTTGCGCTCCTGACCGACCGCATCAACTATCTCAACGAGCATCTCCAGACGCACAAGAACGATCATCACAGCAGACGCGGTCTGCTTAAAATGGTCGGCCAGCGCAGAAGCATGCTTCAGTATCTGAAGAGCAAGGATATCAACAGATACAGAGCCCTGATCGAGAGTCTGAATCTCAGAAAATAAATAATAAAGCGGGCGACCGCTTTATTATTTATTTTCACCCGTTCCGACGGACGCTCCGGCGGCCCGTCGGAATCCCCGCTGATCCCACGATTTTTTCGTGTCAGATAAATGTTTGTGTAGAGTAGGAGGAAAGAAAAAATGATTGGAAGAGTATTTGAAGCGGAGCTTTCCGGCAGAAAGCTCATTGTTGAAACGGGCAAGTACGCCCAGCAGGCCGGCGGCGAATGCCTGGTGCGCTGCGGCGACACCGTGGTTCACGTGACGGCGACGGCGGCGGCCAAGCCTCGCGACGGGATCGATTTTTTCCCGCTGAGCGTGGATTTTGAAGAGAAACAGTATTCCGTGGGCAAGATCCCCGGCGGATTCATTAAAAGAGAAGGCAGACCGACCGAAAAGGCGATCCTGACTTCCCGCCTGATCGACAGACCCATTCGTCCGCTTTTTCCGAAGGGCTTTTTCAACGACGTGCAGGTCGTGGCGACGGTACTGTCCGTTGATCAGGACATCCAGCCCGACGTGCTGGCGATGATCGGTTCGTCCATCGCCCTGTCCATCTCGGACATTCCGTTTGCCGGTCCCACCGGATCGGTCACGGTCGGTCTGGTCGACGGCGAGTACGTTTTCAATCCGACCAGCGCGCAGAGAGAAAAGAGCCGCATGCATCTGACGGTCTCCGGTACCAGAGACGCGGTCATGATGGTCGAGGCGGGCGCCAAAGAGGTTTCCGAAAAAGAAATGCTCGACGGCATCCTGTTGGCGCATGAAGAAATCAAGAAGATCATCGACTTCATCGATTCGATCGTAGCCGAGATCGGCAAGCCGAAGGGCGATTATCCGATCTATCATATCGGCGAGGACGTGGAGCAGGCGGTTCGCGAGTTCGCGCAGGAGAAGGTCGTCTGGTCGGCCGATACCTTTGACCGGTATGAGCGCCAGAACCGCGAGGAGCAGGTCAAGAAAGAAACGCTGGAGCATTTTGCCGAGATTTTCCCCGGCAGAGAAAAAGAGATCAACGACACGCTGTATAATCTGACCAAGCAGAACATCCGTTCCAAGATCTTCAATCAGGGCATCCGTCCGGATGGCAGAAAGATCACGGAGATCCGTCCCATCTGGTGTGAAGTCGGTATCTTGCCGCGCGTACACGGCAGCGGCGTATTCACCAGAGGACAGACGCAGGTCATGACCTGCGCGACGCTGGGCGCCATCGGCGACGAACAGATGCTCGACGGTATTTACGAAGAAGACAGCAAGCGCTATATGCATCACTATAATATGCCTCCGTACAGTACGGGCGAAACCAAGCCCCTGCGCAGTCCGGGCCGTCGCGAAATCGGTCACGGCGCGCTGGCGGAAAGAGCGCTCGAGCCGATGATCCCGTCCGAAGAGGAATTCCCGTATGCGATCCGTCTGGTCAGCGAAGTGCTCAGCTCGAACGGCTCGACCTCTCAGGCCAGCGTGTGCGGTTCGACCCTGGCGCTGATGGACGCGGGCGTTCCGATCAAAGCGCCGGTTGCCGGCGCGGCCATGGGACTGATCAAGGATCCCGAGACGGGCAAGATCGTCGTTCTGACGGATATTCAGGGCCTTGAGGATTTCTACGGCGATATGGACTTCAAGGTCGCCGGCAGCGCGGAAGGCATCACGGCGATCCAGATGGATATCAAGATCAAGGGCATTGACAGAGAGGTGCTGGAGCGGGCGCTGGCTCAGGCGCGCGACGCCAGACTGTTCATCCTGAACAAAATGCTCGAGGTCATCGACAAGCCGCGTCCCGAGGTTTCTCAGTACGCACCCAAGACGGTTTCTTTCCGCATCAATCCCGATAAGATCAGAGAGGTCATCGGTACCGGCGGAAAGGTCATCAACAAGATCATTGAAGAGACCGGCGTAAAGATCGATATTGAAGACGACGGAAAAGTGTTCATTTATTCCTCGGATACCGAAGCGATCGCGGAGGCGAAGAAAAAAATCGACGCCATCGTCAAGGATATCGAGGTGGGCGAGGTTTATTTGGGCAAGGTCGTCCGCATCATATCCAGCCTGGGCGCTTTTGTGGAACTGCTGCCGGGCAAAGACGGCATGGTACATATTTCGAAGCTGTCCAACAAGCGAGTTGAAAAAGTGGAAGACGTCGTCAAAATCGGCGACGAACTCCTGGTCAAGGTCATCAAGATCGACGAAAAGGGCCGCATCGACCTGACGCACAAAGGCTTGATCCCCGACACGGAAGCAAAGCAATAAGGACACGGGATGCGCCCCGCATTTAACGCCGCGCAATTTTTTTTACCGGTATTATTTTTCGCCCCTGCACATAGGATTTTATGGACGTTTTTGTTGCGGAAGCGGGTTATGAAGAAAGACAGTATCGTCACCATGATTTCGACGGGGATCATCTTGTTCGTCCTGATGGCGGCGGCCTTTGCGGCCGCCAGTCTGCCGGACGGCGTTCTTTTCTGCGCCGGGCCCATTTATCAGGGGGACGGCACGAGCAAACGCATGGCGTTCATGTGTAACGTCTATTGGGGAAACGAGTATATCGAACCGATCCTGGAGATACTGAAAGAATACGGCGTACGGATCACTTTTTTCATCGGCGGGACCTGGGCACGCGATAACGACGAACTGCTGCGCGCAATCGCCGCGGCCGGGCATGAAATCGGAAATCACGGTTATTATCATTACGATCACAGCCGGCTTTCCGAACAAAAAAGCCTCGATAACATCGCGCGGAATCATGAACTGATCCGCGACCGGCTTGGAGTGGAAATGAACCTGTTTGCGCCTCCGTCTGGCGCGTTTACCAGCGCGACGGTCGGACAGGCGGAATCGCTGGGATACCGGACGATCCTGTGGTCGATCGACACCATCGACTGGCGGGATACGGATCCGGATCTGCTGATCAGACGGGTGTGGGAGAAGCGCCGCGCCGGCGCGTTGGTGCTGATGCATCCGACGGCCCAGACCGTCAAAGCGCTGGCGGTGCTGATCCGGGATCTGCTGGCGGACGGTTACGAGCTGACGACGGTCGGCGATATGATACAATAAGGAGAAGAATATGCTTTATACACAAACGATGAGCAACGGACTGAGAATGGTCTGTGAACCGAGACCGGAGGCGCACAGTTTCAGTATCGCGGTGTGGGTCAAGACCGGCTCCTGCAACGAGGACCCGGGCAACAACGGGATCTCGCATTTTACGGAGCATATGCTGTTTAAAGGCACGGAGAAGAGGAGCGCGGATCAGATCGCCGCGGAGGTCGATCGGGTCGGCGGGCAGATCAACGCCTTTACCGGGAAAGAAGGGACCTGCTTTTATATCAAAGTGATGGACGAGGACGCGGAGCTGGCGGTGGACGTCCTGAGCGACATCGTTCTGCACAGTACCTTCGATCAGCGCGAGATCGAGAAAGAAAGAGGCGTGATCCTGGAGGAAATCGCCATGGTCGAGGACGTGCCGGACGAGCTGGTGCAGGATCTGATCTGCTCGGCTGTTTACGGCGATCATCCGCTGGCGCGCACGATCCTGGGGACGAAAGAAAACGTCTGCTCGTTCCGGACAAAGGATTTCCGGCAATACACGGAGACATATTATGTGAGCGGAAATATGGTCGTTTCCGTTTACGGAAATTTCGAACGAGAAAAGCTTACCGACCTGGTGGAACGGTATTTCTGCCGGGATATGCGTGTCGGCGCGGAGAGCCTTTCGCGCTGTCGGCCGATGGAACGGTTCGTTCCCGGGCGGGCCTGCGCGGAGAAGGATATCGAGCAGCTCAACGTATGTCTTGGATTTCCGGGATACGCGGAGGAGACGGAGCAGAACCTGGCGCTGGCCGTGCTGAACAACATCGTCGGAGGCGGGATGAGTTCGATGCTGTTTCAGACCATCCGCGAGCAGAAGGGACTGGCTTACAGCGTTTATTCGTATGCTTCTTCTTATTCCGGCGCCGGGACTTTTCACGTGTATATGGGGCTTTCGCCGGAGAATTACCCGCAGGCGATTGGCCTGACGCGGGAGATATTGGAAAATCTGAGGGGAAAAATCGACGACAAGCGGATCGCGGACGCCGCCGCGCAATTAAAAGGGACGTTCGTGCTGTCCAACGAAAGGGCGGGCGCCGCCGCTTCCGCCGGAGCCAAGTCGCTTTTGCTGCACGGACGCGTCATCACGCCGGACGAACTGCTGGATCGGATCCGCGCGGTAACGCCGGCGCAGGTACGCGCCGCAGCGGCGGAAACGCTGGATTTTGCCGCGGCGAGCATTGCCGTCGTAGGCCGCGGGGTGAAGGACGTCGTTTTTTGAAAAAGAATATCTTTGTTATTGTATAATCCTCGGTTTTATGTTATAATACTTTTAACTATTTGATTTGGAGAAATAAGAAGGAATGGCGAAAAACAACAGAAAAAAAGCATCGGTTTCGGCAGCGGAAGAGTTGAAACGCAAAAAATGTGAGATCGCCGGGATCTGTCTGATCGCATTGGGGATATTCTCTCTGTTCTGCGTGTTTACTTCTCTTGTCGGCGTGGTCGGCCAATGGCTGGGCGGCGTATTTTTCGGCGCGCTCGGGATCTATGCTTACGTCGTTCCGTTTGCTTTTGGCCTCGGCGGGATCATGACGATCCTGTCGTACAAACGGCATATCAACGCGCTCAAAGCTGTTTTTTTCGTGCTGGGGATCCTCGGCGTTCTCCTGCTGACGCACAGCATCTATGCCGGCGGCGCGCGCTTTGAACTGGAAAACTTCGGCACGGCTGTTTCAAGCTCCTGGACGGTCGGAATGAACCAGCATGGGGGCGCCGGCGTGATCGGCGGGGTCCTGTTTTCGGCGGTCTATTTTCTGATCGATATTACCGGATGCGTGATCCTTTCCGTTCTGCTGATCGCTTCCAGCGTGATCATGCTGACCAATCTTTCTCTCAAACGCATGGGGACGCGGATCCGTGAACGGTCCGACGAGAGACGCAGGATCAGACGGGAGGAAAGAGAAGAAAGACGGGAAGCCAGAAAGAACCAGCTTTATATCGGAAAAGTCGAGAACCCGACTAAAAAGACTTTGCCCGAACCGAAAGAAACGGGAGATCGCACCAAGCTGCCGCGGCTTGATCTGGCTCAGTATGACGAGTTTGAAAAATACGATCGGGAACCGAAAAAAACGCCGCGCACCAGAAGGATGCCGGAAAACACGGTAAAACCGCAGCCGGCTGCCGCAACGGCGCCGGTCAAAGCCAAACCGGACGGGAAGAAAGAATACGTGCTTCCGCCGATCTCGCTGCTGCGGCAGCCGGATCGTTCCTCCGCTCCGCGTGAGAACACGGCTGAGAAAGCGGCTACGCTCCTGCAGGCGCTGAAGAGTTTCGGCGTGGCGGCGCAGGTGCAGAGCGTCACCACCGGTCCGTCGATCACCCGTTATGAGGTCGCGCTGGCACCGGGCGTCAAGCTGAGCCGCGTGCAGGCGCTGCAGGACGATATCGCGCTGGCGATGGCCGCCAACGGGATCCGCATCGCGCCGATCCCGGGCAAATCCACCGTCGGCGTAGAGGTCCCCAATACTTACGCGACCGCTGTCCTTTTCCGCGACGTCGTGGATTCGGCGGAATTCCGCGCGAGCAAATCAAAGATTTCCGTGGCTTTCGGCAAGGACGGAGCCGGCAACGTCATTACGGCCGACTTGCACAAGATGCCGCATTTGCTGATCGCCGGCGCTACCGGTTCGGGCAAGAGCGTCTGCATGAATACCATCATCGCCAGTATTCTATATAAAGCCCGTCCCGATGAAGTCAAGCTCATCATGATCGACCCGAAGGTCGTGGAACTGAGCATTTACAACGGGATCCCGCATATGGCCGTTCCGGTCGTCACCAGTCCGAAGAAGGCGGCCGGCGCCCTGAACTGGGCCAAAAAAGAGATGGAAGGGCGCTACGCCAAGTTTTCCAGCGCCATGGTCAAGGATCTGGCCGGCTATAACGAATGGGCGCAGAAAAACGGAGAAGAAAAACTGCCGCAGATCGTCATTCTGATCGACGAGCTGTCGGATCTGATGATGGTGGCGGGCAAGGAGATCGAGGATTCGATTTGCCGTCTGGCGCAGATGGCCCGCGCCGCCGGCATGTATCTGGTGCTGGCGACGCAGCGGCCCAGCGTCGACGTCATCACCGGCGTGATCAAAGCCAATATCCCGTCGCGTATCGCGTTCGCCGTTTCCAGTTCGCACGACTCCAGGACCATCATCGATATGATCGGCGCCGAAAAACTGCTGGGCAAGGGCGATATGCTGTATTTCCCGGCCGGGATCCCCAAGCCTATCCGGGCGCAGGGCGCGTTCGTTTCCGAAGAAGAGATCGAGAATATCGTGGAATTCGTCAAAGCTCAGGGCGCGTCGGACAGCGGCGAGATGGCCAGCCTGATCCAGCAGGAAATGGAGATGGCGGCCAACGGGACGCCGCCGCCGGATGCCGCGGCGCAGAACGGAGACAAGGACGACGAAGAGGAAGAGTTGTTCAAAAAAGCGGTCCGCACGGTCATCATCAACAATCAGTCGAGCGTTTCGTTCGTTCAGCGTAAGCTTAAGATCGGCTTCAATCACGCGAGCAATCTGGTGGAAATGATGGAAGAGCGGGGAATTCTGGGGAAACCCGATCCGAGCAACAAAAACATGCGCGCCATTCTGATGACGCCGGAAGAATATATGCTGACGTTCAAGGTATCCATCGATGACGAATAAAACCGTACATATCATTTCGTTGGGCTGTCCGAAAAACCGTGTGGACAGCGAGCTCATTGCCAGCCGCCTTCTGGAGCGCGGCTGCCGTTTGGTTACGGATATTGCCGCAGCTTCGATCATTATTGTCAATACCTGTGCTTTTATCGAAAGCGCCAAGACTGAAGCGGTGGAAGAGATCCTGGAAGCGGCGGAGTTTAAAAAAGAAGGGAACTGCCGTATCCTGGTCGTCGCCGGCTGCCTCGTACAGCGATACGGACGCGAGCTGTTCGACGAGCTGGTCGAGGCGGACGTTTTGATCGGCACTTATGACACGGACAGGCTGCCGGCGCTGATCGAGAAATTTGAAAAGACCGGACAAAGGCGGTTATGCCTCGAGGGGAAAGCCGATTATCTGGAGAACGCCTGTCGTTTGATGATCAGCACGCCGGCTCATTACGCCTACGTCAAGATCGCGGACGGCTGCAGCAATCGCTGCAGTTACTGCGCCATTCCGGCTATTCGCGGCCGCATGGTGTCGCGCAGTATCGAAAGCATCTGCGCCGAAGTGAGGCAATTGGCCGACGACGGCGTCAAAGAGATCATTCTGGTCGCGCAGGATACGACCGATTACGGGATCGACCGGTACGGAAAACGGATGCTGTGCGAATTACTGCGCGCGCTGCTGGCGATCCGGGAAATCGTTTGGTTCCGGGTCCTGTATATGTACCCGAAAGGCATGTCGGAAGAATTGCTGACGCTGATGGACGCCGAAGACCGGATCTGCAAGTACGCGGACGTGCCCCTGCAGCATATTTCCGCGCAGATCATGAAGAATATGAACCGTCATGATACGCCCGAGCAAGTGCGCGGTTCGCTGGCGCGGCTGCGCGCGGCGCAGCATCGTTTCGCGGTGCGGACTTCGCTCATCGTCGGTTTTCCGGGGGAAACGGAGGAGCAGTTCGCCGAACTGTGCGATTTTGTGCGGGAAGAGCGCATGGATCGTGTCGGCGTGTTTCCGTATTCGGCCGAGGAGGGCACTCCCGCAGCGGAGATGCCGGGGCAGATCGCGGAAACGGTCAAGGAAGAGCGGTATCGCGAGCTGATGGAGCTGCAGGCCGGTATTTCCCGGGAACTCAACGAAGAACGGATCGGCCGGGTTTACGATTGTCTGGTCGACGAATACGACGAGAACGTCTGTCTGTACATCGGTCGGTCTCAGTATGAGGCGCCCGAAGTGGACGGCGTGATTTATATCTCTTCGGAGAAAGAGCTGCAGATCGGGACCGTTGTAAAAGTACGGATCACCGACTGCGCCGATTATGATCTGATGGGGGAAGCGGCGGTATGAATCTTCCTAATAAACTGACGATCCTGAGGATCCTGCTGGTGCCGGTCATCGTGGTCCTCTTTTATCTGGCGGCCGGCGGCCTCAACGTGTTTTCGATCCTGTCCGCGATCCTGTTCACGGCCGCGGCGATCACGGACACGCTGGACGGACAGATCGCCCGGCGTAACGGGAACGTGACGCTGTTCGGCAAATTCATCGACCCGATCGCGGACAAGCTTCTGGTCATGTCGGCGCTGATCCTGCTGACAGCCGACGGCAGCGTCAATCCCATCGTGACTATCGTGCTGATCGGCCGCGAATTCGTCATCAGCGGGTTCCGGCTCATCGCTTCGACCAAAGGAACGGTCATTTCCGCGGGTTGGCCCGGCAAGATCAAAACCATCGTGCAGTACGTGGCCATCGTGCTGTTGATGCTCAATGATTTCCCGTTTTTCTATATCGGGGTGCCGCTGGGAGAGATCCTGATCTATATTTCTCTGGCGCTGTCGATCTGGTCCTGCGGAGAGTATTTTTATAAGAATAAGGCCGTCGCTTCAGAAATCATGAGGGATCTCAAATGAGCGCGGAGAGACTGGTGCGACTCCTGAAAGAAAAAAAAGAGACGCTGGCGCTCGCGGAATCCTGCACCGGCGGCCTGATCGCTTCGACGATCGTGGACGTGCCGGGGGCGTCGGAGGTTTTCAAGGGCGGCGTCGTGTCTTACACCGACGAGATCAAAAACAGACTTTTGGGCGTTGAAAAGGAGACGCTGGCGCGGTATACCGCCGTCAGCGAGCCGACCGCCCGGGAAATGGCGCTCGGCGCCGCGCGGCGTTTCGGGAGCGACTGGGCGTTGTCCGTAACGGGTTACGCCGGACCGTCCGGGATTGACAAAAGACTTGACGGCGTGGTATATATATCTTTGACGGATCGGAACGGAAACTGTCAGACCAGACGGTTCCGGTTTTCCGGTGAGAGAAATGAAACGCGGCGGCGCGCCGCGCAGATCGCGATAGATTGGCTTGTGAAAGCTGTGAGCGGAGGGAATGAAAATGGTTGAGAAGAAAAAAGCTTTGGATCTGGCGCTGAGTCAGATCGAAAAACAGTTCGGCAAGGGCTCCGTGATGCGCTTGGGCGACGACCAGGGCAAACTTGAGGTCGAAGCGATCCCCACCGGCTGTATTTCGCTGGATATGGCGCTTGGTATCGGCGGTATCCCGCGCGGCCGTATTATCGAAGTATACGGCCCCGAGTCTTCCGGCAAGACGACGCTGACGCTCCACATGGTGGCGGAAGCGCAGAAACGCGGCGGGATCGCGGCGTTCATCGACGCGGAGCACGCGCTCGATCCGATCTACGCGAAAGCGCTGGGCGTCAACATCGACGAACTGTACGTTTCTCAGCCGGATACCGGCGAGCAGGCGTTGGAGATCACAGACGCGCTGGTCAGAAGCGGCGCCGTCGATATTATCGTCATCGATTCCGTGGCGGCGCTGGTACCCAAAGCGGAGATCGACGGAGAAATGGGCGATTCGCACGTGGGCCTGCATGCCAGACTGATGTCGCAGGCGCTGCGGAAACTGGCCGGTTCCATCGGAAAGACCAACACGGTGGTAGTATTCATCAATCAGCTGCGTGAAAAAGTCGGCGTCATGTACGGGAATCCGGAGGTCACGACCGGCGGCCGCGCGCTGAAGTTTTACGCTTCCGTCCGCATCGACGTCCGCAAGGTCGAAGCGCTGAAGAGCGGCAGCGAGATCATCGGGAATCATACCCGCGTCAAAGTCGTCAAAAACAAGGTGGCGCCGCCTTTCAAAACCGCGGAATTCGATATTATTTACGGAAAAGGCATTTCCAACGAGAGCTGTCTGATCGATCTCGGCGTCGCGACGGGCGTGATCGAAAAGAGCGGCGCGTGGCTGTCTTATAACGGCGAACGGATCGGACAGGGCCGCGAGAACGCCAGAAAGTATCTCGTGGAGAACCCCGGCGTGGCGAAAGAAGTGGAAGAGAAGATCCGCGCGGTCGGGTCCGGTGCGGCCGGATTTGACGGCGGTTCGGACGAGGATGACGAATAAACCTCTTGCCGATTTCAACCGCTTGTGATATGATGAATAAAACGACGATGATGAGCAGGAGTAGCGCCGCATCAGGCATCAGCAGAGAGGGAAGAGGTACGCTGAAATCGACCCGTTGACCGGCGACGTGAAAGTTCGGCTCGGAGTTTGCCCGCTGAACCGGAAGTAGGCGGCACGGGGACGCCCGTTACAGCTCGCTTGAGGCGCCGGAAACGGCGCGAATATGGGTGGTAACACGGCAGCCGTCGTCCCTTTCGGGGCGACGGCTTTTTATTTCAGAAAGGAAGAATCATTATGCTTGAAAAACTGAAAGCGATCCGCAGCGCGGCGTTTGCGCGGCTCGAGGAAGCGGACAGCATGCAGAAGCTCAACGATATCCGCGCGGAGATCCTGGGCAAGAAATGCGAACTGTCTCAACTGCTGCGTTCCATGGGCCAACTGGCTCCCGAGGAACGACCCAAGGCCGGCGCCGCCGTCAACGCGGTGCGGCAGGAGATCGAAGCCCGTTTCGAAGAAATGCGGGCGATCATCCAGAAAAAAGAAAAAGAAGCGGCGCTTCTCAATGAAAAGATCGACGTGACCATGCCGGGGAAGAGACTGCCGTCCGGCGGTCTTCATCCGATCAATATCGTCCGGAACGATATCGTCGATATTTTCACCCGCATGGGCTACGATATCGTGGACGGACCGGAGATCGAGACGGATTACTATAATTTTCAGGCGCTGAATCTGCCGCTGGATCATCCGGCGCGCGATATGCAGGATACGTTCTATATTACCAAAAATCTGTTGCTGCGTACGCAGACCAGCGCGGCGCAGATCCGCACGATGGAAAAGCAGAAACCGCCGATCAAGATCCTTTCGCCGGGACGGGTGTTCCGGGCCGACGAGGTCGACGCGACGCATTCGCCTGTTTTCCATCAATGCGAAGGCCTGGTCGTGGGGAAAGGGATCACTATGTGCGATCTGAAGGGCGCGTTGGATCTTTTCGCCAAGGGGATGTTCGGGCCTAAAACGAGAACGCGGTTCCGTCCGTCTTTCTTCCCGTTCACGGAGCCGAGCGTCGAGGTGGACGTCTCCTGTTCGCTGTGCGACGGAAAGGGCTGCCGCGTCTGCAAGGGCGCCGGCTGGATCGAGATCCTCGGCGCGGGGATGGTCAATCCGAAGGTTTTGGCCGGATGCGGGATCGATCCGGAGGAATACTCGGGCTTTGCTTTCGGGATCGGACTCGAACGCGTGGCGCTGCTGCGCTACGGGATCTCCGATATGAGACTGATGTTTGAGAACGACGTCAGATTCCTGAACCAGTTCCGTTAAAGGGGGCGACAACGATGAAAGTTTCTTTGAATTGCCTGAAGCAATATGTCGATATCAATATCCCGACGAACGATTTCCTGGACAAAATGGTCATGCTGGGTCTGGAGATCGAAGAGTGCGTCGATCTGTCCGAGAAGATGAAAAACGTGGTCGTCGGCCGCGTAGAGAAGATGGAGAGGCATCCGGATTCGGATCATCTCTGGATCTGCCAGGTCAACGTGGGAAAGGAAACGATCCAGATCGTCACGGGCGCGCAGAATGTTTTCGAAGGAGCGTTGGTCCCGGTCGCGCTGCATGATTCCCTGCTGCCCAACGGAACGAAGATCAAACGCGGGAAACTGCGCGGCGTGGAATCCAACGGAATGCTTTGTTCGGGCGAGGAACTGACCGTCGACGACAGCGTCTATCCCGGCGCGGAAGTCAACGGCATCCTGATTCTGACCAACGGCGAAGCGATAGGGACGGATATGCGTTCCGTCATCGGCTTTGACGATGTGATCGTGGATTTCAAAGCTACGGCGAACCGACCCGATTGTCTCAGTCTGAACGGGATCGCCCGTGAAGCGGCGGTGGCCTTAGGGCAGAAGGTGACCTATCCGTCCTCCGAGTATACGACGGCCGGCGGCAGCATTGAAAACATGCTGTCAGTCGAAGTCAAAGCGCCGGACCTGTGCCGACGTTATATGGCGCGCGCCGTGCGCAACGTCAGGATCGCGCCGTCTCCGGAATGGGTCAGAAAGACGCTGAACGCGTCCGGGATCCGCGCTATCAATAATATCGTGGACATTACCAATCTGGTCATGCTGGAGTTCGGTCAGCCGATGCATGCTTTTGATTACCGCGATATCGGCGGCGCACATATCTGCGTTAGAAGAGCGGAAGAAGGAGAAAAGCTGACTACGCTGGACGGAAAAGAGCACGTCCTCAACGCCGAAACGCTCGTGATCGCGGACAGCGAAAGAGCGATCGGTCTGGCCGGGATCATGGGCGGCGAAAATTCCGAGATCAAGGACGATACGACGACGGTGGTGTTTGAAAGCGCGAATTTCAAGCGCGACAATATCCGACGGACGGCGCGTGCTCTCGGTATCCGTACCGAGTCTTCGGCGCGCTTTGAGCGCGGGATCGATATTCAGACGGCGCAGATGGCGCTGGATCGCGCCGTGGCGCTGGTTTGTCAGTTGGGCGCCGGCGAAGTCGTCAACGATACGATCAACGTTCAGGCTTCTCCGTATGAGGAGCGCGTCGTGACGGTCGACAGCAGACGCGTCAACGCGCTGCTGGGGTTGGACGTTCCGATCCGGACGATGCTGAGCATCCTGAACGGGCTGGAAATCAAAACGACGGAACAGGACGGCGTTCTGACCTGCCGGATCCCGCATTATCGCGACGATATCGAGGGAACGGCGGACATCGCGGAGGAGATCCTGCGCGTGTACGGTTATGATAACATCCATCCTACGGAAATGAAAGCCGTTCTGAAACCCGGCATGAAGACGCCGGGGGTATTGCTCAAGGAGAATGCGTCGGCTGCGTTGGCGTCTCTGGGCTTCAACGAGGCGGTCACGTATTCGTTCATTCCGAAAAAGGCGTTTGATCTGCTTTGCCTGGAAGAGGACAGCGATCTGCGCCGCGCCGTGGAGATCATGAACCCGCTGGGCGAGGATTACAGCGTGATGCGGACGACGATGGCGCATAACATGCTGACGGTTCTGGCGCTCAATATCAATCGGAAGAATCCTTCGGGGCGGTTTTTCGCCGTGGAGAACGTTTATCTGCCCAAGCAGCTTCCGCCGACCGAGCAGCCGCTTGAAAAGCCGATAGCCTGTCTGGGCGCTTACGGCGAGGGCGAGGATTTCTTTACGATGAAAGGTGCGATCGAGGATTTCGCTCTGAAAATGGGGATCCATGCGCAGCTGAAGTTTGAAGCGGGCGGCAGACCGTACCTGCATGACGGCAGAAGAGCCGTTATATCCGTGAATAAAATGAAGATCGGCCTGATCGGCGAAGTCCATCCGGACGTGGCGGCGAATTATCAGATCACGGGACGCGCCTATCTGGCTGAACTGGATCTGGAAGCGGCGGCCGCTGCGGCGGATCACGCCTTTGCCGTCAAGCCGCTGCCGAAATATCCGGCCGTCAAACGCGATATTGCCGTCACTGTGGACAAGGAGGTTCCGGTCGGCGAGCTTATCGATCAGATCCGCGCCGGCGGGAAAGAGATCCTGGAGAGGTGCGAATTGTTCGACGTATACGAAGGCGCGCAGGTCCTGATAGGCAAAAAGAGCGCGGCTTTCGCGCTGACGTTCCGCGCTTCGGACAGAACGTTGACTGACGACGAGGTGGCCGCCGCCTTCGATCGCATCGTGAGAGCGCTGGATCGGAACTGCGGCGCCAAACTGAGATAAATTTTTGTTGAAATATTCAGAATTCTATTGTATAATAAATGTAATGAAAAATAAGTGAGAAAGGTGTGCTTTCTATGCAGAAGATCAGAACGGTCGTTAAGATCGGCGGAAGAGAATATACGATGGTGGGAGACAAGCCGGAAGAGTATATTCATCGCGTCGCGATTTTTGTGGACAAAAAGATGCAGGAGATCGAGGACGGCGGCACAGGCAATATGAGCACGACTATGTTGGCGGTGCTGACGGCGGTCAATATTGCCGATGAATACCTTTCCCATGCGGACGAGACGGAGGAACTGAAGGCTAAGATCGACGAACTGTCCGCTGAGGTGGAGCGTCTTCAGAGCGAAAATGTCCGACTCTTTGAAAAGTTGAAGGACAAAAAGTCCATTCCGGTCAATCAGATCCCGATGTTTACGAAAAAGTGAGAAAAAACGGAGCGATTACGCTCCGTTTTTATCAGAAAGGATCATAACATGAACAGTATTATGAAGTTGACAAAAGACACGAAACTGGGCGAGATCCTGTCGAAGTATCCATGGCTGACGGAGGAGTTGCCCAAACTCAGCGAAAAACTCAAGGTTTTGGCTTCTCCTTTGGGGAAAATGATGCTGAAGAACGCAACGATCTCGGATGCGAGCGGAAAATCCGGACTTTCCGTTGAAACGATCATTCAGAAATTGACGGAACTTATTCGATCCCATCAATAAGCAAAGAGCGGCGCCGCGTGCGCCGACTTTGTTTTTTGGGGCGTCTTTTTGAAACGGGAGAATCGGATGAAAACGGAAGTGAAAATCGGGCAGAAACGCTGCTTTCTTTGCGGAGACGAAAGCGCGGCGGACGTTTTGATCTGGCCGGCCGGCGAAAGCGAACTGCTGCAGATTGAAGAGGAAACGACGTTGATCGCACGAAGAACGGAGCGGCCGTTTCTGCTGGCTGCGCTTGCGGTTGAAAACTGGAACGAGGAGCTTTCGCCGTGGGAAGCGCCGCCGGTTTTTGGGAAAGAGGGGTTCGGCGCCGGCGCGGAGGAGACGCTGCGTTTTGTTCGGAAAAAACTGGCGCCTGCCGTCGGGACGGAACGGGAGAAACGGTTTTATCTGGGCGGCTATTCCTTGGCGGGGCTGTTCGCTTTATGGGCGGCTTATCGCGACGGGACGTTCCGGGGCGTCGCGGCGGTTTCTCCCTCCGTCTGGTTTCCGGGTTGGCGGGATTTTATTCGTACGAGAGAGATTCTGGCCGAAAGAGTTTATCTCAGTTTGGGAGAGCGGGAAGAAAAGACAAAAAACAGAGTCATGGCAGCGGTAGGCGATGGGATCCGCGAACAGTACGTCCGGCTGGAAGAGTCGAGGCTGTGCGTGGAAAGGATCCTGGAATGGAATCAGGGCCATCATTTTACCGAGCCGGAGGAACGCCTGGCAAAAGGCTTCGCCTGGCTGCTGCGGTAGCGTACGGCGGCAAATCAAAAAAACGTCTCGTCCGAGATCGGGCGAGACGTTTTTGTTACGCGATATTTTACAGCAGGTGGAAAGCGATAATCAACGAGGAGAAAACGATCGAAACCATGCTCAGCAGTTTGATCAGGATGTTGATAGAAGGACCGGAGGTATCTTTGAGCGGATCGCCGACGGTGTCGCCGACGACGGCCGCTTTATGATTATCGGAACCTTTGCCGCCGAACTGTCCGCCTTCAATGTGTTTTTTGGCGTTGTCCCAGGCGCCGCCGGCATTGGACATAAACACGGCCAGCAGGAAACCGGTGGCAGTAGCGCCGGCCAGCATCCCTACCACGCCGTTGGGACCGAGGCATAAGCCGATGATGATCGGCGCGGCAATCGCGATGACGGTCGGCAGGATCATTTGCCTCAGAGCGGACCGGGTGCAAAGATCGACGCAGGTAGCGTAATCAGGCTCCGTTTCGCCGGTCATGACGCCGGGAATTTCTTTGAACTGGCGGCGCACCTCAATGACGATGCTCTGAGCGGCTTTGCTGACGGACTGGTTGGTCAAAGCGGCGAACACAAAGGGCAGAGCCGCGCCGATCAGCAAGCCGACCAATACCGGCGGGTTCATCAGATCCAAAGAGAGGATCGCGCCTTTGGTCTGAGCCGTTTGTACGTAAGAAGCGATCAGCGCAAGAGCGGTGAGAGCGGCCGAACCGATGGCAAAGCCTTTGCCGGTCGCAGCGGTGGTGTTGCCGAGAGAATCAAGCGCGTCGGTGCGTTCGCGGACGATCTTGTCCATGCCGGCCATTTCCGCGATGCCGCCGGCGTTATCGGCGACGGGGCCGTAAGCGTCGGTGGCCAGCGTGATGCCGAGAGTGGAGAGCATGCCGACCGCGGCAATGGCGATACCGTAAAGCCCGAGTCCGGGATTTGCGGCGCCGCCGGCGACGAAGTAGGAGGCCAGGATCGCGATGCCGATGATTACGACGGGAGCGATGGTGGAAATCATGCCCAGACTCAGCCCGCCGATGATGATCGTGGCCGAACCGGTTTGAGAGCTGGAAGCCAGTTTGCGGGTCGGTTTATAGCTGTCGGAGGTGAAATACTCGGTCGAATAACCGATGAGGACGCCGGCGACCAAACCGAAGGCTACGCAGCCATAGATGCCGATGTATTCTTTTCCAAGGATGAACCAGATCAGCGGAAACGCGGCCAGCAGCATGATGATCGAGCTGACGGTGGTGCCGCGCCGCAAAGCGGCAAGCAGAGTCTTTTGACTCGTATTCTCTTTGGTCCGAACAAAGAAGGTGCCGATGATCGAAGCAACGACGCCGATGGCTGCCATAATCATCGGAACTGACATGGCGGAAACACCGGTCACCTGCGGGATGCCGGCAAAGGCGGAAACGCCGAGCGCGCAGGCCGAGATGATCGAGCCGACGTAGGATTCATACAGATCGGCGCCCATGCCCGCCACGTCGCCGACGTTATCGCCGACGTTGTCCGCAATAACGGCGGGGTTGCGCGGATCGTCCTCGGGGATGCCGGCTTCGACTTTGCCGACCAGATCGGCGCCGACGTCAGCGGCTTTCGTGAAAATACCGCCGCCTACGCGCGCAAAGAGCGCCATGCACGACGCGCCCATCCCGAACGTCAGCATTGCGGCAGCGACTTCTTCCGGAGGAAGATGGAACGCATAGGTAAGCAGGAAATACCAGATCGAGATGTCCAACAGACCCAGAGAAACGACGGTGAAACCCATGACGGAGCCGGCGGAAAAAGCGATCCGCAGTCCGGAGTTCAGGTTTTTCGAACAGGCGTTGGCCGTACGGGCGTTGGCGGCGGTGGCGATCCGCATACCGACGTAACCGGAAAGAGCGGAAAAGAAACCGCCTGTCACAAAAGCGAAAGGTACAAAAGGAGTGATCAACTGACAAAGCGAAAGCGCGATCAGAATGACGAACATGCAAGCGAAGAAGATCGCGGTGATGGTATACTGCCGTTTCAGATAAGCCCGCGCACCTTTTTTGATGGCGGAAGAAATCTTGGCCATCAGTTCTGTTCCGACAGGAAATTTCAAAACTTTACGCGCTGTCAGGATCGCGAAAGCGATCCCTAAAACTGCTGCTAACGGGGTCACCAGAATTAATTCCATAATACCTCCAAAACGAATTGAGACGACCTGATTGGTTTCAAATACATTATATGAGAAACCTGAAAAAAAGACAAGCGATTTTGTGAAAAGTGTTTATTTGTGAATAGAATTGATATATTTCACATCGATTTTGATAGAAAAAATAAAATACAAAGGGTTGGATGCAATACTTTTCGGCACAGGAAAGCCCCATATATATAAGGTAGAATATTTAGAAAAAACGTGACGAAAATATGCTTGACAAAGGGAGAAAAAGGATATATTATACGTAGGCATCCGAAAAAAAGAGGGTGCGGAGAGACAGAAACCAGGCGGCGCGCGGGCCGAAAAAAGATCGGAAAAAGATCGAAAAAATCGGTTGACAAACGCGGGATAGTTTGGTATTATGTAAAAGCTGTCCGCCGAAGAGGCGAGGCGGCGGAAGGTCTTTGAAAACTATATAG
>JAHAZM010000033.1 GCA_018385275.1 Eubacteriales bacterium | reverse complement strand
TGACGTCGCCGAACCGGCAGCCCGGGCAGCGGCCCGTCTGCAGGCCCGTGTGGAAACGACGGTTGTAAGCGAACGCGTCCGGGTCCGTCCAGATGTCCAGCAGGGAGCGGGTGCGCAGATTGCCCTCGTTGAAGCGCTCGTCGTACATGGATTCGCAGCCGCGGACGTTGCCGACGCTGTCGATGCCGACGCCGGTCAGGCCCGCGCCGCAGCCCTCGAAACAGACGCCGTCGAGCCCGCGCACGCGGCCCTCCTCGGGCGAATAATAGCCGATATTGTCGGCTACGCCCATCATGAACGGCGCGCCCGGGGCCGTTTCGGCCACGAAACGGAGCACGGCGGCGGCGTCGAAACGCACGTCGAGGCGGTTGGACGCGGCGTTGCCCATGGGACTGCAGGCCTGGATCTGCCAGGCGAAAATCGGCTTGGCGCGCAGGGTTTCATAGAACCGCGGCAGCAGCGGGGCGTTGTCGGCGCGCAGGGCGCTGATGACCGAAACCGGGATGCCGGCGCCGGCCAGCGCGTCGACGGCTTCCATGGCGCGGCGGTAACTGCCGGGCTGACGGAACGCGTCGTGTACCTCCTCCGGTCCGTCGATCGAGACGGCCACGGACTCTGCGCCGGCGGCTTTCAGCTCGGAAAGAACGGCGTCGCTCATGCGGAAGCCGTTGGTGATGACGCAGGTCTTGATCCGGCGCGAGGTGAGCGCGCGCAGGATCCGCGGCCAGTCGGGCCGCATGAAAACCTCGCCGCCGATGAGCGAAACGCGCCGGCAGCCCAGTTCGGCAAGCTGCCGCGCCACGTCCTCGCATTCGGCCGCGGTCAGCTCGTCGGGACGCGCTTTTCCGCCGCGGGAGCCGCAGTAAGCGCAGCGGAAACAGCAGGCCAGCGTGATTTCCCAGACGCAGTGACGCAGTTGAAAAGGAAAGTTTGCGTAGTCGGACAGCGTCATGGCTCAGACCTTCTTGGGACGCGCGGCGCCGCACGCGGGGCAGACATCGCCCTCTTTGGGAAGAGGCATGCCGCACTCGGCGCAGTATTCGTCCGACGGTCCGTCCGACGGCGCCGGCGCGGCGGGGATCATGTCGGAGCGGCTGAAATAAGCCGGGCCGGCGTAAACGAACATGATCGGCGGTTCCCGGCGGGGCGGGTCGGACTCTTCCGCGTCGTCCCGCTCTTCGGGAGGTTTCTCAACGAGTACGGGGCGCTTCGGCGGGGCGTATTCGGGTCCGGCGTAGACGACGTCGATCGGCTCCTCGGCCTGATCGACGTCCTCCTCGCGCTCGACGGTCCTGACGAGGAGTTCGGGCCCGGCGTAGAGACAGCGGATCGGCTCGACGCCGGCTTCGGTTTCCGTTTCGGGCGGCTCGGCTTTCCGGTCGCGGCGCTTATAATAAGCCGGGCCGGCGTAGACGCGGCCGAACAGCGTTTTCTTCCGGAGCGGTACGGGTTCGGCCTCCTCCGCGGGAGGCGGGGGCGCGTCCTCTTCCCCGGTTTCGTCGGCGGGCCGCTCGAAATACTCGGGCCCGGCGTAGACGTCCTCGATCGCTTCCTCGGGACGAGGGCGATTGCGCTTTTCAAAGTATTCGGGTCCGGCGTAAACGGCCTCGGCGGGCGGTTTTTTTCGTCCGAACAGGCTCTTGATCCAGGGGTATTTTTTCTTATCTGCCACGGCGAGCTCCTTTTATAATATAGTTATTTACTGTTTCTTTTCTTGCTGATGAAACCGACGATGGCCGCGGCGACGATCACGACGCCGACGGCGATCCACTGCCACGGGACGCCGCCGTTACCGGTCGGCGCGGGCGTAGCCGTGGGCGCTTCGGTCGGGGCCTGAGTGGGCGCGTTCGTCGGGGATTGAGTGGGCGCTTCGGTCGGGGCCTGCGTCGGGGTCGGCGCGGGAGTCGGTTCCGGCGTCGGGGTCGGCGTCGGAGTCGGCGTGGGCTCCGGAGCGGACGGGAGGTTCATCAGTTCGATCTTGCCGAAGAGCAGAACGTCGTCTTCCGGCGCCATTTCCTCACCGTCGGGCTGGTCAAATTTGAAGCAGAACTGATAGACGTCCTTCATCCCCGCATCCAGCATTTCTTCGCTGCCGCTGAGGAAAGAGACGTCGTCAAACGGCAGGATCACGTAGCCGTCGAAATCTTTCGGCAGGACGACAAAATTGGAATACAGATCGCTCTCGACCTCGGATCCGTCCAACGCAGTCAGGACCGGTTCGCAGAAATAGAACAGACAGTTGTCCTTGCCCTTGGCCAGGTCGCAGCGCACCGAGAGCGACACGTCCGTCGTCGCGGCGTTGCGCACGCGGATGCGCAGGGCGTTGCCGGCGGAAAGATCGTTGTCCGAAATCAGACCCATGCGGTTGTGGATATAGGCGTATTCGCCCGAAAGGATACCGCATTTATCCATGGTGACGGCGAAGAAGGTTTCGTCACCGATCGTTTCGACGGTCACGGCGGTGGCGAAATTCGGGTGCGTGGCGTAGAAATAGCCGCGGGAATTGGACGTGTCCAGTGCCGAGACGGTCGTGAAATCCGCCGGATCGGCCAGCGTGCGCACGATCTCGGAGCCTTCGGCGCCGGAAGCGAGGGCCGGGGCGGCGAGGCTGACGGTCACGATCAGCGCGAGCAGCAGAAGAAACGGTTTTTTCATGGCGAAAAACAACTCCTTTTCGTATCGATGTCTTATTATAACACGGCGGACGGCGTTTTTCAATCCCAAAAGAAGGGCGCCGCCAGAAAGAAGAAAGAATTAACAAAAAAGAAGAAAAAATTAAGAGAAAAGATATTGATTTCTGAAAATTAACAGGGTATAATAAAAAAAGGAAATATTAGAAAAATTATTAATTAAGGATAACCCGTGCTGCTTACTTCTCTGACGTCAAACGTTCCGTATCGGATCATCTTTTGCCCGGCACGCTCCGGGGTCCTATACGGGACCCGTTGCCGTGACGGTAAACATTCTGAAAACGTCATAAGGAGGAATCACGATGAAGAAAATCCTTGCCGTTTCGCTGCTTCTCATCCTGACAACCCCCTTACTGACAGGATGCGCCGCGGGAGCTGAGATCTTGCGCGCTCTGATATGGAGAAACCAGTACTGGAGCAACACCTTTCAGCTGGATATCGCGACAATGTTCCGATTTGCCGTCAAAAAAGGCGATTACGTCTTTGCGCCCGATGAGGACGTGACGCTCGACGCGTATTTCGCTTTACATCAAGGAGGGAAACCAGGGCTCTGGTACGAAGGCGATCCGGCCGAGTTCGTGTTCGGCGTGTACACCACCGCCGCTTCCGACACGCCTTTCGTACACGGGGAGGCCGTCCGGGATATCCGTGAGCTTGACGGATGTTATTTTGTGCGGGAGATCCCCGGGGAAGAAGCTTTTTCGGACGAATACTTCTTTGACAGCAAAACAGTACAGTTTCCTTTCCGTCACCATGAAAGCGTCACGTTCCCGCGCGAGATGTTCGAGCGGGAGAAAAACGACACGGTTTACATCATGCTCTGCTGTTTCAAGCGGCTGTCCGACCCGGAACCGGCGTACCAACCTAACTGGTGCGAAAGATTTCTCCTCTATTACAAGCGGCTTGCCGACGGCAGTCTCCGGATCTCCGGCCAACAAATCATGTGACCCCGACTGAAGGTTTTGTGCGCGCCCTCACTTTCGGGACGGGGCGCGTTGTGTTAATGTACAGGCAATCCCGGAAAGGAAGCAAGCGTATGGATACGTACAATTTGATCATGCTGTTCGTTTTCGTCGCGGCGACCGTGGGCGCCTTCGTCATCAGCCGGCCCCGGCCCGTTCAGGGAAAGCTGCTCACGGTGATGGAGAGCGAGCGCTTCGAGTGGATTTTCGTCGTCGCCGTGACCCTCGTCGGCGCGGCGCTGAGACTCGTCGCGCTGAGCGTGCTGCCCAACGGATTCAATCAGGACGAGGCGAGCATCGGCTACGACAGCTGGGCGCTGGCGAACTACGGCGTGGATCGCAACGGCTACGTCATGCCGGTTTATCCGGTGGCGTGGGGCGCGGGCCACGGGCCGCTCTATACCTACGTCGCGATGGTGTTTTTCAAACTCTTCGGCGGGGGCGTGTTCGTGTACCGTCTGCCCATGGCGCTGATGGGGATCGCGTCGCTGCCGGTGTTTTATCTGCTCGTCAAGCGCACGATGGGCAAACGCGCCGGTTACGCCGGCATCCTGCTGCTGGCGCTGGCGCCGTGGCACATCATGCTTTCGCGCTGGGGGCTCGATTCGAATCCTCTGCCGTTCACGACCCTGCTGGGCGTATATTTCTTTACCGTCGGCACCGACACGGGCAAGACGCGGTGGTTCATCTTCGCGGCGCTGAGCCTGTGCCTGTCGCTCTACGCCTACGGCGCGGCGCTGGTGGCCGTGCCGATCCTCGTGATCCTGGCCGTGGCCTACGCGCTCCGGCACAAGCGCATTAAAATCAGCCAGCTGCTCTGGGCGGGGGTCGCGTTCGTCGCGGCGGTCCTGCCGCTGGCGGTTTTCTACGTCATCAACGTCTTTGATCTGCCGGAGATCCGCACGTCGTTTTTCAGCATCCCGCGGCTGACGGTCATGCGGTCCGACTCGGTGTTTCTCGCGATGGACAAGAATTTCGTCGGCAACGTGCTCAAAAACGTCGGCACGCTGATCGCGACGCTTACGACGGGCACGCCGGATTTCATCTGGAACAAGGTCGAAGCGTACAATATCGTCTATCTGTTCACCTTCCCGCTGGCGGTGCTCGGCGCGGCGCTGACCTTCCGGCGCGCGCTTTCGCTCAAAAAATACTCCGCCGAGTCCGTCGTCGCGGCCTGGTTCATCGGGGCGGTCGCGCTGGCGCTGATTATCCATCAGAACATCAACCGTCTCAGCATCCTCTTCATCCCCTGGATCTATTTCCTGACGGCGGGCGTCGAGTATCTGGCGAGCCGCCTGCGCGAGGCCGCGGCGGTCTGTCTGGCGGCGGTGCTGGCGGCGGCGGGCAGCTTCGGCTTCTATTATTTCGGCGGCGAATACGCCAAAGCCACCGACGCGGCGTTCATGAACGGATATGAGGAAGCCATTACGGACGCCTATGGGCGCGACTGCGACCGTATCTACTGCTCGTACACGGGCGTCAACGGCCCGTTCATCCTCACGCTGTTTTTCTGCGAGATCCCGCCGGAGGATTTCTATACCACCGTGCAGTATTACGATCCGAAGGCCGAGTTCCGCCACGCGTACAAGTTCGGGAAATTCGTCTTTACCCTGCCGTCGGACTGCGGAGATCCGGAGGCCTACGACAAGACCGTTTTCGTCGTCAACCGCTCCGAGCTGAGCAAGTTTTCCTCTGCGAGCTTCGAGTGGGCCGTCTACGATAATTTCGCCGTCGTGACCGAAAGGGGCGTTTCGTGACGGACGCGGCGGGAAAATGCAAATAATCTGTAAAAATGCCCGGAAGGCGCTTGCCTTTTCGGGCGTTTCCGTTTACAATGCAGTTATTAAACCGGAAGGGGAACACAATCGTATGAAAAAGATCCTTTGCGTCGTTCTGACAGCGCTGCTGTGCGCGGGCGTGCTGACCGGCTGTGTGTTTTTCGAGGAAAAGCTCGACGTGGCGGCCACGGTCAACGGGCAGGAGATCCTGTGGGAGGACTTTTACTATCTCTACAATTCCTATGCCGAAATGTATGAGAACCACTACGGCTTGAGCCGTACGGATCCGACCTATTCGGCGTATTTCACGTCGCTGCGCGACGATATTATCGACAGCATGATCGACGCGGCGATCCTGGAGCAGAAATGCCGGGAGGAGGGCATTCTGCCGCTCAGCGCGGAGAACGCCGCGGAGGCGCGCGCCAACCTGGACAAGGACATCCGCGCCTACAAGGACGATTTCATCGCTTCGGAGAAAAAAGCCGACGGCGACGCGCCGAAGAGCGACGAAGTGTACGAGGCGATGGCCGACGAGGAAATGAAGAATTTCTACGAGAAAAACAATACGAGCTATGAAAAGCTGCTGGCCGACTACGAGCGTCAGGTCGCCACGACGTGCCTCAAGGAGAAAGTCCTCGACGGCGTGGCCGTGACCGAGAACGAGATCAAGGATTATTACGATCAGATGCTGGCCGAGCAGAAAGCGGATTTCGACGGGGACGCGGACCAGTATGAAGACGCCGTGGCCGCCGGAGAGACGATCTTTTACGCGCCCGCGGGCTATCGCTGGGTGTCGCACGTACTGTTCATGATCGACGAGGACGCGGTAACGGAACTGCGCACGCTGCGGAGCGCCGCCGCGTCGGCCAAGGCCAGCGCGGACGCAACCGAGGACGAGGCGGAGAAGGCGGAGTATACGGCTACCTATGAAGCCAAGACCGCCGAGGCCGAGCAGAAGCTGACAGAGGCGCTGGGCGCGCTGGACGAAAAGGTGGCCGAGTTCTACCGCCGTCTCGGCGAGGGCGAGACCTGGGAAGCGCTTCACGACGAATATAACGACGACAAAGCCTCCGGTTTCGGGGAAAAAGGCTATCTGATCGGGCCGACCACCACGGGCTACGTCGAGGGTTTCCTGAACGCGGCGCTGGGGCTTACGGCCGTGGGAGAGTATAACGCCGAGCCGACGGTGTCCGATTACGGCTATCACGTCGTGCGCATGGACATCGAGGTGCCCGCCGGGGACGTTCCGCTCGACGATCTGCGCGAAGAGATCAGCACCGAGCTGCTCGCGTCCAAACAGTCGGGCGAATGGACCGAGCTGTTCAACGGATGGCGCGCCGCCGCCGAGATCAAGATCAACGAAAAAGCGCTCGCGCGCGAGAAATAATCAAACGGGCATAAAAAAAGACGGTCATAGGCCGTCTTTTTTTGTTTTCGTCAGCGCGTCAGCGAACGACGAGCTCCAGATGCGTGTCGACCAGATAGACCACTTTGCTGGCGGTGCCGAAACGCTTCTGCTGCTGCATGAAGGGGTCGGTCCCGACGCGGCTGTCGTAGACGACGAAAAAGTAGGCGACCGCGCCGTTCGGCACCGTTGCCGATACGGTCGTGCCGCTGACGGCGGCGTCGAGGCTGAGCCAGGCGGTCTGTTCCGTATTCTTGTAGCCCATTTCCTGCGTGCGGTAGAAGAGTTTCGCGCTGTGGATCGTGACGCCGGACGGCACGCTGACCTCGATGCTCGGGGTCAGACCTTCGGGCTGACGGACAATTTCCATCAGGCCGGGCGTGCCTTTCACGACGCTGTCGGCAAACGCGAAGACCTCCGGCCTCGACCAGCAGTTTCCGCCGCCGTGGCCCATGTCCGGATCGATCAGCATGACGCTGCCGGGCGTGTTTTCATAGCTGAGGGTATCGCCGATGAGGTTGGTGAAAAAGTCCTTGTCGCTGTTGAACCACAGGACCTTGGCCGTGACGTTGCCGACGTTGAGCGCCGGATCCCATTTGCGGGCCGCGGCGGAAAGCGCGCTGTTCTGGAAGAGATAGGTTTCTCCGACGAAAGCGCTGCCGTAGACGGGGATGGCGAAGGCGTAGCGGTTGTCCACGGTGATGGTGAACGAGGTCAGGTAGCCGCCCCAGCTGAAGCCCATGACGCCGATTTTGCCATCGTCGACGCAGTCGAGACCGCCGATGAGGGTGCGCGCCAGCATGATGGCTGAAACCGCGTGATAGGGCCATTGCTTCGAAAGGTCGGCCTCGTCGGCGTCGCCGAAGGCGCCGACGCGGACCGGGCCCGAGTAGGCGTTCGTTTCCGTGCCGGGCGTGCAATAGTTGCCGTTCCGGATAGGATAATGCCCCTCGAGATCCATGGAGATGGCCGCGTAACCGCGGTCGACCCAGTATTTGACCCAGTAGCAGTCGGCCGTTCCGCCGCCGCCGTGCACGAGAACGACGGCCGGGCAGGGGTTGGTCGGGCTGGCGGAGGCGGGAACGCCCAGATAAGCGAACACGCGGGTCTGCCTGGCGCTGGCTCCGGTGCCGTAATCGGCGCCGCGATAGGCGACGGCTTTGATCTCGTCGCTGAAATTATATTCGGGCAGCTCCTGTACCGTCGGCACGTTCAACACCGTTTCGGCGTAGGGACGCTCCTCCTGAAAGAACGTCGGCAGGGACGACAGGGGCGCGGGCGCCTGCGCTTCCGTCGGGTCGGGGTTTAACGCCAGCGCAAGCGACTGGACGAGTCGGAACGCGCGCGCCTCTCCGCTGCTGCGGTAGACGTTGTAGGTCAATTCATACGTGCCGGACACGGGGTCGGAGCGGCATTGCCAGAAATCGTTGCCGTAGACTTCCTGCGAGGCGGCGACGTCGGTCCAGACGCCGTCGACGTGCTCCTGCAGGCGCCAGCCGCGGTTGGTGGCGAGGTTGGTAAAGGTCACGGGGACGTAGCTCACGCCGCCGCTGAGAGTAAAGGATACGGACGTCGTACCGGTTTTGGCGCGCAGGACCGTCGGGGCGGTCGCGGCGAGCGTCGCGCCGCTGAGGCCCGAAACGGCGACGGCGCCGGCGGTCGCTTCGTAATGAGCCAGCTGCCAACTGCCGGCGTACTGGTTCAGCGCGGTGAGGAAAGCCGCGTCGCTGCCGGCGTAATCGGAAACCGTCTGCGGCAGGACGAGCAGTTCTACGGTGCCGCGGACGCGGTCGCCGGCGTAGTAGCTGTTCGTACCGCCGCCGAGTTCCATGATATTGGTCGGAACGGCCGAACCCTGATGATGCGCTCTGGCCGAGCGGATCCGCAGGTAGGGAGTGTCGTTTTCGACGCCGCGCACCGTGGCGCTCCAGTCGCGCAGGATCAGCGCGCGGTCCGCGTGACCGAATCCGTCGACGACGCCGGAGCGCGTGCCGGTCCAGCTCAGCCACGGATCGTCGCCCGTCAGAGGAACGAAGCCGGTCACGTATTGATACGAATAGGTGTTCGTGCCCTGAGAAAGCTCGGAGGAAGTATACTCCTTGACCAGACCGGCGGAGTTGCCGACGGCGAAACCTGTAAATCCGCTTTCGTTGTATTTTTCCGTGCCGTAGCAGAACAGGCTGAGCGTGCGGGCGCTGACGGCTTTCAGGAACGAATAATCAAAGCTCAGATACACGCGCGTGAGGTCGTTGCCGCGGCACACCTTGACCGTATAAACGAACGAGATCGAGTCGTCGGTCGTGCGGCCCGTGTAGGTCACGACGCTCAGATTGGGTCCGTGCGAAAGATAGCGCGTGCGCAGGTCTTTGGCCGTGATACGGTTGCCGGACGGCGTGATATAGAGCAGGAAATCGCCGCCGCCGACGTTGCTGGCAAAGCCGGAGACCGCACCGTTGGTTTTGACAAGCACGCCGCGCACGTCGTTGATGAACGAGGTGTTGCCCGAGTCGGGCGCGAAGCAGATGGTTTCGGTATAGGCGCCGACGGCGGCCTCGTCCCATTGCAGGGCCGTGGCGCTGGACCAGCCGATGAGGCAAAGCTGGGTGTGCGACGCGGCCAGCGCGCCGCCCCAGGTCTGGTAGGCGACGGTGAACTCGTTGGTCACGGGTCTGTCGCTGCCGGGCAGGGCCAGCGAAAGATAGAAGCGCTGCCATTGACTGTCGTAGAGGAGGGGCGTTTCCGCCTTGGCGTGCCAGTTTTTCGAGACTTGAACGGTCTTGCCGGTGGGCACGCCGTCCGTGTCGCGCAGCATGGGCACGCCGCCGACGACGTTGACTGCTTCGTTGGCGCGGTGCGTCAGCATCACGTGCAGGCGGCGCGGCGCGGCGGTCGCGTTGACGGCTGAAAGCAGCACGCGCTCCAGCGTCGGGCTGAACAGGTCGCCCGAGAAACCGCCGGCCCTCAGCGTCACGTCGTACGTGCCCGTCAGCGCGTCGTATTCGGTGCGGAGCCGTCCGGCGACGGGCGCGAGTTCCTCGGCCGAAAGCACGGCGGAGGCCGGGTCAAGCAGATAAGCCGCCGCGGCCGGGTCGTTCAGACCGGGGATGACGATGAGACCGACGGCGTAGGTGCGCTTTTTCATCAACTGTGTCTGCGTCGTGCGGGCCGGAGAGGTCAGATACGACGTATTGACCATGACGACGCCGGCCGACGATATCGTCAGCGAACGCGAGACGCCGTCGTTTTTGGCCGGCAGGACGAAGGTGACCGCTTCGCCGCCGCCGGACAGCGTCAGGATGCCGGACGACGGGTTGTTGCGGTACCAGGTCGCGGTAGTCAGCGCGCTGTTGCCGGTATTGAAGGACAGGGAAAAGCGCAGATTGTTGATTTCGGTCGAGCTGGACACGTCGTAGTAAACCGAGAAATAATCCGTCAGGGCGTTGACCTCCACGCGGGCGTTGAGGCCGCTGACGCCGGAAACGGAGATCGAGTCGGTATAGAAGCTTTGCCGTTCCGAGCCCATCGTCACGATACGCGTGGTATCGTACCCGTTTCCGGTCACGAGGCTGTGCGCCGTCGAGCCGGTATAAACGATGAGAGAGGAGGACGCGGCGTGCATGGCGTCGACGACCGAGTCGGACAGGACGAGATCGTCTTCGGCATTACCGGCCGCCGCGCCGAGGCGCGTGAAACGGATCGCGTTCGTGTCGAAGCCGAAGCCGTACCGGCCGGTCTTGACGTAAAGCTGACGGTCCGAGGACGCGTCCGCGCCGCTGCGGAACCACATATAGGCGTATTCGTCGGCCTGGTCGACCTGCGCGCTGGGCGCGGCGAGCACGGGCGTCGTATAGAGCGGACGGGTGCCTTTGATATGGCGGAGCAGGGCGGTGTTGTCCGAGGCGTTGGCGCGCTCGTCGCCTGTGATGTCCGCGCAGGCCAGCGCGTAATCCGTCAGGCTCTGCGTGCCCTTGATATGGCGCAGCAGGAGCGTATTGTCCGTCGCGTTGACGCGGCCGTCGCCGTTCAGGTCCCCGAACCGCCACAGCACGGCGTCGAGCGTCCGGTCCGCGTTCGCGATCGAGACCGGATAGGCGCGTTGAGCGCAGGTTTCGGCTGAAAGGGTCAGGACGTAGTCGCCGGGCTGAACGTGGAAAAGAGTGTAGCCGCCGACGCCGGTCGCGCGGGAGACGATGGTTTCGCCGCTCTTCAGTTCGGCCAGGACGGGAACGTCGGCCATGCCGGGCACGGTGACGGCGCCGGAGAGGGCGACGCCCTGATTGTCCGGATCGTCGGCAAACCAGCCGAAATCGTCGACGTCGAACCAGCCGCCGTCGACGTCCACGCTGGTCCAGAGCAGATACTGGGCGACGTTGACGTTCCAGCCGCCGCCGCGACCCATGACGAAATAGCCTTCGAAATCGGACGGGATCAGGATCCCGCCGCCCGAGGCGACGAGACGTCCGTCGGTATCGTACAGATAGCGCGTGGTACAGGTCGCGTGATCGGTGGCTTCCGGTGCGACGCTCAGTCCGATGCTGACCGCCGCGTCGCCGGTGCGGACGCGGAAGCCTACGCCGAACGGATCGCGTCCCAGCACGCTGCGCGGGTTTCCGAGCCCGGTCGTGCCGAAGCGCAGGATCTCGAGCGTGTCGGCGTGGGTATTTGTGACGCGGACGCGCTTGTCGCCGTTTTCATTGAGGAGCGCCGCGCTCTGCGTGCCGGTCGAGCTGGAGGTATACGACGTCGTGATCGAGCTCACGTTCGTCCACGAGTCGAGCGTATTCCGCACGGTGAAAGAGGCGAGTTTCGGGGCGGGCGTAGGAGCGGGCTTCGGCGTCGCGGGCTGCGGCGTATGGATCGGGCCGAAACCGGTGGCGGTGTCTTCGCCCACGACGATGTCCGCTACGGCCAGCGACGCGAACAGGAACGAGGCGCACAGCAGGATCGCCAGAAGGGGGATCAATTTTTTCATATCATCAACTCCATATCCATTTTAACACGGGAAAGAGGGAATTTCAACAAAGGAGGGATTGTTTCAGGAAAAGCGCAGCAGGTCGTCGGCCGAAAAACCGATCGCGGGCAGGTCTTCGGCCGGGAACCACGGACTGCCGGTCGCGGAAAGAGGATTGGCCGGCACGTGGACGTTCACGCCCGAATAGCGGCCGCCGACGGTTACCGTGTTTCCTTGCAGAAGCAAAAACACGACGCGGCCGTCGGCGTCGCGGGCCACGTCGGCCACCATGACCGCGTGTCCTAACTGACCGTCGGCGCCGAGCCGGTTGAACACGTCGCCGGCGCGCAGTTCCGCCAGAGGCACGCGCTCGCAGTCCCGGGACAGATTGCCCGTGTAGGCCCATTCGAATACGAACAGCAGATAGCGCTCGAACGACGCGCGCGACGCGTCGCAGGTTTCGTCGTCGACCCAGGAAAACGCGCCGTCGGCATAGACGGCCCGTCGGCCGTCGCTCCACGTCGCGAAGTCGCAGACGAATCCGGTGTTGAATTCAAAGCGGATCGAACCGAATTGTCCCGCCGCGTAGAGATATTCCGCCCGGGTGCGGATCGCCGCGTCTGCGCACTGCTCGCTGGCGGCCAGCAGCGGGCGGGCCAGCACGCCGTCGGAGTCATAGGGGCCCCGGTTCCCACTGAGAAACACCCGCACCGGCGTGCCGACGCTTTCCAGCGGGAGATCGCGCACATAGGCGCTGAAGCTGCCGGGCTCGTATTCGTCGCGTACAAAGCCCGCCGGCGGCAGGAAACGCGTGCCGACCGTCATGCCCGACGGATCAAGGAAAACGCGCGCTTTCGGAAACGGCCACAGGACGAGGACGGCCAGAACGGCCAGCGCCGCGACGCAGATCACCGCGAGCAGAAAAGGGCGCGGTCGTTTCATGGGGAGCCTCCTTTCGCGGGAAACAAAAAGCGCCGCTTTCAGGTCGACGCTTTTCAGGTAAACGGATCAGTTGAGACGAAGCAGATTCGCCGTCGTAAAATACCAGCTCGACGTGGTATAGAGCCGGGTGAAATCGGCGCTGAACCACGGACTGCCCGCCGCCGAGAGCGGATTGAGCACCACGTGGACGCTCACGCCCGAGTATTTGCCTTTGACTGTGATCGTGCTGCCCTGGAGCAGCAGGAAGATCACGTGCCCGGTCTCGGGATTGCGCGCCATATCGGCTACCATGACCGCGTGACCCAGCGAACCGGAGCCGGCTTTGTTGAACAGGTCGCCTACGCGCAGATCCGACAGGGATACGGCTTTGCCGTCGCGGGCCAGATTGCCCGTGTAGGCCCACTCGAACACGCATTTGAGATAACGCTCAAACGACGCGCGCGACGTATCGCAGCTCGTATCGCGGACCCAGGAGAAACGGCCGGAGCCGTAAGCAACGTGATAGCCGCTGCTCCATTTGGAGAAGGAGCAGACGAAACCGGTATTGAACGTAAAGCTGATCTTGTCGTAGCGCTCCGCCGCGTAAAGGTACTCCGCCCAGGTGCGCAGAGCCGCGTCGGCGCATTGTTCGTCGGCGTTGAGCAGCGCCCGGTCGAGCACGCCGGCAACGGCGTAGGAGGCGTCGGTCTTTCCCGTCGAATAGACCGTGACGGGTGAACCGTAAGGCTTGAGCGGCAGAGACCGCATGTAGGCGCTGAAGCTGTCCGGCTCGTATTCGATCCGCTCGTAACCGTCGGGAAGCGCGAAACGCGTCCCGATCGTATCCCCCTCCGGCAGCAGGAAAGATTGTGCCAGATAGGGCGGCGCGGGCGTGGGTGTGGGCGTGGGCGTGGGCACGGGCGTGGGTGTGGGCGTCGGCGTGGGCGGGGGCGTCGGGGTCGGCGTGGGCGTCGGCGTGGGCGTCGGAGTCGGCGTCGGCGTAGGAGTCGGCGTGCGCGTCGGCACCGGAGTCCGGGTCCGGACGGAGGGGGGATCGGTCGGACGTACGTGCGTTTGTGCGCGGGCGCCGAGAGAGTCGAAGATGAGCAGACCGAAAAACGCCACCAGCAGCAGCGCGCTCACAACAGTCAGGAATTTATGTACGACGGTATTCATTCTTTGATAAACCTATCCATCAGCGTATAGCCGACGGTCACGAAGCGGCCCGTGGCGGCGGCGGCCGCCTCCGTGAAGGAGGAGACGCCCTGACCCGGCCGTCTGGAGTCGTAGATAATATAAGGAACGGGCTCGGCCGTGTGCGTGCGGGCACTGACGGGCGTATAGTGATCGGGCATGACGAGGATCTTATGCGCTTCGCCCGACGCGGCCAGGTAGTCCGCGACGGGACCGACGATATAGCGGTCGATGTCGCCGATGGCGGCGGCTTTGGCCTCCGGCTCGCCCCGATGGCCGCACTCGTCCGGCGCTTCGATATGGATATAAACGAAATCGGCGCCGTCCCGGAAAGCCCGGATGGCGGCTTCACCTTTCCCGCGGTAATTCGTATCGATATTGCCCGTGGCGCCGGGCACGTCAATATTGGTCAGGCCGGCCAGGACGCCGATGCCGCGCAGCAGGTCCACGGCGGTGATCATGCAGCCGCGCACGCCGTATTTTTCGGCAAAATCCGCCAGTTGGGGCTTGGTGCCCTCGCCCCAGAACCAGGCGCTGTTGGCCGGGCGTTTGCCGGCGGCGCGCCGGGCGCGGTTGACCTCGTGATCGGCCAGGATGCGGGCGGATTCTTTCTGCAGGAGGAGCAGCTCCGGATCGGCCGGCAGATGCGCCGCGATCTTCTGCAGGGAAATATCGTGCGGCGGCGTGGTGCCTAAATTCGGGCGCGAGCCGTCGGCGCGGCGGCCGCGCAGCAGCAGACAATGCCGGTACGACACGCCCGCGTAAAAGGCGCGCGCGTCGGTGCCCAGTTCGCTCTGGAGCGCTTCGATGAGGCGCGCGGCTTCCCCGGTGGAGATTTCACCGGCGCTGTAGTCGATCATGGTGCGCGCTTCATAGTCGGGCTCTTCGGAGAGCGTCACGAGATTGCAGCGCAGGGTCACGTCCCGTTCCGTCATCGGCACGCCGATGGAGGCGGCTTCGAGGGGCGAACGTCCCGTGTGATAGACGCGCGGGTCGTACCCGAGCACCATCATATTGGCCACGTCGCTGCCGGGCTTTCTGCCGTTGCTGGTGTCACAGAGACCGACTTCCGCGCTGCGGGCCAGTCGGTCGATATGGGGTTTGACGGCGGCTTCCATGGCGGTGCGTCCGCCGAGCGCGGGGATCGGCAGATCCCCCATGCCGTCGCATAAGACTACGAGATATTTCATGTTGACGATCGCGGTTCCTTTTATAGAATAAAGTTATTATATAGCCGACTCCCGGCTTCTGTCAATCAGCCGAGGAAACGGAGCAGCAGCCCGTGCGGCAGCAGTTTGGCCGCGAAACGCAGGGCTTTCATGCCGAAGGTGGGGCAGTAGACGCGCCGGCGGCGCATCGCGGCGCGGTAAGCGCGCGCGGCCACGACGTCGGCCCGGGCCATAAAGAGCTTCTTATAAGCGGCGATGCTGTGTCCGTCCGATTCGGCCACGGCGAAGAATTCCGTCGCCACAGGCCCGGGGCAGACCGCCGTCACGCTGCGTCCGCCGGGCCGCCACTCGCGGTCCAGAGCGCGGGAAAACGACAGCACGTAGGCTTTGCTCGCCGCGTAAACGGCGAAACGCGGCTGCGGCAGGAACGCCGCGCTGCTGGCCATGTTGAGGACGCGGGCGCCCGGTCCCAGGTACGGCGCGGTCAACCTCGTCAGCGCCGTCAGCGCCGCGTCGTTGAGCTCGATCTGACCTGTGACGTCGGCGGGCGAAAGTTCGTCGAAACGGCCGATCTTGCCGTAACCGGCGCAGTTGACCAGCAGACCCACCACGGGACGCCGCTCCTCCAGTTCGGCCTGAAAGCGCGCCCGGTCGGCCGGGTCGGTCAGATCGAGGGGCAGACAGACCGCGCGCGACGGACCGAGTTCCTCGGCCAACGCCGTCAGCGCGTCGCCGCGCCGGCCCGTGATCCAAAGTTCGTCGTAGTCCGCGGCGGCCAGGCGGGCAAGCTCGCGGCCCATGCCGCTGGTAGCCCCGGTTATAATGGCTGTCGTCATTGGGATTCACCTCGGATTTTATTCTACACCACCGTCCCCGGAGAAGGCAAGAAGAAATGTCTTGCCAAAATGGGAACACATGGGTATAATAGAAAATGGAGGGTTTGTTATGCAGAAAAAAATCGTCATTGCGGGATCAAGAAGTTTTACGGACTATACTGTTGCCGAAGAATTCATTACCGAGACGTTAAAGCCGCTGCTTGTTCCCGGGGACGAACCGGTGATCCTGAGCGGAAAATGCCGCGGCGCCGACGCGCTGGGCGAGCGATATGCCCGCGAGCGGGGCTGGCCGGTGATCTTCTATCCGGCGGACTGGAGCGCGGGACGCGTGGCAGGACCGCTGCGCAACCGGAAAATGGCCGCCGACGCGGATATCGTGATCTGTTTCTGGGACGGGCAGAGCCGAGGAACGGCTTCCATGATCCGCTTTGCCGAAGCGGCCGGCTGTACGGTGCGCGTCTGCCGCATCTGAATCAAAATCAAAAGACCCCTTGCGCAGAGGGGTCTTTTTGTCAGAGGGAAAGCGGGCGATCAGCCTTTATCGGCGGTGTCCATGACAGGCTCGTCGTACGGGGCCGGAGTCGCCGTGGGCCGCGGGTTCTGCGGGTCGGCCGTGGGATTGGGCTTGGGGTCGAGCAGGCCGCAGTATTCAGCCGTGATGCGGACGAGGCAGTCGTTGAGTTTTTCGACCTCGACGGCTTCCACGCTCGGATCGAGATGATCGTATCCGACGCCGGAGTCGTTGGTCAGATAGACGTAGGTGCCGCCGGTGAGCAGCGCGACGATGCGGCAGAAGCCCTCGGTGTCCTTTTCATAGCAGGAGCAAAGCACGGGGACGATACGGATGCCCTGGTCGGCCGCGGCGGTCAGGCTCTTGAGCAGAGAGGCCTGCACGCCCTGCACCTCGTTTTCGGGATGAGGCGGCGCGTCGAGCACGAGATAGCAGAGCTTCACGGCTTCGCTTCTCCACTGGTGTCCCGCGATCGCGTTGTCCAGCGCGGTATGGACGGCTTCGGGCCAGTCGCCGCCGCCGTTGGATCTCTGCGCTTTGATCTGCTCGAGGCACTCGTTGACGTCGGTGCGGAAATCGAAGTATTTGACGACGTAATCGTCGCCTTCGTCACGGTAGAAATTGACGCTGACGCGGATCGAGAGCGCTTCGTTCTTTTCCGCGACGCGGCTGACGATGTCGATGAGCTCGGCTTTGAGATACTCCAGCTCGTCGCCCATGCTGCCGGTGGTGTCGACCATCAGCATCAGGTCCAACTGTTTCACGTCCTCGGTCGGAGCACAGACGGCGGTCAGCTCGAAAGAGTCCTTTCCGTTGACGGTCGTGCGCTTCATCGGCTCGTCGAGCAGGCCGCAATAGGGTTCGCCCGCGATCTCGACTGTGCAGCGGTCGAGCGTGATCTCTTTTCCGTCGACGCAGACGAACAGGTCGGCCCGGCCCGTCACGTCGGTGCGGGCGGAGAAGAGGACCGTTTCGCCGGCGAGCAGACGCACCGGCACGTTATAGCAGGCCGCGCCTGTTTCGTCGATGACGCGCACCGCCACGCGGCGCTCGGTATGCAGATTGAAACAGGTCCATTTATGCTCTTCGACCAGCTCGAGCCAGGCTTCCCAGGCGTCGCGGTCGCGCCACTGTCCGGCTGTCAGCGTGCCGGCCGAGATCTGGCCGTTGTACGCGCCGGAGTATCCGTCGCGGCCGCCGTCGACGGCTTCGCCGGGAGGCATCGGCGCGGGCATGGGCTCGTCTCCGGTGCGGACGCTCTTTTCGCCGCCTTTGATGGCGGAAATGATCCCGTCGAAGAAGCTGCCGCCCGACGAGTCGGAAGACGGGTTCCGCTCGCCGATCACGCCGTCGAGATAGACGTGCGAGGTCGGGCCCGGCGCGGCGGTCGGATCGACTCCGGGAACGGGCGAGCCGGTCGGGTTAAGCGCGGGACTCAGCGTGGGCACGATCGCCACGGCCAACAGAACGGCCGCGGCCGAGGCGGCGATCGTCGCGATCAGGCCGACGCGGGGTTTTCTGCGGCGCGCGCCGCGGGTCAGGTCTTCATCTACGTGCTGGATGGCTTCCTGTAAATCTTCGGATCTCATCGTATCATCCTTCCTTTTCCAATTGCTCCGCCAGCGCCTGCCGGGTTTGGCGCAGGGCGTCGGCGGCGTCCGCTTCCGTCCGGCCCGTGAAACGGGCGGCGGCGGCTACGGAATCGTGGTAATAGTAGCGCCGGAGAAACAGATCCCGGTCTTTTTTGGGGAGGGAACGCAGGAAAACGGAGATGCGCCGCGCCATTTGCCGGACGAGAAGATCCTCGTCCGCGTCCGACTCGGGCAGCCGGGCGGCCACGTCGGCCAGCTCGTCCTGCTCGGTCAGTTCGCCGGCTTCCTCCAGCTCCGATACGGGGACGGCGAGCGCTTCGGCCAACTGTGGCAGAAGGGCCCGACCCGGGACGCGCCGGCCGGTTTCCCATTTGGTGACCAGCGTGCGCGACACGTAAAGGCGGGCGGCCAGATCGTCTTGCGTCATGCCGGCGCGGAGTCGCAGGGATCTCAGTTTGTCTTTGAGCATGCGTGTTCCCCTTTCCTCGTTTATCCTATCATCCCGGGACGGCAAAAGTAAAGTGACAGGATGTGACAATCTCATTATAAGGCTTTCGCCGCGAAAATTCAAGTCCCGGCGGCGGAAATACGCTTGCTTTCGGCGGCGGGATATGATACGATAGCCTCAGAATAAAGACGGAAGGGAGTCTCGATATGTCCGTACCGGTACCGAGCGCGCGTGTGGCGGCTTTTGAAAAAATGGGCTTCGGCATTTTTGTGCATTGGGGGCTGTATTCCCTGCTGGGAAAGGGCGAATGGATCCGGCACGACGCGCCGATCCCGGGCGAGGAGTACGACGCGCTGAGCGAGCGCTTTACCGCCGAAAACTATGACCCGCGCCGCTGGGCGCGCGCCGCCCGCGAGGCCGGAGCACGCTATATGGTGCTGACGACCCGGCATCACGACGGGTTTTCGCTCTACGATACGCGGGGACTGAACGATTTCGACGCGCCGCACAGCGCGGCGGGGCGCGATCTGGTGCGCGAGTTCGTCGACGCGGCCCGCGCCGAGGGCGTCGTGCCGTTTTTCTATCATACGCTGGTGGACTGGCGGGAGAAGAGCTTCGAAACGGATTTCAGGACGTACCTGCGCTATCTGCGGGATTCGGTGGAGATCCTGTGCCGGCGTTACGGGCCGGTGGGCGGCTTCTGGTTCGACGGGAAATGGTGGAAACCGGACGACGACTGGGAGGAGGACGCGCTTTACGGCGTCATCCGCCGCTGGCAGCCCGAGGCCGTCATCGTCAACAACTTGGGCACGGGCAACGGCGGGAAGACCGGTCACCGCGAGATCGACAGCGTGACGTTCGAGCAGGCGCGGCCCGTACCGATCCGGCGCGAGGGCGCGGAAAAATACCTGACCGCGGAGATGTGCCAGACGATGAACGAGCACTGGGGATACAGCGCCGGCGACCTGCGCTACAAATCGCTTCCCGAGCTGATCGAAATGCTGGCCGCCTGCCGCCGGGTAGGCGCCAATTATCTGCTCAATATCGGCCCGCGGGGCGACGGATCGCTGCCGCCGATGCAGGAGGCTCTTTTGGCCGGGATCGGGGAATGGACCCGGGGCGTCGGCGGATGTCTCTATGAGGCGGCGCCCGACGGCGCGGCGGGCGAAGGCAAGGATTTCGTCCTGCGGAAAGGGAATAAACGGTACTTTTTCATACACGATCTGACGGCGCGGTTCGACGTGAGCGGCAGCCCCGTGGACAAGCGTTTCACGGGGGTGGACGGCACGCTCCGGTCGGTCCGGTGGACGGACGAGGATACGGGGCCGGCTTTCACACAGAACGGCGACGCCGTCACGTTCCGCTGTACTTGTTATACCGGAGGCAAAGACCTCGTCGTCCGCGTCGCGGAGGGAGAAGTGGAATAAAAAAAACGGTCATGCGCAGGCATGACCGCTTTTTTTGTCGGGATCATTTCTTGAAGATCAGCCGGAAAAGCCAGATGACGAGGCAGGCTCCGCCGATGGCCAGCAGCAGACCGGTGACCCAGCCGCCGCCGACGCCGATCAGGTTTCCGAGAAAACCGCCGACCAGACCGCCGATGACGCCGAGCAGCACCGTCAGCCAGAAGCCTTTTTTGTTTCCCTTCATGAGCTTGTTGGCCACAAAACCGGCCAGCGCGCCGAGCAGGATCTCAACGAGTAATTTCCAAAGCATAACAACACCCTGTTTCCGTTAATTTGAACCTCCGGTTCACGCTTTGATTCTATCACGGCGCCGGAGCGGGGTCAAGCGTTTTGCGCAGAAGAAACAAGCCGGGCTGACGCCCGGCTTGCAGCCGTTATTCCTGAACGAACTCTTCTTTTCCCAAACCGCAGACGGGGCAGACCCAGTCGGCGGGGATATCCTCGAATTTCGTGCCGGGGGCGATGCCGCCGTCCGGATCTCCGAGGGCCTCGTCATAGACGTAACCGCAGGGGCAGACGTATTTCATCGCGGGATCCTCCTTTTATCCGAAATATCTCTTCAGCAGACCGGCGAAAGCCTTGCCGTGACGAGCCTCGTCGCGGGCCATCTCGTGAACGGTGTCGTGGATGGCGTCGAGGTTCTGCGCTTTGGCGCGGACGGCCAGATCGGTCTTGCCGGCGGTGGCGCCGATCTCGGCATCGACGCGCAGCTCGAGATTTTTCTTGGTGGAGTCGGTGACGACCTCGCCGAGGAGCTCGGCGAATTTCGCGGCGTGCTCGGCTTCCTCCCAGGCGGCCTTCTCATAATACAAGCCGATCTCGGGATAGCCTTCGCGGTGCGCGACGCGGGCCATGGCCAGATACATGCCGACTTCCGTGCACTCGCCCGTGAAGTTGGCTTGCAGATCCTTATAGATGTCCTCGCTGACGCCGGCGGCGACGCCGATCTTATGCTCGGACGCCCAGTTCAGTTCGTCCTTCATTTCCTCGAATTTGGACGCGGGCGCGTGGCAGACAGGGCAGGACGCGGGCGCGGTCTCGCCGGTATGGACGTAGCCGCAGACTTTGCAGACAAATTTTTTCATAGCAGTATCCTCCGTATTTTTCTGACGGCCGCCTCCGGAAAAGAGCGCCGTTCGCTGGTTCAATTATAGCCGATGGCACGGCGCTTGTAAAGCGGGTATTTTTCTTTCGCGGGTATATTTTCCGAAAAATATTTCCACAATAGCCGTGAAAGGGGCGGAGGATTTTTTGAAAAGCGAAGAATTGCTGGAGCGCCTCGGACGCTCGGAGGACGTCGCCTGCGCGGGGGTGGCGCTGGCGGGCTGCTGCGCGGAGATCCTGTATATCGAGGGACTGGTGCCGGCCGCGTCGGTGGGAACGCTGCTCGTCGAGCCGATGAAGCGCGAGGGGGCGTTTTCGCGCTGCGACGCGCGGGGATTTGACGTGCTGGTGGGGAGCGGACAGCTTTACGCGCCCGCGCCGGAGGAGTGCCGGAGCGTCCGCGAGGCCGTCGAACGGCTCGGCCGGGGACACGCGCTCGTCGTCGGGGAAAGCGGACGGTGCTGGGGGTTCGATCTGGCGCAGCCGGGGGCGCGCGCCGTGGGCCCGCCCGAAGAAGAGAACGTCGCCAAGGGCGCCAAGGACAGCTTCGTCGAATCGCTGCGCGCCAATACCGCGACGCTGCGCACGCGCATCCGCGGCGGAGATCTGCGCTTTGAACGGCTGACCGTCGGCGCGCGGACGCGCACGGCGGTCGATATCGTCTGGTGCGAAGGGATCGCGGACCCGGACCTGCGGCGGCGGGTGCGGGAAAAAGTGCTTTCGGTGCGTACCGACGCGGTGCTGACGACCGGCGCGCTGGAGGAGGCGATGTTCGGGCGGAGGCTCCTGCCGAGTATGCTTTATACCGAAAGGCCGGACAAGCTGGCCGCCGATCTGCTGGAGGGCTGCGTCTGTCTGCTCGTCGACGGACTGCCCTTCGGGTTCATCCTGCCGGCGACCCTGCTGCGGTGTATGCAGGCGCCGGAGGATTACGCCGATCTGCCGGTCATGGGCTCCCTGCTGCGGGTGCTCCGTTTCGTTTGCCTGGTCGTCACGCTGCTGCTGCCGGCTTTCTATACCGCCATGGCGATCCATAATCCCGAGATGATCCCGCGCAAGCTGGCCGTTTCCATCGAGGCGGCCAAGGTCGGCGTGCCGTTCACGACGCTCGAGGAGATCCTCATCATGCTCGTCGCGTTCGAAGTGCTCTTCGAAGCGGGACTCCGTCTGCCGAAGAATTTCGGCTCGGCCGTCAGCATCGTCGGCGCCGTCGTCGTCGGGCAGGCCACCGTGACAGCCAAAATCATTTCGCCCGTGATCGTCGTGCTGATCGCGTTTACGGCCATGGCCGGGTATACGATCCCCAATCAGGATCTGGCCAACGCCGTGCGCCTCTGGCGGGCGGTTTTCGTCGTGACGGCGGCGCTGCTCGGACTGACCGGGGTCTTTCTCGGATTCATGCTCCTGCTGTCCTGTTTGTGCCGCGCCGAAACGCTGGGCGTGAATTTCCTGTCGCCTTTTACCGCCGCCGGGGTCTATCGCGGCCGCGACGCGATGGTTCGGGATCTGATGGGCCGTCAGCGCTATCGCCCGGACGAACTGAAGCCGGTCGACGAGGTGCGCCGTTGAAGCGCGGGCTCCTGACGCTGTTCGTCGCGGCGGCGGTGCTGTTGAGCGCGGGGTGCGCGGTCCCGCGCGGCAACCTCGATCATATGACGATGATCCGGGTCGCGGGGCTGGATCGGGAGGACGGGAATTACCTGCTGACGGTCACGGCGGTGGAGCCGGGCGGTACGGCCGGGGCGGAAAAACCCGTGGCGGTCTGCTTTCAGAGTATGGCGCCGACGATCGGAGAAGCGATGGAACGATTGTACGCCTATTCGGACGAGCCGCCGTTCTGGGGGTTCGCGTCTTACTTTATCCTCGGAGAAAGCGCCGGCGACGCGCTGATCGAGCTGACGACCACGCTCCTGACGAACCGCGACGTCCGACTCGACGCGGAGCTGCTCGTGCTCGACGCCGGGTCGGCCGGAGAGATGATGGCCGCTTCGGTGGAAAAGGGGCTTTTTCTGTCGCAGAAGCTGGAGGCGCTGCGCTTCGGCGCGCCGCGGAATTCCACGACGAGACTGACCAATCTCCTGAAAACGGCGGTGCGTCTCACGCGGACGCCCGACGGCGTGGCGCTGCCGATCCTGCAGGCGCATACCGGTCCCGGCAGCATCGACACGGAAACCGAGGACGGCCCGATGTGGTTCACGCTCGGGGGGCTCGCGCTCTTTTCCGGCGGCCGGTACGCGGGTCGTCTGGACGAAGGAGAAAGCGTCGTTTTCAACGGACTGCTCGCCGCCGGCGCGCGCTGGGAAAACGGAGAGCTGATTTTTTCCGCCGCGGAAGAAACGGTCGGGACGGCGCGGCGCGTTTATGAAGCGCTGAAGCGCGCCGACGCGGACTGTCTGGACGTGGCCGAACGGATCCGTTTGAGCACGGGCGCGTTTCCGGAGGACTGGAAGCTCGTTCCCGTTGTGATGGAGGTGAAACCGTGACCGGCGCGCGTCCGCTTTGTCTGCTTTTCTTCGCGGCGGTTTTTTCCGCTGCGCTGCGGTTTTTGCCCGGGGCGACGGCTCCGCTCGGCTGTCTGCTGGCCGCGATGGCGGCGACGGGCCTTACGGCGTTTTTCGCCCGGGGACGCGCGCTGCCGGAACGTCTGTCCGCGCTGCCCGGCGGCGGGATCGCGCGGCTCGTTTTGACGGCCGTGCTGGCGCTGGCGGCGGCCTCGGAGCTGAGGAGCTTCGCCTGTCGTGTCCGGGAGACCCTGCTGCCGGACGCGCCGCTTTGGGTGCTGGTCATGCTGATGGCCGTCGCGGCGTTCTGGGTCGCCCGCGGCGGGATCGCCGCTCTCGGGAGACTGGGTCAACTGACCGTGCCGGTCGTGGCCGCGGTCTTCGTCGGGACTTTTTTGCTCTGCACGGAGTATTTCGACGTATATAATCTTGTTCCGACCGGCGGCGTGCTCGACGGGATCTGCGCGCCGCTGGCGCTGCTCGCGACAGCGCTGACCGTGCCGGTGTTCGTTTCGGACGCGGGAAAGCGTCTTCCGCTGACGGTAGGGGCCGCGGGGCTGATGATGACGGCGGCGGTCACGGCCGTTCACGCCGTGCTCGGCCCCGTGCTGGCGGAGAGAATACCGTATTCGTTCACCGCCGCGATCCGCGCCGCGGGCGTGCCCGGCGCGCTCGAGCGCGTCGAATCGGCGGTGGCGGCCATTTCGGCCATGTCGGATCTGCTGCTGACGGCGCTGCTCCTGCTGACGCTGTCGCGGCTCAACGCCCGGCCGACCCCGGGCCAACCCGCGCCGATGGCGGGGACGGCGATCCCGGCGGCGATCGTGACGGGGACGGCCCTGCTGCTGACGGCCAAAGAGTTTTTGCCGGAACGGACGATCTGTCTGATCGCGGCGGCCGCCGCCGCGGCGCTGCCGGTTTATCTGGCCGTTACGGAAGCCCTGCTCCGGCGCAAGCGCGCGACCGCGCGATAAATCGCTTAAAAAAAGAACGCCCTCGGGCGTTCTTTTTTTGCGGGAAAAATCAAGCTTTCCTGGGATCGAGCGCTTTGTAGACCAGCGCCGCCAGCGCCGCGCCGACAAACGGCCCGACGATGAAGACCCAGAGATCGGCCAGAGCGCTGCCGCCGGCCAGCAGAGCCGGACCGAAGCTGCGCGCCGGGTTGACCGAGGTGCCGGTCAGGCCGATGCCGAGGATGTGGACCAGCGTCAGCGTCAGACCGATGACGAGGCCCGCGACTTTGCCGTTTTCGGCTTTGCTCGTTACGCCGAGGATGGCCAGCACGAAGACGAAGGTCAGGATGCATTCCACGATCAGACCGACGACGGGGCTGCCGCCCACGCCGGCCAGACCGTTGGCGCCGAGACCGCCGGTTTTATCCGTGACGGAGCCCATGCCGAAGATCAGCTTGAGCAGACCCGCGCCGGCCAGCGCGCCGAGCAGCTGAGACACGACGTAGCCGACGAAATCCTTGACGGAGAGTTTGCCGCTGATGAGCATGGCCAGCGAGACGGCCGGGTTGATATGACAGCCGGATACGTTGCCGATGCTGTAGGCCATCGCTACGATGACCAGGCCGAAAGCCAGCGCCGTCAGGACGTAGCCGCCGCCGGAGACGGCGTCACAGCCGACGAGCATGGCCGTTCCGCAGCCGAAGACCACCAGCACCAGCGTGCCGATGAACTCGGCGATGAGTTTTCTTGCGAATTGCATGACGATCAACTCCTTCTATTTGATAATTCTATACGCTCCGCAGGCGGAAAATACAAGCGAAAAAACGGCAGCGCATGGCAGTACGGGAGCGGTAGGATGGTTTCAGAAAACAACGAAAGGAGTGGTGGCACATGGATTTGCTTGCGGCAGTCCTGCTCATCATCACATGCGGCGGCCTTTCCGCCGCCGTGAGCTATTGGGTCGCTTCGGCGCGACGGGAGGAGCCGAAACCGCGTCTCGACGGAGAGACGAGAGCGCGCCGCCGCCGTCTGGCGCGGCAGTATGAAAATCTGCTTCGCTATGACGGGACGAAGCGCGGACAAAGAAGCATCGACGGGGAGGAAGTCGTATGAAGCACACGAGGATCGATCCGGAAGCCGTTTGGAAGGAGTATGCCTCCGGCAAAGCGTACAACGCCCGCATCGGGCTGTACGACCGGGTCAGACAGAACGAGGATTTTTACTTGGGACGCCAATGGGAGGGACTGGAGGCGCCGGATCTGGAACAGCCGGTGCTCAATTTCCTCAAACGCGCCGTCAACTATTTCGTGTCCATGCTGGTCAGCGACGACGTTTCGGCCGTCGTCGTCCCGCGCGGCGAAACGGCTTCGGCGGCCGACGAGGCGGCGGCGGAGGTGCTCAACGCCGAGCTGGCGCGCGTTCTCGAGCGCGTAAGGGTGCAGTCCCTGCACAGGGATCTGCTGCGCAACGTGGCCGTCGACGGCGACGGCGTGTTCTATCTGCATTTTTCTCCCGCGACCGGGGAGATCGAGGTGGAAAACCTCGACAATACCAAGGTGCTTTTCGGGAACCCGTATCAGCGGGAGGTGCAGAAACAGCCGTATATCCTGCTGGTCAAGCGGGAACTGGCCGAAAACGTCAGCCGGCGCTGCGGGTTTGAGGTGGCCGGCGACAGCGACCCCGACGGCGGCGCGGGCGGAGAGAACGCCGACACGCGGCTCGTGACGGTGCTGACCAGGCTGTGGCGCGACGAGCGCACCGGCACGATCCACATGACGCAGGTGACGCGCGACGCGGTGCTCCGTCCCGAGACGGACACGGGCTGCCGCCTTTATCCGATCGCATGGATGTGCTGGGAAAACGTCAAGAGCAGCTATCACGGGCAGGCGGCCATCAGCGGACTGATCCCCAATCAGATCGCGGTCAACCGCCTGATGGCGCTGGCGATCCACAACGAGAAGATGACGGCTTTCCCCAAGATCCTGTACAACGCCGAGAAAATCGATTCCTGGTCGAACCGGGTGGGCGAGGCCATCGCCGTCAACGGTACGCCCGGCGACGCGGTGGCGACCTCGTTCCGCGCCGCGGATATGAGCGGACAGGTCACGCTCATCATCAAAAATCTCATCGACTGGACCAAGGAGCTCATGGGCGCGTCGGACGCGGCCCTCGGTTCGGTCCGGCCCGACAACACCAGCGCCATTATTGCCGTGCAGAAAGCGGCCAGTCAGCCGCTGGAGCTGCAGAAGCTGTCTTTCTTCCGGTTCGTGGAGGAATACGTGCATATCATGCTGGATCTGATGCACGCCTACTACGGCATCCGCCGCGTGCGGTTTTCGGCCGACGGCGAGGGCGGGCGCGCGGCGGGGCTGGCCGTGGATTTTGCGCAACTGCTGGCCGCGGCGCCGGAGATCCGCGTCGACGTGGGCAGTTCGCCGTACTGGAACGAGCTGACGCAGGTACAGACGCTGGACAATCTTTTCACCAAAGGCATCATCCGCGACGCGGTGACGTATCTGGAGCAGCTGCCGGACAAATACGTCCGCAACAAAAACAAACTCATCGAAAAACTGAAAGCCCTGCCGGAAACCACGGCAGTTTAAGGAGGACGAACCATGTCTGAAAACCATGACGCGCCCGTCGTCGATCTCACCCCCGACGCGGCGGACGTGACCGAAAAAGCCGAAAGCGCGGTGTCGGCCAAACCCGAGAGCTATACGCTTCGCTACAACGGCAGGGACGTCGACGTTCCGTTCGAGGCCCTGATTACCTCGGCCCAGAAGGGCCTCAATTACGATCGGGTCGTGGCCCAGCGCGACAAACTGCGCAAGGAAGTCGAAACGCTTTCCGCGCCGCCCGATCCGGTGGAGGAGGGCTTCCGGGAGCTCTTCGCCCGCTATCCCGATCTCCGGGAGATCCCGGACGAGATCTATGCCGGCGTGGCCGCCGGCGCGACTCCGGCCGACGCCTATCGGGATTATCTGAACAAACAGCTCATGCTGGAACTGGAGGCCCTGAAAACGGGCGTCCGCAATCAACAGACCGCCGTGGGCTCCATGACGGACGACGCGCCGCCGGAAACGGGCGACTCGTTCCTCAGCGGGCTTTTCGGCAAATAAGAAAGGAAAGAATGAAATATGGCTATCAATCTTGCGACCAAGTATTCCGATAAGATCGCATCCTATTTTTCTCTCAAGAGCGTCGTTGACGGCAACACCAACAACGACTATCGCTTCACAGGCGCGGCCACGGTCCAGATCTATACGCCCGTGACCCAGCCGCTGACCGATTACAGCCGCACGGGCCTGAGCCGGTACGGTTCTCCGGCCGAAATGCAGGATCATACGCAGGAGCTGGCGCTCGGCCGCGACCGCGCGTTCGCCATCACCATCGACCGCGGCAACAACGACGAGCAGATGAACGTCAAGGAAGCCGGCCGTATGCTGGCGCTCGAGCTGGACGAGCAGGTCATCCCCGAAATGGACCGCTACGCGCTGGGCCGTTTCATCGACCACGCCGGCAAGATCGAGACCGCCGCGTCCGCGCCGACCAAGACCGACATCGTCACCAAGCTTTCCGACGCGATGGTCTGGCTGTCCAATAAGAAAGTCCCCAAGGACGGCCGCGTCATCTACCTCGGCTGGACCTATCTGGGCGTCCTGCGCACCAGTGCGGAATTCATGGGTAACGACACGCTCGGCAGCGCGGCCCTGCGCTCCGGCGCCATCGGTTCGTTCATGGGCGCGGCCGTCGTTCCCGTCCCGGACGAATACCTGAAGAAGGGCAGCAGCACCTGCTATTTCCTCATCACGCACAAAAACGCCGTGCTGCAGCCCAAGACGATCCAGGACTATTTCGTCAAGCAGAATCCTCCGGGCATCAACGGCGCGCTGCTTGAGGGCCGTTTCCGTTACGACGCGTTCGTCCTCGGCGCCAAAGCCGACGGCGTTTACGCTCTCGCGGCTTCCGGCGCGGTCCAGGCTGCGCCGACCCTGACCTATACGGCCAATACCAAGACGCTGTCTTTCGCCTCGGCGAGCGCGTCCAAGATCGTTTACACGCTCGACGGCACCGATCCGCGTTACAGCAAGAGCGCGCTGATCATCAGCGGCGCGTCCGGCACGATCTCCCTGTCCGCCTTTGCCGGCAAGACGGTGACGATCAAAGCCGTGGCGCTCAGCGGCTCGCTGTTCACGTCCGCGGTAGCTTCGCTGACCCAGGTGGTAGCGGCCTGATTTTCTTGAACAAAGGAGACGTCGCGGGGAGTCGATCCTCCCCGCGGGGTTTCCGGAACGGAGGAAGCCATGACGGCACAAGAGTTGTATCGTACGGCGCTGGCCCTGCTGGGCGAGCCGGACGAAAGGAATACCATTCATCAGGCTCTGCCGCTTATCAATCTCGTGACGGCGGAGAATCTTTCGCTCAACAATCGCCTGCGCCTGCGCGCCGGCCGGGAAGAACTGACGGTCATGCCCGTGCTGACGGACCTGTCCGAGACCCTGCCGACCGAGGAGGGGCTGAATCGTCCGGCGCTGGGTTACGCGCTGGCGGCCCGGCTCAGCCTGAACGAGTGCGACATTACGCGGGCGCATTACCTGCATGAGCTTTATACGCTCTGTCTCAGGGATCTCAGCTTTTTCCGGGCGGAATCGATCCGTGACGTTTACGGGGAGGGCTGAGGCATGAGAAATTTCGCGTTTTCCGACTGCCGGTGCGACCGCGTCGGCCGTCGGACGTACAGCCTGTTCAGCGGGGCGGATTTCAGCAGCGCGCCGGGCGAAGTCAGTCTGTCGCGTTCGCCCGACATGTGCAACATGATCCCCGAAAACGGTTTGCTGGTCAAACGTCCCGGCTGGCGGGTGCTGGGTCGGCTTTCCGCCGCGCCCACGGCGATGACTTCGGCGTATCTGGGCGGCATGAAATACTTTCTGGCGGTGGCGGGAGGCTATCTTTACGTCTGGGGCGGCAGTCTGGAGCTGCCGGCTTCCGACGCGCAGATCGTGGCCGCCGGGCTGACCGGCTGCCGCCGCATTTTCATCGCGGAGGCGGATCTGCCCCCCGCGACGGGACGTCCGTCGGGACCGACGGTGTGCGCCTTTGCCTGCGGCGGCGGGAAATTCGTCTGCTTCGACGCGTCCGTTTCCGGCGTTTCGTACCGGTCCGCCCGTCCGGTGGCTCAAATCGGCTACGCGCCGGTCACGGCGGCGGGACGGAGTCCCGACGGGACCGCGGGCACGGTGCTCGAGAGCGTCAACGCCGCTTCTCCGCGCCGGCGCAACCGCTTTACGGCGGACGGTACGTCGGTGCGCTATCAGCTTGACGCCGTTCCCGATACGACGGCGGGAGTGACCGCGTCCTATATCGGCGGCGCGGCCCTGACGGTTTCGCAGGTGGACGCCGCGGCGCGGACGGTCATTTTTGCCGCCGCGCCCGCCGCGTCGGCTGACGGCGCGGATAACGTGGAGATCGCTTTCACCGCGGCCGACGCTCCGGCCGAGCCGGCGAAATGCGTCAACGCCGCGACTTTTACCATCGGCCACAACGACACGCGCATCGTGCTGAGCGGGCACCCGGACAAACCGAACTACGAGTGGATGAGCGCGCCGAACGATCCGACGTATTTTCCGGACGACGGGTACGCCGTCGTCGGCGGCGGAGAAAGCGCCGTCATGGGATACCTCAATATCGACGGCGCGCAGTGCATCGTGACCGACGCGCGCAACGGCGCGCCGACGCTCTATCTGCGCGGTCACGTCGTTGACGCGGACGGAAAGGCCGTCGTGACGATCCGGCAGGGCGCGAGCGGCCCGCCGCCCGTTTCCGCCGACGCGTTTCTGCGTATCGGCACGGAGGCGCTGTATCTGTCCGAAGAGGGGATGATGGCCGTGACGGCCTCCGATACGCGCGACAGCGCCGCCGCGCTCCGACCCAGATCGTATTTTGCCGACGGACGGCTCCTGCCTTTGCTGAAAGAGGAATGGCCGCTCAGAGCGACGTCTTATGACGGCCGGGGGATCGTGTTCGTCGGGAACAAGGTCTTTGTATTTGACCAAAAGCTGGGCGGTACGCCCGACGGCGGCCGGGCTTACGAGTGTTTTCTCTGGGACGGGATCCCCTCCAACGGTGCGGTGCCTTACGGGGATCCGAGCGGGCTGTATTTCATTACGGCCGCCGGCAAGGTCTGCCGCTTCAACGACGACGTCGAGGGGTTCGGACGGTATCTGGATGGGGACGACGGCGACGCCGTCAACGCCTGGTGGAGCACGGTCGCGGACGACGACGGGGCGCTGATGAATCTGAAGAAACTGGAGAACGCGGGCTCGGGCGTCACGCTGTCGAACAAATTCTGCTCGCGCGTCGTCGTCACGCTGACGACGGAGACGGGAGAACAGACCGGCCGCGTGATCGAAACGGGCCGATTCGAGTGGTCGCCTTTCTCATTCCGGCGCATGCCTTTCCGGTCCGCGCACGCCGACGTGACGGTCCCGTTCGGGGGCCTGTCGTCGCGCTACCGCCTGCTGACGATACGGGTGAGCAACGATCGCCCGGACCAGGGCTTCGGCCTTTACGCCATCACGAAACGCTATTCGATCCGAAAAACAGACAAGGAGGGGATCAACTGATGGATCTCACAGAGTATAAAATCACCAATTATAACGGAAAAGACGTGGCCAGCGCGCCCGACGTGCTGACCGGCACGATCGCGCAGAACAAGGCGGTCTTCGACGCGCTGACCAAGGAAGTCGTCGTTCCCAAGCACAACGCCATGGCCGAGGCGATCGGCCCGGCCGTTCCGACGATCCTGTCGGCCGACGGCGCGCTCGGATCGCTGGCGTCCGGGCGTTATCTGGCGGCGGCGACCCTGACGCTGGGACTTGACGAGCAGCATCCGGGCGACAGACTGACGCTTTCTCCCGGCGATGAAATGACGTGGGACGCGAGCGCGGGCGTGCTGACGGTGCGCGGCGCCGCCGGAACGCGCCGGTTTTCGACGGGCGCGGGATTGAGCGAGACCGGAGGGGTCCACGGCTTTACCAAGGCTCTGACGGGAAATACGCTGTCTCTGCCGACGCCGGAGCCGGGCGTGCCTCTGCGCAGACTGAGCGTGACGGGACGCCTTTCCGAGACGGTCACGGGGACTAAATCCATGGACAACCCTTCGACCCTGACCGAGGCGGCGCCGGCGACCCTGAGCGCGTACGCGAGCAACAATCTCTTTGTGAACAAGCCGGGCTTTTCGATCAACGGGCTGGTCTGGGACGTGCTACCCGGCGGCGGGTATCACGTGTACGGGACCAAACAGGCCGCCACGGGCGTGTCTTTCGACGTGGCGGGCGGCACGGCGCCGGGTCGCTATACCGTTTCGGCCAATTTTGCGCAAAACCTCTCGGACGTGAGTTTCAAAGCGTATATGCGCGAAACGAACCGTACGGTCTATCCGACGGCGGGAACCAACGCGCTGACCGTCGACGTCGCCGTCGGTGAAAGCCTGACCGTGATCGTGGAATTCCGCATGGCCAACGGCACGACGGTGGACAAAACGATCAAAATGTGCGTCCATACCGGCGCGCGCGCTTTGCCGTATGAAAATTATACCGCGCCGGAAACGCTGAGTCTGCCGATGGCGGTGGGCACGCTGAGCGCGCTGGGCGAAAAGCGGGACGAGTATTCGCTCCTGACGGGCAAGCTGACGCGCCGCGTCAAAGCCTTCGCTGTGACGGGCGGCACGGTCCTGTCGGCGCAGAACGATACTTATATCTGCTGCTCGGCGGCGCTGCCGGTTTCGGCCGACGCGACGGTCACGCCCGTGTGCAATTATCTGCCGATGGGCAGCGCCGCGTCTCTCGCCGGCGAGTGTTTCTCCCTGGACGCGGGACACGCGTATTTCTGTCTGCGGAAAAACCGCTTCGCGACGGCGGCGGCGTTCAACGCATGGCTGGCGCTGGCCGGTCACGCGGTCCTGACGATCTACTACGCCAAAGCGGCCGAAACGGAGGAAAACGTGGGCGCGACGACCGGCGCAGACGTGATCCGCGGCGCGTACGTTCTGCCGGCGGCGGGCGGCGCCCTGAACGTGGGATACATCCGGTCTTTCGACGACGTGTATGCCGAATGGGAGGAGAACTGAGATGACCAAAGACGAATTGCTGGCGTTTTACGACGAAGCGGCGGAGGCCGATGAAGCGGCGCGCGCGGCGGCCGCGGCGACGGACAAAGCCGAATATGAGGCGAAGCGCAAAAAGGTCAAGGCGGAGGCCGAGGCGGCGCGGCGGGCGTTGTTTACCGCCTACGCGCGGTCGATGACCGATCTGCCCGGGCAGCTGGCGCGCGCGGGCATCACAGGGGGCGGAGCCGAAACCAGTCAGATGCGTCTGCGGACGGGCTACCTTGCCGGGCTGGCGAGCAATCAGGCCGGCGAGCGCGGCGCGTTGGCGGATCTGGACATGCAGACGGAAAAACTGCGCGCCGCGGCGCGGCAGGCCTCCGCGGAGGCCAGGACGCAGCTGGCCATGAAAAAGTACAACGCGCTCCTCGACGCCGAGAAGCTCGACGCGGAGAAACTCAAGAACGAGACGGCGGCGCGGAACGCCGAAACGGCCGGGATCAAAGCTGAAACGGCCCGGAGCGACGCCGAGAGGAAAAAGATCGAGGCGCAGGCCAAGGCCGCGGCGGCCGAAGCGCAGAAAATGCAAAGTCAGGACTACGTCGACGCGGCGGTGAAGCTGGCGCTGGACAACCGATCCGCCACGGCGAAACTCGATCCGGTGGGCGAGATCTTTACCGGGAAAGCGACCGCTTCCGGCGGGAGCGCGGCCGAGATCGCCTCGGAGG
>JAHAZM010000030.1 GCA_018385275.1 Eubacteriales bacterium | reverse complement strand
GCCGCCTGCCGGGAAAGCGCCGCTTTCTGGGACGCGTATCTGACTTCCTGTCCGCTGGTCGAAACAGGCGATCACACTTGCTCCGACGGTACGGTCCTGACGGCGGCGGCGATCCGCGCCCGCCAGCTCTGGGCCTGGCAGGTGGCGCTGAAAAACATCAATCTGCTGGAGGAAAACCGCTTTTCCTGCTTCGCCGCGCCGGATAAACCGCAATGGTTCGGCGTGTGGAGCAACGACGGAGCCGAAACGCTGGCCGCGCTGAGCCTGACCTCGGCCGCGCCGTTGGCGCGCCGGGCGCTGATCGAATACGCCGACAAAGCCGTGACGCCAGACGGCGTCCAGTCCTGGTATACGCACAGCGACGGCGTCGGCTGCTACGGAAACCCCGGCGATACCGGCCGCTTTTCGCACGGCGTGCCCTGCTGGGTACACGCGGTGGATTTCTATATCCGCGCCGCGGACGACGCCGCGATCCTGAGCGAAACGCTCGACAGCGGCGGCACGCTCTGGGAGCGTATCCGCGTTTATCTCGACCGTTATATGGAACGACGCGACGTCAACGGCGACGGCCTTGTCGAATGGGTCAATCTTTGGGAAACGGGCTGGGACGATAAGGTCGGGCCTTTCTTCTCCAAATCCCCCATCTCCGAATGGATCCGCCGCATCCCCACGCTCGAGGGCGAGCAGATCAGAGAGTTTTACGAAGCTTTTTCCTGCCCCGTGACGCCTATGGTCGAGCAGGTCTATCTGCTCTGGGCGCTCGACGGCGGCGCGCATATGGCCGATCTGATGGGGGAGGCGGAAACGGCGGCGCGTTACCGCGCGACAGCCGACCGGGCCCGCCGCGCCGTGAGCGAAACGCTTTGGGACGAGACCGACGGCTTCTACCATGACGCGGACGTGAAAGCCGGGACGCTTTCCCCGACCAAAAACGCAGACGTGTTTTATTGGCTCTATTATGAACCGGATCCGCTTCGCGCCGGCCGCATCGTCGCCCGCCTGCTTGATCCGGCCGCGTTCGGCACGCGCTGCCTGCCGATGTGCAGCCTCGACAGCGAAGGCTTCCGTCCCGACGGATACTGGTGCGGCGGACATTGGCCGCGGGAAATGAGCTACGTTTCCTTGGGCCTGGCGCGCGCCGGCCGGCGCGACCTGGCCGAGGACGTCCTTCTCCGGGCGATCTGCTCGATGCCCGGGAACCGCATGGCCGAGGTGCTTGATCCGCTGACGGGGCGGCAAAGCACGGCGCCGAACAATCTCGCCTATTGCGTGCTCAATAACGTAGCGCTGCTCGATCTGTACGGGAAGACCCGTTGGACAGATCAGAAAGGACAGTAGTATGGATAAAAAACAACAGATCCTCGATTTGCTCCGCGCCGACGCGCGCCTGACGGCGCGGGAGCTGGGCGTCATGCTGAACATCCCGGCCGACGAAGCCGCCGCGGCGGTGCGCGAGCTGGAAGAAGAACGGCTCATCGTCAAGTATACCGCCGTCGTCAATCAGGAGAAGCTCGATACCGCCGTGGTCAAAGCGCTGATCGAAGTCAAGGTCACCCCGCAGCGCGATATGGGTTTCGACGCCATTGCCGAAAAACTCTATCGCATCCCGGAGGTCAGCGACGTTTATCTGATGAGCGGCGCGTACGATCTGATGGTCATCGTCGAGGGGCATTCGCTCAAAGACGTCGCGCTGTTCGTGTCCGAACGCCTCAGCGCGCTGGACAACGTCCTGAGCACGGCGACGCATTTCATCCTCAAACAGTATAAGATCGACGGCGTGGTCATGGTGGACGCGCCGATCGACGAAAGAATGGTGGTCATGCCGTGAAGCAGGCCAAGGATTTCATCGCGCCGCGCATCGCCGCCCTTCCGCCCAGCGGGATCCGGAAATTTTTCGATATCGCCAGCCGCATGACGGGCGTGGTCTCGCTCAGCATCGGAGAACCGGATTTCGATACGCCGTGGCTGTACACCCGCGCCGGCATCGGCTGCCTCGAGCGCGGCGGCACGCATTATACCTCCAACCGGGGACGCCTTGAACTGCGCAAAGCGATTTCCCGCTACATGGAGCGGCGCTTCGGCGTCGGCTACGACCCGGAAACCCAGATCGTCGTCACCATCGGCGCCAGCGAGGCCATCGACCTTGCGCTGCGCACCGTGATCGACGCGGGCGACGAGGTGCTCGTTCCCGATCCGAGCTACGTCAGCTATATGCCCAACGTCGTTATCGCCGGCGGCACGGCCGTGCCCGTTCCCATCACGATGGAGAACGGCTTTATCCTCACGCCCGAAGCGCTGGAGAAGGCCGTCACCCCGCGCACGAAAGCGCTGATCCTCCCGTATCCGAACAATCCCACCGGCGGCGTCATGGGCCTCCGTCAGCTTGAAGCGCTCGCCCGTTTTGTCGAAAAGCACGATCTGCTCGTCATTTCCGACGAGATCTACGCCGAGCTGACCTACGGGGACGAGAAGCACGTGAGTTTCGCTTCCCTGCCCGGCATGTACGGTCGCACGCTGGTCGTCAACGGGTTTTCCAAGGCTTTCGCCATGACGGGCTGGCGCGTCGGCTTCCTCTGCGGCGACGCGGAGATCCTCGCCGCGGCCAATAAGATCCATCAATACGTCATCATGTGCGTGCCCACCGCCTCCCAGGCGGCCGCGGAGGAGGCGCTGAAGGCCGGCTTTGCCAGCGGATTTTCCGACGTGGCGCGCATGGTCGCCGCGTACGACCGTCGGCGCCGTCTGCTGGTCAGCCGTCTTAACGCCGTCGGCTACCGCTGCCACGAGCCTCTCGGCGCGTTTTACGCCTATCCCTCGATTCGGGAAAGCGGCCAGACCAGCGAGGACTTCTGCACCGGCTTGCTGAACGACAAGCACGTCGCCGTCGTTCCGGGGAACGCTTTCGGTCCGCGCGGAGAAGGCCACGTCCGCATCAGCTATGCGGCCAGTGAAGAGAATATCAACACGGCTCTGCGCCGCATGGAGGAATATCTGAATGAACGAAGACAGCAACGGGTTTGACGTCCACTACGAAGTAGACGGCCAGCCTGTTTATCAGCCGGCCGAACAGACCGCGCCGCGGCGCGCCCCGAAGATGTTCAGCGGAAAAAACACGCCGCTTTTCATTCTGATCGGGCTCAACGCCGTTTTGTTCTTCGTCGAGATCATTATGAGCGGGTCGTTCTCGCCGAATGTGGGGACGCTCGTGACCCTCGGCGCCAAGGTCAACGGCCGCATTTTCTATTACAACGAATACTGGCGGCTTCTGACCTGCATGTTCCTGCACGGCGGCGTGCTGCATCTGTTGTGCAACATGTACGCGCTGTACAATATCGGTTCGCTGGATATCCGCTTTTACGGCGTGCCGAAATTCCTGACCGTCTATTTTCTGTCGGGACTGATGGGCAGCCTGTTCAGCTACGGCTTCGGAGCGGTCAACGTCGCGTCCGTCGGCGCGTCGGGCGCCGTTTTCGGGCTATTTGGCGCGACGCTGTTTCTGTACCGGTCGCACCCGGAGATCTTCCGCGGCGGCTTCATCATTCGCCTGATCGGCGTGATCGTGCTCAATCTCGTGCTCGGCTTTGCCGGCGGCGGCATTGACAATCTCGCGCATATCGGCGGCCTCGTCGGCGGTTTCGGCACGGCGCTGACCGTCGGACTTTACAAAGACAACAAGCCGCGCCCCGTCCGATTCCTCGCCGCGTCGGTCCTCGTGATCCTGGCGGCGGCGGCGTTTTACTTCGGCGCGCTGCATACAAAATCATTTTTCGGAGGCGTTTTATGAACGTACTGGTGACCGGCGGCGCCGGCTATATCGGCAGCCATACCGTGGTGGAATTGCTCAAGAAAGGCAATCGCGTCACGATCCTCGATAATTTTTCCAACAGCAAACCGCTCGTCCTCGACCGCATCGAGGAGCTGACCGGCACGCGTCCCGAGCTGGCGGCGTGCGATCTGCTCGACGAGGAGGGCGTCGCCCGCGTTTTTGAGGAACACCATTTCGACGCGGTGATCCATTTTGCCGGGCTCAAGGCCGTGGGCGAAAGCACCCGCGTTCCACTTCGCTATTATCACAATAATCTCACCGGCACGCTCCTTCTGCTCGGTCAGATGAGCCGTCACGGCGTGACGCGGCTGGTCTTCAGCTCGTCGGCCACCGTGTACGGCGACCCGCAGACCGTACCGATCCCGGAGGAAGCCCCGCTCAGCACGACGAACCCCTACGGCAGCACCAAGCTGATGATCGAGCGGATCCTGGGCGATCTGGCCGCGTCGGAAAAAGGCCGCTGGCATATCGCGCTGCTCAGATATTTCAATCCCATCGGCGCGCACCCGAGCGGCCGCATCGGCGAGGACCCGAACGGGATCCCCAACAACCTCGTTCCCTACGTGACGCAGGTGGCCGTCGGCAAACTGCCCCGCGTCAACGTTTTCGGAGACGATTATCCGACGCCGGACGGTACGGGCGTGCGCGATTATATCCACGTGGTCGATCTGGCGCGCGGACATCTCTGCGCGCTCGAGCATATCGACGAGATCGACGGCGCCGAACCGTTCAATCTCGGCACGGGCCGCGGCAGCAGCGTACTCGAGGTCATCCACGCCGTGGAAAAAGCCGTCGGCAAGCCCATCGCCTACGCGATCGCGCCGCGCCGCCCCGGCGACGTGGCCGCCTGCTACGCCGACGCGTCGAAAGCCCGCGCCCGTTTGGGCTGGCAGGCCGAGTATTCCCTCGAGGACATGTGCGCTTCGGCCTGGAACTGGCAGAAAAACAATCCCAACGGCTACGAGGAGTGATCGACAAAAGTCCGGTCTTGGAAAAGACCGGACTTTTATTTTTTTGCCTTGCGAAGGCAGTATTTTTTTGATATAATGATCGGCGGGAGGGGGAGCCGGATGTTTTACGGAAAAGATGAACTGCACAGTATGGGGATCCGCGGCGTGACGATCCTGGCCGGCGTGGACGGCGTGTTCGACGTTCCGCTGCCGTCGCCGTCGTCCAATGAATTCCTGTTCATCGTCTGCGCCGCCGGCACGCAGGGGTTCTACCTCAATAACAGTCTGATCGAGCTCAAAGCCGGCGAGATCCTTTATCTCAACGAGTACAGCGGTCCCGTGTCGGTCCGGTCGCAGGCGGAGCGCGTTCGCCTTTATCTGATGGGCGTGGTGAAAGAGGAGGGCGCCTTCGGCGTTACGGAGCCGGCCGCCGTGGAGAACATCTTTCTCAATATCTACAAGTATTACGTTCAATATTCGCGGGCCAGCGACGATCTGATCCGCTATTTCGACCGCGTGTTCGGCTTCGGGCCGAAGCGCTACGATCAGTACCGGCCGACGGTGATCGACGGCTGCGTCAAGCTGATTTTCAACGAGCTGAACACCTGCTGTCATTATCGCAGCATCAGCGGAGCGGACTGGTCTGGCTGGGAGGCAGCGTCGTTTTGCGTTGCGCTGGAGAATCCGAGTCCGTTTCCTGTGACCTTTTTCGTACGCGTCGACTCGGAATCCGTCAGCGACGGTTTCATGGAGGGCGTGCTGATCGGGGACGACGGGACGCGCACCGAACAGGGGGAAAGCTATTACGTCGTCGTGCCGTCCGGCTTCAGCGGGATCTACAGCTGTCCGCTCAAGCCGGAGCATTACGTCTCCCACGTGATTTATCACACGGAAACGGGTCTGGATCTCAAGCGCGTCGTGCGCCTCGTTATGAGCGTGGGCGATCACGCCGGCGGCGAGCAGATTCCGGGGCGGATCGGCACGACGCTGCGCATCGGCGCGATGGACCTGCGGGACAAAAACGGCGTCGTCGTGCGTTCGCTTTCGTATTTCACCGATCTGCGCGGCGAACGCACGCTGACGGAGGAGCAGTTCGCGCTGATCTTCAACAAGCAGTACTACGTCCTCAACGGGATGGAAGTGACCTTCGACGGCATGATCCGCTGTACGCAGGTGGCGCCCGCCTCGACAGTCCCGTTTATCTGCACGGTCATGGGCGCGGAACGCCACTGCGTCACGCGTTTTCCCGACGACGTCGCCGTGGCCCTGACGTACATCCACGAGCATTTCCGCGAGGAGCTGCGCGTCGACGATTTGGCTGTCCGCGTGTTCCTTTCTCCGTCGCGCTTCAAGGAAAAATTCCGCGCCTGCACGGGTTTCAGCCCGCTCAAGTACATCGACTGGCTCCGGATCCGCGCGGCCAAGGACGCCATCAATCAAAACGGCGGGGGTTCTCTCACCGCGCTCGCTTACGAGCTGGGCTTCTCCTCGCCGTCTCATTTTTCGTATGTGTTCCGCCGTCAGGCCGGCGTGACGCCCACACAGTACCGCGCCGCCGTCAGCCGCCGAGTTTGACCGGTTTCATGATCAGGATGCTGTCTTTCGGAATGAAGTCCCCCTCCGTACAGGTAAGTTTCAGCGTTTTGCCGTCGAAATTCACGCGGAAGCGGCCCAGCGTTTCCCCCATCATAAACCGCTCGCCGTCGAAAACGAACCGTTCGCTGGCGGTGAAGACCAGCAGCCCTTTTTCGTCGTAAGCGGCCGTATAGGCGACCGATTCGGAGGAGGGCAGCACGACTCTTCCGTTCATTTTTCCGTATTCGTCCGTGATGAGGAATCCGTAGCCCTCGGTGTCGGTCCACATGCTGTCGCCCAGATCGCCGGGAAACTTTACGCCGCAGCCGGTCAGCAGCGCGACGGCGAAAAGCAGCGACAGGAACAGAACGGTGATTTTTTTCATACTCAACATCCTTTCGGTTGTGCTTGTTCCCTTATCTTAACACGGAATCGGGAAAGCCACAACTTTTTTGTTGCGATTTCACACTTTTTCCGCGAAAAGACGCCCGCGGTGCGAACTTGGGTTTGACATTCCCGACAAACGTTTGTATAATATATACTGTATTTCTGTGATAACTATTAGGAGGTTCAGATTATGTCAGTCAAAATGACCGTAGACGGCAATACCGCTGCCGCGCATGTCGCGTATGCCTTCAGCGATGTCGCCGCCATCTACCCCATCACTCCCTCGTCTCCGATGGCGGAGGTTTCGGATGAATGGGCCGCTCATGATCGTATCAACCTGTTCGGACAGAAACTCCGCATTGCCGAAATGCAGTCCGAGGCTGGCGCCGCCGGCGCTGTGCACGGCTCTCTTGCCGGCGGAGCTTTCACCACTACGTTTACCGCCTCGCAGGGCTTGCTGCTGATGATCCCGAATATGTATAAGATTTCGGGCGAGCTGCTTCCCTGCGTTTTCCACGTCAGCGCCCGCGCGCTCGCGGCGCACGCGCTGTCCATTTTCGGCGATCACTCCGATGTGATGGCCTGCCGTCAGACCGGCTTTGCCATGCTGGCTTCCGACTCTGTGCAGGAGGTCATGGACCTGGCGCTGGTCGCTCATGTGGCGCCCCTGCGCGCCGGCGTCCCGTTCCTGCAGTTCTTCGACGGTTTCCGGACCTCTCACGAGATCCAGAAAATCGATGCCATCGACTACGAGGACATGAAGAAACTGGTCGACTGGGACAAGGTCAAGGCTTTCCGCGCCCGCGCGCTCAACCCCGAGCATCCGCATCAGACCGGCACGGCGCAGAACCCCGACATCTATTTCCAGAACCGCGAAGCGGCCAACAAGTTCTACAACGCCGTTCCCGCTATCGTCGAGGAAGCCATGAAGCAGGTCGGCGAGCTGACCGGCCGTCATTATAAACTGTTCGATTACGTCGGCGCGCCCGACGCCGAAAAGGTCGTCGTCCTGATGGGTTCCGGCGCCGACTGCGCAGAAGAAGCCGTCGATTATCTCGTTTCCAAGGGCGAAAAGGTCGGCGCCGTCAAGGTGCACCTGTATCGTCCGTTCTCCGTCGAGCATCTGATGGCGGCCCTGCCGGCCACCGTCCGGAAAGTCGCGGTCCTCGACCGTACCAAAGAGCCGGGCAGCCTCGGCGAGCCTCTGTATGAGGATGTGGTCACCGCGCTGAGAGAAGCCGGCCGCAAGGTCGACGTGCTCGTCGGCGGCCGTTACGGTCTGGGCTCGAAAGAGTTCACGCCCACCATGGTCAAGGCGGTGTTCGACAATCTCGACGCGGCCCGGCCGATCAACCACTTCACCGTCGGTATCGTCGACGACGTGACGAACCTGTCCCTGCCTTTGGGCGAGACCGTCGACGCGGCTCCCAGCGGCACTTTCCGCGCCAAATTCTTCGGTCTGGGCTCGGACGGCACCGTCGGCGCGAACAAGAACTCCATCAAGATCATCGGCAACCACACCGACAAATACGTTCAGGCGTATTTCTCCTACGACTCCAAGAAATCCGGCGGCATCACGGTGTCGCATCTGCGCTTCGGCGACAAGCCGATCCGTTCGCCGTATCTCATCGACACGGCCGATTTCATCGCCTGCCACAATCCCAGCTACGTCACGCGCTATAACGTGCTCGACGGCATCCGCGACGGCGGCATCTTCCTGCTGAATTCTCCGTGGACGCTCGAGGAGATGGAGACGGCGCTGCCCGCCGCCATGAAACGCACGATCGCGCGCAAACACCTTCGCTTCTATAATATCAACGCGCTGGAGATCGCCCGCGGCGTAGGACTGGGCAACCGCATCAACATGGTCTGCCAGGCCGCCTTCTTCAAAACCGCCGCCGTCATCAATTACGCCGACGCCGAAGTTTATATGAAGGAAATGGTCAAGAAGACCTTCTCCAAGAAGGGCGACAAGATCGTCAACATGAACAACGCCGCCATCGACAACGCCATCAGCGGTCTGGTTGAGATCAAGTATCCCGCGTCCTGGGCCGACGCCACGACCGGCGCCGTACCGGTACGCGTGGAAGCGACCGAGTACTTCAACGAGGTCATCCATCCGATTCTGGCTCAGGAGGGCGACAAACTCCCCGTTTCCGCGTTCGATCCTTCCGGCACCGTTCCGACCGGTACGACCAAGTACGAGAAACGCGGCATCGCGGCTTTCGTTCCCAAGTGGATCAAAGAGAAGTGCATCCAGTGCAACCAGTGCTCTTTCGTCTGCCCGCACGCCGTTCTGCGTCCCGTTCTGCTCAACGCCGAGCAGACCGCCGCGGCGCCGGCCGGGTTTGAGTGCAAACCCGCCACCGGTTTTGCCGGCATGAATTACGCCATGACCATGAGCGCGCTGGACTGCACGGGCTGCGGCAACTGCGTCAACGCCTGCATGGCCAAGGAGAAAGCTCTCGTCATGGTTCCGGCGGAGGAGATCACCGAAACGGCGCAGGCCGGCTTTGATTACGCCGACAAACTGCCCGCTCCCGACGTCAAGATCAACAAAGCCACCGTCAAAGGCAGCCAGTTCCTCAAACCCCTGTTTGAGTTCAGCGGCGCCTGCGCCGGCTGCGGCGAAACGCCCTCGTCAAGCTCGTCACGCAGCTGTTCGGCGATCGCATGATCGTGGCCAACGCCACGGGCTGCTCGTCGATCTACGGCGGCTCGGCTCCGACCTGCCCCTATACCGTGAACGACAAGGGCTGCGGTCCGGCCTGGGCCAACTCCCTCTTCGAGGATAACGCTGAATTCGGTTTCGGTATGAATCTGGCGACCGAACAGCGCCGCGCGGCTCTGGCCGAGAAAGTGAAAGCCCTTAAGGAAGCGGTTTCCGATCCCGAGGTCGCGGCTCTGTGCGACAACTGGCTCGAGAATATGAACGACGCCGAAGGCAGCCGGACGGCCGCCGAAGCGCTGATCGCTTTCTGTGAAAAATGTGACGGCTGCGGCTGCGCGGCCGATCCGATCGTGGCCGACATCCTCGCCGCGAAAGATATGCTCGTCAAGAAATCCATCTGGATCTTCGGCGGCGACGGCTGGGCTTACGACATCGGTTACGGCGGTCTGGACCACGTCCTGGCTTCCGGCGCGGACGTCAACGTCCTCGTGCTGGATACCGAGGTCTATTCCAATACCGGCGGTCAGTCCTCCAAGTCCACGCCCACCGCTTCCGTGGCTAAATTCGCCGCGGCCGGCAAGCGCACCCGCAAGAAGGACCTGGGGATGATGGCCATGTCCTACGGATACGTTTACGTCGCGCAGGTGGCCATGAGCGCCAATCCCAATCAGTTGATGAAAGCCCTGACCGAGGCGGAAGCCTATCACGGCCCGTCCCTGATTATCGCTTACGCGCCCTGCATCAACCACGGCATCGACATGAGCAAATCCCAGCTCGAGATCAAAGCCGCGGTCGAGGCCGGCTACTGGCAGCTCTATCGCTTCAATCCGGCGGCGGGCGAGGGCGTCAACCCGTTCACGCTCGACAGCAAAGAACCGACCGGCGACTTCAAGACGTTCCTGGCCGGCGAGATCCGGTATTCCACTTTGAAGAAACAGTTCCCCGCCATCGCGGACGAGCTGTTTGACAAGGCCGAGGCCGACGCGAAAGTCCGTCTTGAGTCCTATAAGAAACTCGCGAATAAATAATGTCAGGAGGAAAAACCTATGTCTTTAGTTACGTCCAAGGAAATGTTTGCGAAAGCGTATAACGGCGGCTATGCCATCGGCGCTTTCAACGTCAACAACATGGAGATCGTGCAGGGCATTACCGAGGCCTGCCGCGAGGAGAACGCTCCGGTCATCCTGCAGGTATCCAAAGGCGCCCGCGCTTACGCCAACCATACGTATCTGATCAAGCTCGTCGAGGCGGCCGTTCTCGAGTGCCCCGAGATCCCGATGGTGCTTCATCTGGATCACGGCCCCGACTTTGAGACCTGCAAATCCTGCATCGACGGCGGCTTTACCTCCGTCATGATCGACGCGTCTTCCAAGCCGTTTGCCGAAAACATCGCCATCACCCGCCGTGTCGTCGAGTACGCGCACGATCACGGCGTGGTCGTCGAGGCCGAGCTCGGCACCCTCTCCGGCATCGAGGACGAAGTCAAAGTCAAGGAAGGCCATGCTTCCTATACGCGTCCCGAAGAGGTCGAGGAGTTCGTCTCCAAGACCGGATGCGACTCGCTGGCCATCGCCATCGGTACGTCTCACGGCGCTTATAAATTCAAGCCCGGCACGATCCCGCAGCTTCGTTTCGACGTCCTGCATGAGTGCGAAAAGAGACTGCCCGGTTTCCCGATCGTTCTTCACGGCTCGTCCTCCGTTCCGCAGGAGTACGTCGATATGATCAATCAGTACGGCGGCGCGATGCCCGGCGCCATCGGCGTGCCCGAGGATCAGCTGCGCGAAGCGGCCCGTTCCGCGGTCTGCAAGATCAACATCGACTCCGATCTGCGTCTGGCGATGACCGGCACGATCCGGAAATTCATGGCCGAGCATCCCGATAAATTCGACCCGCGCGAGTATCTCAAACCCGCACGCGCCAATATCAAAGAGCTCGTCCGTCATAAGCTCGTCGACGTGCTGGGCTGCGCAGGCAAAGCCTGAACCTTACCTGAGCGCAAAAACCACCCTCCGGGGTGGTTTTTTGTTTTGCCTGAAATCGCAAACCGCTTGTCGTACCGCACTTTTTCCATCATGTTTCGTGGTTAACAAAATATTTACAAATCAGGCATTGCAATGTGTTTGAAACGGTGAAAAAATGGAAAAAAGAGGAAAAAGAGGGTGATCGACGCGTGAGCGCGCACGGGCTGACAACGATATATCGGCTTCCTGCTTTCCGCCTCCTCGCGCGTACCCCGGACGAAAGGAGGCGTCGCTGGATCTTCTTTTCTGTCGCACATGACCGTAGGCGGCAGGTCATGTGCGGGTTTTTGCCGCGTTGTAAAGGAAAACAATAACAGATAAGGAGATAACTATG
>JAHAZM010000011.1 GCA_018385275.1 Eubacteriales bacterium | reverse complement strand
TAGTGGCAGACGACTGTGATTTTTCTTCCGCAAATGTACTTTTATCAACGGTTCCATTTTCTGTTTTCTCGGTTAATCCTTCCGCTTGCGTTGTATCAATTACAGCGTTAACTGGTGAACTTTCAGTCGCTTTTTTATCCGGCTCGCTATGGGCAGTACAACCTGCCATACCAAAAATAAAAGTCAATATCATTGTGATTATTACGATTTTTCTCATACAAAAATCACCTTGCTATTCACAATTTCAATCGCTCTGTTACGAATGTTGTTCATCTTTCGCACCCATAGCATAGGGTTATTAGCTTTCAGTTTTTCTGTAACACTTTCCTTTTCGGCAAATGCTTTGACAAGCTGTGAAAACATTGTTTGTGCCTGTTCTTCAATTTCGGCAAGATAAGGATACAGTCTTTCCGATGTGAGCAGATTGTAATATCTTATACGATGATGGTGTTTAAGATATTGTCTGTGTCGGTTTGCCCACACGCCGATGTGCAGTTCTGTTTGCTCTTTCGTTCTAATGCAAGGCAAGCAATAATCGCCCTGCGTTGCATAATTTAATTTTTGATTTTCAAGTTCTTTGCTCATAAGAAAACCTCCTTGTATTTGGTAAAACAATTTTACAAGGAGGTCTTTGTTTTGTCGAATGTGCGGATTTTTAAGCATAGAAAAAGACACCAACCTTTCGATTGATGTCTTCCCGCTATGCGATTAAGGTATCATCTTAAAATGTCGTAACGCTTCCTCAATCAACGTTACCTTTTCAGGCGGACATTGATGTTGCTTTGGGTTATCTTTCTTAGAATTGTTGTAACAATCTCTTTCGATAATACCGTGCCTTTGCTTTACCTGAGCAATATAAAGCGAAGATACTTTTACATGATACTTATCAAATATGTAATCTTTGATTTCATCATAAGTTGCCTTTGCTTCGAATGATGTTAAATCCAGCTCGTCCATATCAACGGTAATGTCGATATATGTATCCGGCTTTTTTCTAACCAACTGGACAACCGTCTCCACGTGAGCGGTGTGCGGGAACATATCGACCGGGCGAGCGGAGACGAGACCGTAGCCGTCCTTGGCCAGGATCGCGGCGTCGCGCGCCAGCGTGGCGGGATTACAGGAAATATAAACGATACGCGGCGCGCCGAGACCGGCCAGCACGTGAAGGAGCGACTCTTCGCAGCCTTTACGGGGCGGATCCAGCAGGATCGCGTCGGCGCGGGTCCCCTCCGCGATCAGGCGCGGGAAGACGGTTTCACAGGCGCCGCAGAAAAACTCGGCGTTGGTCACGCCGTTGCGCAAGGCGTTGGCGCGGGCGGCTTCCACCGCCTCCGGCACGATCTCCACGCCGATGACGCGGGCGCTGTGCCGCGCGAGCAGCAAGCTCAGCACGCCGGCGCCGCAGTAAGCGTCGAAAACCGTTTCGCGGCCGCTGAGGCCCGCCGCTTCGACGGCCATCGTATAAAGCTTTTCCGTCTGCTCGCTGTTGACCTGTCGGAAAGAAAGCGGACCGACGGCGGCATGAAGCCCGAGCAGGACGTCGTCGAGCTGTTCGCGGCCGCCCAGCAGGCGCAGTTCGCGGCCGAGAATGACGTTTGTTTTGGCGCGGTTGACGCAGAGATATACGCTGCCGGCCAAAGAAAGAAGCTCATCGGTAAGGCGCTTTTCATCGGGAAGACGGTCGCCGTTGGCAACCAGCACGATCATCCGCCCGCCGGTGCAGCTCTTGATAACGAGGTGTCTCAGAAGCCCGCGGCCGGAAATTTCATCATAAGAGCGTTCCGGCGCGGCGGAAAGCCAGCGCTCGACGACGCTCAGGATGGCGCGGTTGTCCGCGTCGCCGATCAAACAATCTTCAACGGGAACGAGTCGATGGCTCCTCGGGCTGAACATGCCGATCCGGCCTCCGGCAACGGGCAGCTGGACTTTGTTGCGATAGCGAAAAGGCTCGTCCATGCCCGCGACAGGCAAAACGTTCGGATCACCGAACGCTCCGATATGCCTCAGCGCGTCGGTAACCGTCTGCCGTTTGACGGCAAGCTGCGCCGCATACGACAAGTGCATCAGACTGCAGCCGCCGCATTTTTCATAATACGGGCACGGAGGCGTCACGCGCTCCGGCGAAGGGACGAGCACGCGCAGCAGTTTCCCGACCGCGTAAGAGGCTGTCACGCGGATCACGAGCGCCTCGACCTGTTCGCCGGGCAGCGCGCCGGGGACGAAGACCACGCGGCCGTCCAGCCGGCCCACGCCCTTCCCCTCGAAATCCAGGCTCTCTATCGAAATACGGATCGTATCGTTCTTGGTCAAAGCGGGCTCCTTATTTGTTTACTACCGTACCGACGAGCAGTTCCTCGTCGTCGTCCGGCGGAGAAACGACCTCCAGCAGGATCGATCCGGCCGGGCAAGAGGGAACGCAGGCGCGGCGGACGACAAAGCCGCTTTCTTTTTCCATCGCGCAAAGGGTCTTTTCCGTATCGCCGTCTGTGACCGCGGCGGCCAGGACCTGCCCCGAGGCCGTCCACGCGTGAATCCTCTCGTACCGGGACAGAAGGATCTCATAATCCGGCAAGCCCGCTTTGGTCAGCGGAACGGGCAAGCAGACGACGCAGTCGCCCGCCGCTTTCAGACGCGACGAGACCGGATCGTTCAGAACGGCAACGGCATAAACGGTAATCAGATCGTCCGGCTCCGGCCGCGTCAAAAAGGCTTTCGGTTCGATCGGAATGCCCGAGCGGATCTGACTGTCCAGCAATCCCAGCAACGCCGTCGTGATCCTGTCGGGGTCCGACGGATCGGCGCAGACGGCGGAATAAAGACGTACGTTTTTCCACGACGCGCCGGCGGCGACCGCGGCGCCGAGCGCTCTGACCATCACGGACGCGCCGCCGTGAAAAGGACTGCTGCGCATCAGATTCGGACACCGTCCCTCGCAAAGCAGAATTTTCCGACGGATCGTCTGGCACCGGCACTGCTCTTCCGTCGCGGGGCGCGGTTCCGGCACGTCGAGATGGGCGACGAAATGGGCGCTCGGCCCTTCGGAATCCAGCATTTGATGAGTCAGTTTCCCTACCGTGCGGCCGTTCGCGGTCAGCGTCAGATATTCCGTCGGGACGACGGTCCCGATCTTGCGCAGATCGACGGGCAGCCGGGCAAACTTTTTCTCTTCAGCCGAAGGCACCAGGAAAATCGCAAACGGACCATCGGCCTCGTCGACGTCAAGACAGACCTCCTCCGCGCCGAGCATGGCGGCGACCACCGCCGGATGCGTCTGTCCCAGCGGCAGCGCCAGATCCGTCAGCGCAAGCAGTTTTTTGTCCCAAAGCAGTTCCTCCGCTCCGATGAAAACAGAGTCGCCCATCTGCGCGGTTCCCTCGCGTCCTCCGGTCACACGAGCGTGGAAGCGCCCTTCTTTCTCGGACAGGACGACATGCAGCTCCGTCCCGCCGTTCAGGCGGAGCGGCGTCACCGTTTTGCTGAAATGACCGGGCAGATACCCTTCGCTGTAGAGACCGGCCAGTCCCCGGAGCGTACGGCCTTTTTCCTCGTCCATCCAGCACATGGCGCGGACCTTGTTGAACCAAAGGATGGGGCTCTCCACGGCCTCCTTATACGGACCTTCTTCTATAAAGATCCCGCTTTCCACGTCGGAAAACATGTCCGGGCCGAACCGCTCGGCCCGATACAGCGCCAGAAACGCCAGCTCCGCCTCCGTCGGATCGCGATCCGCGGCGACAAAGCAGTCTTTGATGAACCAAAGCTGATCGGGCGATATGCTCATGCACTTTTCGCGGCAGTAACGGCAGATCGCGGCATAATCAAAATGAATAAACCCGTCCAGAACGGCGGCACTGCAAAGCGCCTTTCGATCCGCTCCGAAAGGTCTTGACTTCTCGCTCGTTTCGACGGGTCCGGTTTTCATCACGAAAACATCCTCCCTATTGAGAATCATCCGAGAAAAAACTCCCGATAGATCGCTCTGACGGCTTCACGGAAATTCTCGTTATCCACACCGATGATAATATTCAACTCGCTGGATCCCTGGTCGATCATCCGGATATTGATATTCTCCCGCGCCAGCGCGTCGAAAACACGCGACGCAGTCCCGCGCGTACTGACCATTCCGTGTCCGACGGTCGCGATCAGGGCCAGATCCTCGACGATCTCGATCGTATCAGGGCGGCATTGCTCCATGATCTCGGCAATGATCTTTTCCTTTTTCCCTTCTATCTGATTATCCGCCACCACCAGGCTGATCGTATCGATCCCGGTCGGCATATGCTCGAAACAGACCTCGTACTTTTCCAAGGCCGAGAGCATCCGTCTGGCCAGACCGACCTCGGCGTTCATCATCGCTTTGCTGATCGTGATGACCGTAAAGCCTTTTTTGCCCGCGATACCCGTGACGGGATTGGTCCCGTCGGCGGCCGGTTTGCGCGACACGATCATCGTGCCGTCGTCGTCGGGGCGGTTCGTGTTGCGGATATTGATCGGGATATTGGCGCGGCTGACCGGGAAAATCGCATCCTCATGCAGCACGGTGGCGCCCATATAGGAAAGCTCTCGCAGCTCCATATACGAAATCGTCTTGATCGGGGCGGGAGAATCGACGATGCGCGGATCGGCGACAAGGAAGCCGGACACGTCCGTCCAGTTCTCATACAGATCGGCGTTCAAGCCGCGCGCCACGATCGCCCCAGTGATATCGGAGCCGCCGCGCGAGAACGTGCGGATGCTGCCGTCCGGATAAGAGCCGTAAAACCCGGGGATCACGGCGTTTTTCTTATCCATGAGAAGGCTGGCCACCGCGTCGTTGGTCTTTTCGGAAAGGAAACGGCCGTTTTCGTCAAACAGGATCATTCCCGCCGGATCGACGAACTCAAATCCGAGATAATCGGCCAGCAGCAAACCGTTGAGATACTCTCCGCGGCTGGCGGCGTATTGAGCGCCGGCGCCGGCGACGATATCGGCGCGGACTTTGTCCAGATGTTTTTTGACGTCGACGGAAAGTCCGAGCCGGGCCGCGATGTCAAGGAAGCGCTCCTCGATCCGATCAAAGACCGGCGAAATATCCCGTCCCTCCAGCGCCAGGGCGTTGGCTTTGTACAGACTGTCCGTGATCTTGATATCCTCTGGAAACCGTTTGCCCGGAGCGGAAGGCACGACGAAACGCCGGTCTCCGTCCGACATGACGATATCCCTGACTTTTTTGAGCTGACCGGCGTCAGCCAGCGAACTGCCGCCGAATTTTACGACCTTCAATCCCATGCTTCCTACTCTCTCCGCGCGTTATTAGATTATATTAT
>JAHAZM010000024.1 GCA_018385275.1 Eubacteriales bacterium | reverse complement strand
GGTCGGAGCTTGAGTCGGCGCCTCGGTCGGAGTGGACGGAGATTCACCGATAAAACCGGTCAGATAACCAAGATCGGAGAAGGTTACGCAGGAATCCTCGTACGTCGACATCATGCAGTAGAACTGGAAGGACTTGGACGTATAATCCGGCCAGCGCAGGCAGGCCGCGTCCACGGCGCCGTATTCGGCACCGTAACCGGCCAATTCAAGATAAACGGTGTCGCTGTATTCGATCACGACGTAGCCGTCGAAATGCGGGGGGAGATATACGCAGGCGTCGTAGCCGCTGCCGTCGGAGACGTCGTCATAGTTTTCGTTCCCGTTCAGATCGAACAGGCGCAGGCAGCCGAACGTACCCATGCCGAGATAGCAGGCGCACAACAGATCGGTCTTGTCTTCGACGGTGCCGTCGACAATATCATAGCGCATTCTGAAGCGACACAGATCGATGCCTTCGTCGCCGGTGGTGACGCGCAGGAAGAAGCCGTAGACGGGCGAACCGGCCTCGGGCCACTGGCCGACCTTGGCCGCGTCCATATGACAATGGACGTTGGTCAGATCGTCGGTGACGTTGAGCTGCACGCCTTTTCCGCCGTCCAGATCGACCAAGGAACCGGTGATCTTGGCTGCTTCGGAGGCGCTGCCGCCGCTGTAGAAGAAGCCGTGGTCTTCACCGGCGCTGGAGGTGAAGTCGGGGTTGACGACGTCGGAAAAATCGTAGGCGATGACGCCCGGGAGCCACTCGGGCACTTCCCGGGTCGGCGTCAGAGCCATGGCGGGAAAGGCTGCAAGGAACAGAAGCGTAAAAACGAGCAGAAATCCGATCAAGCGCTTGAAATTCATAAAATTACCTCCTTATTCTTTGTTTATAAATTTAATCATATCAGAAGGAAAAAAGAAAGTAAATGTACAAAACTGTGATAAACAGCAAAAATAAATGTATGGAATTGCGGTAAACAGGCGAAACAGGGCAGAGCGTGACAGTTAAAACGGGGTATTCTTTTTTTCGGAAAAGGAGGAAAACGAGATGATACAACGGGATGAAAAAGGACGGTTTATCAAAGGGGTCTGTCCCAATCCGGCGGGACGCGGAGGGAAGAAGAACGGGACGGCGGATCTGTTTCGCAACGCTTCCCTGCGCGCGGTCAAAACGCTGATTCGCGCCATGGACGACGAGGCGCTGACGGCTAACGGCAGACTGGAGGCGGCCAAAGAGATCCTGAACCGCGTCTACGGACGAAGCGCGACTTTCAGCGAAGAAGAGGAAGGCGACGTCGTGCTGGTGCGCATGGAGGAAGAGATCGAGGAATACGCCAAATAGGAGGGCCGCTGTGAGAGAGTATACGATGGAAAAACCGAATCCGCGGCAAAAGGAATTTTTTCTGGCGCGGAGCCGGTTCGTCGCCTACGGGGGCGCCCGCGGCGGCGGAAAATCATGGGCGGTGCGGCGGAAAGCGGCCCTGTCGGCGCTGTACTATCCCGGGATCCGGATCCTGGTGATGCGGCGGAGTTATCCGCAGCTGAGGGAAAACCACATCCTGCCCATGATGAAGGAGCTGGCGGGGATCGCGGAATACAGGGAAAGCGACAAGTCCTTTTCCTTTCCCAACGGCAGCCGTATCCGGTTCGGCTACTGCGACGCCGATACGGATACGATGCAGTATCAGGGACAGGAGTACGATCTGATTTTTATCGACGAGGCGACGCAGGTGCCGTTCGAGCATTTTGTCAGGCTGAAGGCGTGTCTGCGCGGGGCAAACGATTTTCCGAAGAGAATCTATCTGACGTGCAACCCCGGCGGGATCGGACACGCGTGGGTCAAGAGACTGTTTATCGACCGGATCTACGCGGAAGGGGAAAATCCGGAGGACTATACGTTTATCCGCGCGGGAGTGAAGGATAACGCGGCGCTCCTCAAACGAGACCGCGGATACGTCGAGATGCTGCAGAGCCTGCCGCCGGAGCTGAGGCGCGCGTGGCTGGACGGAGAATGGGACGTGCTGGCCGGACGGTATTTTACGGAATTCTCGACGGCGGCGCACGTCATCGAGCCGTTTGTCATTCCGGAGGGATGGCGGTGGTACGGCTGCCTGGATTACGGTCTGGATATGCTGGCGGCGTATCTCATCGCCGTGGATTTTCAGGGGAAAGCTTACGTGACGCGGGAGGTCTACCGAAGCGGATTGATCGTTTCGGAAGCGGCGGCGGCCGTGCGGGCGGCTTTTTCCGGCGTAAAGATCACGGCTATGGCTGCGCCGCCGGATCTCTGGAGCCGACGGCAGGACACGGGGAAAAGCGCGGCGCAGATCTTTGCCGAAAACGGGGTGACGCTGACGCGCGCCTCGGCCGACCGCGTAGCGGGCTGGTACAATCTCAAGGAATGGCTCCATGCCGACGAGGAGGGGCGGCCGAGGCTGAGGATTTTCCGCAATTGCGTGAATCTGATCCGGACGCTGCCGCAGCTGACGTTTTCGGAAACGGATCCGAACGATTGCGCCGTACAGCCCCATGAAATTACACACGCGCCCGACGCTCTGCGGTATTTTTGTTCATACCGAAGCAGGAGCGCGGGCGCGCAGGAAACAACGGAAGCGGACGATCAAGTCCGTCGGGTGTTCAATCTGTGATTATTTTTTCCGGCGGCTCATGAAGATGCCGACGACGGAAGCGAGCAGGATCACGGCAACGCCGATAATGATATAGAGCAGACTGTTGGACGGAGAAAGCGTGGGCGTGGGCGTGGCCGTTGGATCGGAAACGCCGGGGGTCGCCGTCGGTTCGGGGGTCGCCGTCGGTTCGGGAACGGCGGTCGGGGTCTGACCGGGCGCGAGCGTATGCGCGACGATGGGCGTGGGCGAGAAAACGGGAGCGATGGACGGCTGATAGGTGTTCAAGCCGATGTTGTAGAGCTCGATGTTGTCAACGTACAGGACGGTGTTTTTCAGACCTGAGGGCGAAGAAGGGAAGAGGACGAGATTGACAAGATACTGCATATTGTCGTAACTGATCAGTCGGGGAGTGCCGTCGCTCAGGTGAGAAAAATCGGCAAGAGGAAAATACAGATAACCGTCAAAGTGCGCGGGGAGGCGTACGGAGGTACCGGCGGCGGTCCGCGTACCGTCTTTGTTGACGGCATAGCAGGCCGAGCTTGTGACGAGCAACCGCTCCGGAACGCCGAAGTCCACACGAAGGATGATATTAAGGGGCTGATCCTCCGTCATCATACGAATACGCAAACCCGTCGGATGGAGCAGATGGATCGCCGCCCATTGTTCGGCGGTCCAGGGTTTCCAGTGAGAGTATTGGTTGGCGGCGCCGTTGAAGGTGCATTTGACCATCTGGTTGCCGTCGACGGTGACGAGGGTCGCCGTGCTGGTTTCGGACTGGAAGGCGTAGATGTTGCCGTAGGGGGTCGCTACTTCGCCCCAAAGCTCCGCATCGCTGTGAAAGTTCTCAAAATCCGTGATGATATGGCAAACCACGGGCTCTTCCTCAGCCGAGACTGTCAGGCAGAAGACGGAGAACAGCAGAAGGATCAAAAAGAAGATACTGATTTTCTTCATAAGACAGTTCCTTTCATCGGGCATTATCCGACAAATCAACTATAACACAGGGGAAAACGGATTTCAAGAGCAAACAGAGGGAAAACGGTGTTAAGAT
>JAHAZM010000021.1 GCA_018385275.1 Eubacteriales bacterium | reverse complement strand
TCACAGGCATGGGAGAAGATATGTTCATCGGCGGCGTGGCGCGTCTCCACGGACACGAATACACAACGGAAATGAAAGACCGCGCTTATGCCATTTACTGCGCCCGCGCGCCCGAGAGCGTCGAGGTCTGCCGCGGCGTCCGCGAAACGCTTTTGCGCCTGAAAGCCCAGGGCCGCCGTCTCGCCGTGGCCAGCGCGGCCGATATTGTCAAAGTCGAGGCCAATATCCGCGTCATCGGACTGGAACCGAGCTTTTTTGACGCGCTCGTCACCGGCTGCGATGTGACGCGCAAAAAACCCGCTCCCGACGCGTTCCTGCTGGCCGCGGCGCGGATGGGCGCCGACCCGGCCGGATGCCTCGTGTTTGAGGACGCGATCGGAGGGATTCAGGCGGCGGTGGCGGCGGGCATGTTCCCCGTAGGCGTCACGACGACGTTTCCGGAAGCGGAACTCCGCGCCGCGGGAGCCAAACTGATTCTCGACGGCGTAGCTGATTACGACGGAGACTGAGAAAGGAGAAAACAATATGCATTATATCCCCGAAGATTACAAAAAAGAGATCCGCGAGCGCATGCGCGGCGGCGACGGGCAGGTCGAGGTGACCAAAATGGCCGCGGGCGTGCCCAATCTGCGCCTGTTCGGCGTGCTGAAACTCGAGAAGGGCTGCTCGATCGGGACGCACGAGCACACGGGAGAGGCGGAACTGTTCTACGTCCTGCGCGGCAAAGGCGTTTTCACCGACTGCGGACAAAGCTCGGTCATCTCCGTCGGAGAAACGACCGTTACCGCCTCGGGCGGCAGTCACAGCCTGGCCAATCCTTTTGACGAAACGCTGGAGGTCCTGGCCGTCATCGTCACGGAATGATCCTCTCTCCGACGCTTTTTGCGCCTCGGACGGGTTTTTCTTGACTTCTGCCAAGCGCGCGATGTATAATGAAAAAAGTAAGTAGAGGAGAGATGTCCTATGTTTTTTATCTGTGAAAAAAACGATCTGGCCGACGCCCTGTCCGTTGTGGCCAAAGCCACAGCCGTCAAAGCCAATCAGCCCATCCTCGAGGGCATCTATATGCAGGCCGGCGAGGAAGAACTGACGCTGGCCGCTACCGATCTGGCGCTCAGCATCCGCACGACGATCCAGGCCGACGTCCGGGAGGCCGGCGCGACGGTACTGCCCGGGAAAATGATCTGCGACATCGTTCGCAAGCTTCCCGACGGTCCCGTGGAGATCCGTACCGCCGGTTTGAATATTTCGATCAGCTATCCGGGCTCGAAGATCAATCTGGCGGCGCTCAACGCCGACGATTTCCCGACCCTTCCGGAGGTCAGCGACGCGCCGGGCATCGTCGTGCGCAGAGATATCCTGCGCAGTATGATCAACGGCACGATCTTCTCCGTCGCCACGGACGAGTCGCGTCCCATCCTGACGGGCGAACTGGTCGAGGTCGAGGACGAGGAGATCCGCCTCGTCGCGCTGGACGGCTACCGTCTGGCTCTTCGGAGCGCCGGTTTGACCGAACCGTCTCCCAAAACCAGCTTTGTCGTGCCCGCGCGCTCGCTGGCCGAGGTCGCGCGCTTGCTTGACGAGCGCGAGGATCCGGTGACGATCTACGTCAAAGCCGGCCATATGCTGATCGATATCGACAATACCCGTATCGTGACCCGTCTGCTCGACGGCGAATTCTTCCGCTACCGCAGTACGCTGAGCAACGAGTTTGCCACGACCGCACAGGTTTTCGCACCTTCGTTCGCGCAGTGCATCGAAAGAGCCAGCCTCATCGCGCAGAGCAAGAACAATCAGATCAAGTTCTCCATCGACGAGGGAAAGATCGCGGTCAGCTGCGTCGGCGATCTGGGTGATTTCTATGAGGAGATCCCCGCTTCCATCGACGGCAAGAGTCTGGAAATCGCCTTCAACGCCAAATATTTCATCGACTGCCTGCGTAATATCAGCGAAGACTTCATTCGCCTGAACTTCAACAGCGCGCTCAGCCCCTGCATCGTCAGAGGCGTGGAAAAGGATACGTTCACTTATCTGATTCTGCCGGTTAGAATGTTCAGCTAATGTACGTCAGCGGCCTTTGGGCAAAAAACTTCAGAAATTACGAGCAGCTTTATCTGCCGCTCAAAAACGAATTGACCGTTCTCTCGGGCGCCAACGCGCAGGGCAAAACCAACGTGCTCGAGGCGGTCTTTTTCTGCTGTACGGCCCGGTCGCACCGCACCAAGCACGAGCGGGACCTGATCCGCATCCCCGCGCTGGGCGCCGACCCGGCCGCCAAACCCGAGCCGTCGGCGTCGGCTTATCTGCGCGCTGAGGCTGAGGCGCGTGACGGCCGTCACCGCGTGGAGGTCCGTATCGGCGCCGGGGGCAAAAGCATCCTTGTCAACGGCCTGCCCGTCCGCAAGGTGGGCGAGCTGCTCGGTCAGATCAACTGCGTCATGTTTTCTCCGGAGGACCTGTCCCTTGTCAAGGACGGCCCGGACAAACGCCGCCGTTTTATCGATATTGAGATCTCGCAGATCAAAAAGACTTATTATTACGCGCTGCAGAAATACTACTCTGCGCTGGATCAGCGAAACAAGCTGCTCAAGCAGCTTGCTTTTGCCGATCCGTCTCTGGCCGGCACCCTCGACGTGTGGGACGAGCAGCTGGCCGTCGCCGGCGCGGCCATCATCGCCGCGCGCTACGAGTTTGTCGCCCGTCTCGGCGTTCACGCTTCGGCGATCCATCGTTTCATCACCGCCGGAAAAGAAGATATGACGCTTTCCTACGCCGGCAGCGCGGAGGAGAGCGACGCCGCGCGTATGACGGAAGAATTGCTGACGAAACTGCGCGTCCGCCGCGAGGACGATCTGCGGCGCGCCACCACCACGGTCGGCCCGCATCGCGACGATCTGGTCGTGACCGTCAACGGCAAGGATATGCGCGCGTTCGGTTCTCAGGGTCAGCAGCGCACCTGCGCCCTGTCGCTGAAATTGAGCGAGATGGATCTCGTCAACGAGTATATCGGGGAGTACCCGGTTCTGCTGCTCGACGACGTGCTCAGCGAGCTCGACGTGTCGCGGCAGGAAATGCTCCTGGACAACATCCGCGCCAAACAAACGCTCCTCACCACGGCTCAGTTTGACGAGACGCTGGCGCGCCGCTTCGCGGACTGCCGTCTCCTTGAGGTCAGAGCCGGCTGCGTGACGCCGCGATAAAAGAAAGACCCGATTTGGGGCCGGGAGAAGAAAGAATGAAAAAGTTCCTGATTCTGTTATGCACCTTGACGTGTCTCCTGAGCGGATGCGTCCCCGGGGAAGGAGAGAAAACCGTGACGCCGGCGCCCTTTGTTGGAGAAAACGCTGTTTTTGTGTCTCCGGACGGCCGGGATGATGCCGACGGCTCCTACGGCGCGCCCGTTGCGACGCTGGCGCGGGCGCTGGAACTGGCCGGCCCGGGCACGACCGTTTATCTGGCCGGCGGCACGTATTACGGCCGGACCGAGCTGATCAGCGGAGAAGCCGACGCCCCCGTCGTGATCACGTCGCTGCCCGGCGAACGCGCCCGCCTCAGCGCCGCTGTTGCCTATACGGGCGAGTGGACGCGTTGGAAAGACAACGTCTATCGCGCGGACCTGTCCGCCATGGCGGATCGGATCGACTGGACCCGTCCGCAGCTTTTCTGTGACGGAGAAGCGCTGACGGAGGCGCGCTGGCCCAACGTCGGGCCGGACCGGACCGTGCTCACCGCGGAGCGCGCCGTGGCGGCACAGGGAACGGACGCGACGCATATCGCGGCGTCGGAAACGCTTCCCGCGCTGGACGCCGGCGCGCGCGTCGTCGTCTGGCCGGGCCCGGAGGGAATGTCCGGGTGGGATCAGGCGAGCGCGCTCGTTGAATCGGTTGACGGAGCCGTCCTCACGCTGAAGTCCCCGATTGCGGACGCGGACGACTATACGGGCGCCCGCGCCGCCGTTGAGGGCAACGCGTTCTTTCTCGTCGGTTCGCTTAGTCTGCTCGACGCGCCGGGGGAATACTATCTGGACAGGGAGAGCCGGACCGCTTATTGCTGTCTGCCGGACGGCGGCGATCCGACGGAACATGAAACGGCCTTCCGCGCCGGCTCGTACGCGCTCTACGGACAGGGCGTAGACTACGTCACGATCCGGGACGTTGACGTGTTCGGCGGCGGCGTCTGCCTGCGCGACGCGACGCATTGCGTCGTAACGGGCTGTCGCCTTACCTACGGCGACCACGCCTCGTATCTGGAGCAAAGCGCGTACGCCATGGAAACGGCCAATACCGTGACGGGCCGGTTCAATCGCGTGGAGGATTGCGAGATCGCTTTTTCCGCCTTCAGCGGTCTGACCGTCGGCGGCAGCGACACGGTGATCGCGCAGAATCATATCCACGACGTCGATCTCGTCGGATCCAATTTTGCGGGGATCTTCGTGCGCGGCGGCGCCGAGCGTCTGACCCTGGAATATAACGCCGTCCGGCGCGTCGGCCGCTTCGGTCTGTACTTTATGGCGAGCAGCACGTACGCCGATTGCCTCGTCAAGGGCAATTATATCGCTGAATTCGGCTGTCTGACCTCGGACTGCGGCGCGTTTTATACCTGGAACGCCGTCGGCGGCGGTACGACGCTGTGCGACAATTTCGTATCCTGCACGACCCTGAACGTCAACGGCGCTCACCGCAAGGGTCTTTCCGGTCTGTATCTGGACAATTACTGCACCGGGTTTTCGGTGCATCACAATTTGATCGTCGGGAGGCCCGAGACGGAGGCGGCCGGTCTCCGGATCAACCTGACGGCCGCCGGAACGGTCTGCGCCAATAATACCGTCTCCGGTTGCACGATCGGGCTGGGCATATACGGGTATCCGCAGGATGAAGCGGACGCCGCCGGCGTGACGTTTGCCAACAATCTGTTTGGCGGCGTCTCCGCGCCCGTTTCTTACTACGCGTCGGAGCAGGGCGAGGCGGTTTCCTACAACGGAGACTTTATCGACGGCTGTGTGCCCGTGCCGTACCGGACGGAGGGCCGGATGGGAGGAGGAAACAATCTCGTCCTGTCGGCATTGGCGACCGGGTGGCGGCCGTCCGTCCGATCCGCCGCCATTGACGGCGGCCGCGAGATCCCGGGCGTCACGGAAGGCTTCCAGGGCGACGCGCCGGATATCGGGGCGCTGGAGTACGGCACGCCGGCCTTCGTCTACGGACCGAAGGACTTTACACCGTAACAAAAAAGACCCCGCCGGGTCTTTTTTATTTCTCTTATTTCGCTTTTCCGAGCTTGATGAGCTCGATGCCTTCCTCGGCGCCGAGATTGCGCGAATACTGCTTGTCGTGCGCGTTGTTCCAGTGCTCGTGCACGCCCGGACAGGTCGCGGGATGCCCGTGCCCGTCATAGTATACCGTTCCCGACGGCGGATTGGGGATGGAGGCCGCTTCGATGATGTAGTTGTCGAACGTGGAATTTGTCAGCTTGACGCCCGAGGCGGGGACGCTCGGTTCGTTGATGAGAAAATCGATCCCCACGCTGTCCAGAGCAATGCTGTCCTGGCTGATGAACAGGCTGGCCGTCCAGCCGCCGTTGAAAGGCTCGCTGCTCCAGCGGCTCCCGTCGTACGTTACCTGCGCCGTCTGATTCGGCGCGCATACCATGCCGTCGAGCATGAAAAGCACGGTTTTGCCGCCGAGCTGAGAGTTGACGGCGATGTCGGTCAGCACCGTATACGTGCTCGCCGGCCGCTGGGACCACACCCAGCCCGTGCCGGCGGAGAAATCATTGGCCGCCACGAATTTGTGGATATTGGCCGCCTGCGGCGCGTTGAGACGGTTCGAGTTGATCATGGTGCCGAAATGGTTTTTGGCCGAAAGCGTCACACCGGTCAGCGTATGCCCCTTCAGGCTGGCCAGATCGATCAGATAGGTCGCTTCCGTCACGCAGGTCGGCAGGTACGTCGTTTCGCCTTCGAATTTCAGCGACCAGACGTAGGGCTCGCTTTTGTCGGCGATACAGTCGTTCGGCCCGTCCGGATCATAATAAGCGAAGCGCACGCCAGCCAGCTCTCCCTCGGTGCACAGCTCCTGTACGGCGGTCGGGAAAACCCGGGTCGCGTCGAACAGCGTGATATCCGACGGCGCCACGCCGAAAGCCACCAGCGAGCGCAGCAGCACCCGCATCACCATCGGACAGGTAAAGCCCGCGTTGGTCGCGCCGGACAGGTCGCCGCAGCCGTTCATGTTGGCTTTGATGGCGATCTTTTCTCCGGCCTTGTATCCGTGCCCGCTCTTATAGTTGAAAAGCGCTTCCCAGGCCTCGTTGACGTCGCTCTTGTTTGCCAGAGCGCAGACCGAGTCGTCGAGCATGCTCCGGATGACGGTCTCGTTGAAATTCGACGGCGTCCACCAGTAGCCGGATCCGTTCCAGCGTACGGCGTCCGGCTCGTAGGACCAGACCACCCGGCCCGGCATCACGCCGGTGCCGTGTCCGAGAACCTGATTGCCGGCCGGCGTGGGTACGGCCGTCGGTTCGGCGTTCTGCTGCGTGGAGATCACGCAGGAACGAATGACAAAAACGTTGGCTCCGATCAGCAACACGCAGAACAGCACGGCTATAACAGCGGAGATCTTGCTTTTCATAGACAGCCTCCTATTTTTTTCTGGTCAGTTCGTACAGCGCGTCGGCGTAGATGCGCGCGCAGCGGTATAATTCCTCCACTCGGATAAATTCATTGGGCATATGCTCGTTGACTTCCGTATCGAAGTCGACCGGCCCGAAAGCCACGCCGTGCTTGAGCGCCCGCGCGTAGGTTCCGCCGCCGATGGCCAGCGGCTCGGCGCGGCGGCCGGTGTTGCGCTCGTAAGCGGCGACCAGCGTCTGAACGAGCGCGGAGTCTTTTTTGACGTAAAGCGGCGGCTGCCCGTGCAGAAGCTCTGCGGTCGCGCCGACGGATCTCAATTCCGCGGCGAAACGCTCACGGATCACGGAAAGATCAGCCGTTACCGGGTAGCGCACATCCACCGCGCCGTCGGCGCCTTCGACGTCGACGGACAGACGCCCGAGGTTCATCGACAACGGACCGCTCTCGTCGGTCAGGTTTGACAGGCCGAAGGCTTCCCCGCGGAATTTCCCGTGGAACAGCTCCGCCGTTTTTTCCAGGAACGCCACGCAGTCTCCGGTTCCCAGATCGACGCCGCTCAGGAAATCACACAGCATCGTTACGGCGTTGACGCCGTTTTCGGGCAAACTGCCGTGCGAAGCTTTGCCGCGGGCGGAGACGACGCAGTCCCGGCCCGAAACCAGTACGTTGATATTGACGTCATGGCGGGTCGAATAGGCCAGCGCCGCCTTGACCAGGATATCCGCTTCTCCCAGCGCCTCCAGTTCGGCCCGGGCGGTGTCCGGGACCACGTTGACGCGGTCGCCGCCGTTCAGGCGCACAAAGCGGAACAGCCCCGGGTGATACTCATAGAATTTACTCCGGAAAGCCAGATGCGCGATCCCTTTTTCGGCATACACTACCGGGAAATCCGCGTCCGGCGAAAACCCCTCGTCGGGCATCCGGCAAACGCTTTTGTAGTGCTCGATGTCCTCCCAGCCGCTTTCTTCGTCGCAGCCGAAGATCAGCCGCACCGGCCGCTCGAATCCCGCCGTGTTCTTGACGGCCGCCGCCGCGTACAGGGCCGCGGCCAGCGGTCCCTTGTCGTCCAGCGCGCCGCGTCCGTAGAGTTTTCCGTCGGAGATGACGGCCCCGTACGGCGGGAACATCCATCCGCTTCCTTCCGGCACGACGTCGAGATGCGCCAGAACGGCCAACGGTTCTCCGTCTCCCGCGCTCTGCGCGTGTCCCGCGTAGCCGTCCGCGTCGAAAACGATCTCGAAGCCCAGCTCCCGCGCTTTGGCCAGCGCGGCGTCGAGCGCCTGACGGCATCCGGAGCCGAACGGCGCGCCGGGTTCGGGCGTTCCCTTAACGGAACGGATGCGCATCAGCTCCTGTGCAAACGCCAGCATGTCCGGCAGTTTCTCTTCCAGGTACGCTTGATAATCCATGTCTTCCTCTTCCTCATCACAAAATCTCGTTAACTACTTTATTAAAGCATACCCCTTGTCAAAAAGAACGATAAAAAACCGCCGTGTCGTAAAAAACACGGCGGTTTTCAGAAGTCGTTATGCCTTTTTCTTTTTGCCGAGGAGAACGGCGGCGACGATCGCAGCGACGACG
>JAHAZM010000016.1 GCA_018385275.1 Eubacteriales bacterium | reverse complement strand
CATATTCGGGCATATCGTAGACGGCCGGCGCGTCCAGCACCGTTTCGGCGTACGGCCGTTCCTCCTGAAAATAAGCCGGCAGCGTAGGCGTGGCTGTGGGCAGCGGCGTGGCTGTGGGCGCCTGGGTCGGCGCACAGATCGTACAGGCGCTGAGCGTGCCTGTCGCCATTAAAAGAGAGAGGAAGAACAGAGAGTTTTTTTTCATCATAAACCCCTTCAAAGTGTTTTGTTTGATTTGAATTTTAGAACCTTATCGGAGAAAAGGCAATAGTTTTAAACATTAAGTAAATGTAAATTCACACAAAAAGACCGAATTTCAGTGAAAAAACGATTGATAAATAGAAAAAAATAATATATAATGAACGCGATGATAACGTAGCGATCATATGAGGGAGAAAGCATTTTGGGAAAATATAAAAGAGCGGACAGAATTGCTGTGATTTCCATGACGCTTTGTAACGATCCGTGCAAGTTGTATTCTCTCGGCTTTTTTGCTGAAATGTTCGACACAGCAAAATCGACCATCAGTGAAGACATAGAGATCGTAGGCAGCGCCTTGGCACAAAACGGCGGCGGCACGATTGTAACGGTGACGGGCGCGGCCGGCGGGGTGAAATATCTCCCCATCCCCGGCAGAGCGCAGGTGGACGCGTTCGTAAACAAGCTTTGCGGCGAGATTTCCCAGCGAGGGAGACTGATGGTGGGAGATTATGTCTATACGGTGGATCTTCTCGAGGATCCGCGGTATGCCGCCAGGATCGGAGAAATCCTCGCGCTTCCGTACAATCGGAGCAATATGCCGGATTTCGTGATTACCATCGAGACCAAGGGGATCCCCGTGGCGCTGATGACGGCCCGGGCGCTGGGCGTGCCGCTCATCGTGTGCCGCCGCGGCATCAAGCCGCTGTACGGATCGTTGATTACGACGAATTATATTTCCGGTTCCACAAAAGAGATCGAGACGATGAGCCTGCCGAAACGCGCGATCCGCAGCGGACAGCGGGGGCTGATTATCGACGATTATATGAGGGCCGGCGGCTCTATACGCGGTATCAAGGAAATGATGGCAGAATTCGGAGCGATGGTAGTAGGCGTAGGAGTCGTAATGGCGACGGCGGAACCTAAAGAAAAAATGATCGACGAGTATATGTCGCTTGTGACATTGGATGAAATCGACGAGGAGAACGGATTGATAAAGGCCTCGAACGGTAATTACGGAGATTATCTGTAGTAGTACCGCGGGATATATACCTTTCCAAAGGAGAAAAGCAGTTATGGTAGTTACGGATGTAAGAGTCAAGGTATTGGAGAACGATGAGAAGCTGAAAGCGGTCGCTTCCATTACGTTCGACGGGGTATTCGTGGTCCACGATATCAAGATCATCAACGGCACCGCCGGGCTTTTTGTGGCGATGCCCAGCAGAAAAGGCCGCGACGGCACGTTCAAGGATGTGGCCCATCCGATCGTGACCGAATTCCGGGAAATGATCGCAAAATCCGTTCTGGAAGCTTACGAGAAAGCGTTGACGGAATAAAATTGCTTTCGGCACGGCGCGGAAAACGACGTTCTGCGTGCCGGCCATAGAAAGGAGTATACTTTGAAGTCTCTTACCATTATGATCGATACCTCCTTTGAATGCGCGGGAATGAACTCTTCCCAACCTCGTTTTACGCACAAAATCTGCGCGGCCCCGATGGTCCGCTTTGCCGTTGATCTGGCACGGGCGGTCGGGGAGACGCGTCCTGTATTTCTGCATGACGAAAGCCAGACCGCGGAGATACAGGCCTGTTTTTCCGACGGAGAGATCAAACCGGTTCGTTTCCCGGAAGAGAGAGACAAACTGAATGAGTTTTTGTCTGACGGAGAGGAGTGGGTTCTGATCCTGCCGGACAACATGCCCCTGCTGACGGAGAAGACTGTTCGCGGGTTCGTTTCCGACGTGCGCAAAAGCGGCGCGGAAGCCGCGACGCTGGGAAACGGCGCGTATTGTCTCCGGGGCTCGCTTTTCGTGCGCTTGCTCGCAGAAGGAAAGAGCCTCGCCGAGGTCGGAACGTTTTGCCGGGAAACACGGCAGGTGCCGCTTGACGAGCCGGATGGGATCACGATCAAGACTCGCGTCGATCTGGCGCGCGCGGAAGAGATTCTGCGTCGGCGCATTGCGGAAAAACTCATGCTCAGCGGCGTGACTTTGATCGATCCGAATAATGTGTATATCGGTGCAGATGTGCATATTGAACCTGATTGTGTGGTATACCCTGGTAATGTCCTTGAGGGGAAAACGGTCATCGGCAAGAATACGATCCTGTATCCGAACAATCATCTGACGGACTGCGTCATCGGAGAAAACTGCAGTCTGCGCGGCGTCGTCGCTGACCGCGCGACGGCCGAGGATGGCGTGCGGCTCGGACCGTACGTTCATTTGCGCCCCAACAGCGTACTGCGGTTTGGCAGCTTTGCCGGCGCTTTCGTGGAGATGAAAAACGCGGATTTCGGCGCGGGCTCCAAATGCGCCCACTTGGCTTACGTGGGCGACGCGGACGTGGGCGCGCGCTGCAATATCGGCTGCGGCGTAGTCTTTGTCAATTACGACGGCAAGCATAAGCATCGCACCAAAGTAGGCGATCACGCTTTTATCGGCTCCAATTCCAATCTGGTGGCGCCCGTTACCGTCGGAGACGGCGCGTTTGTGGCCGCGGGTTCGACGGTGACGGAAGACGTGCCCGGCGACGCGCTTTGCATCGCCCGGTCGCGCCAGACGGTCAAACCCGGCTGGGTCAGCAAAAAAGGCCAATGGTGAATCAAAAAACAGGGCTCGCTCATGAAAACATGGGTGGACCTTTTTCACGCCGGCGATCTTGACGACGGCGCGGCGGGACGATATACTGATAGAAAAAGGAGGAATGACCGGATGCTGAAAGCGGTTCTGATCGGCTGCGGCGGCATTGCCAAAGGGGCGCATATCCCGGCATACCGTCGGTTGGAGAAAAAAGGCAAGGTCCGTCTCTGCGGCGCGTTCGACGCCGAGCCCGGCGCTTTTATCGGAGAGACGGTCACCAACGTTTCATCCGGCCGCGCGGAGAAGGGCGGGGACTTGCGCGTTTATACGGATATGGAGACGATGCTGGCGGCTGAAAAACCGGATCTGGCGGATATCTGCGTGCCGACGCCGTTCCACGCCGATTATGCCGCCGATATGCTGAGACGCGGTCTTCACGTGCTGTGTGAAAAGCCGATGGCCCGAACGGCGGCGGACTGCGAACGCCTCGTCGAGACGGCCGCCCGCTCGCGCGGACGGCTGATGATCGGGCAGTGCCTCCGATTTTTTCCCGCTTACGATTACGTCAAACAAGCGCTGGAAGACGGCCGGTTCGGCGCGGTGCGGACCGCGGAGTTCCGCCGCCTGAGTCCGCCACCGCTCTGGGGATGGAAAAACTGGTTCTTAGACGAGGCGATGTCCGGCGGCGCGCTGCTGGATCTGCATATCCACGACGTCGATATGGCGCGCTATCTTTTTGGAGAACCGCGCGCCGTCAGCTGCGTGACCTCCGGGTTTCGTACCGGAAGCGATTCCGTGATTTCCCGTCTGGACTATCCGGGACTCAACGCGCTGGCAATAGCGGACTGGAACTGCGACGGGATGCCGTTCAAGGCGGATTTCCGGATCGGTTTTGAGAAAGCCACCGTCGTCCTCGACGGCGATCTGACGGTTTATCCGCGCACCGGCGAAGCGGCGTTCCGTCCGCCGCTCGCGGAGACGGACGGCTATACGGCCGAGATCGAGTATTTCGTCGACGGGATCGCCGGCGGCGAGCCCAATCTGAAAAACCCGCCCGAGAGCGCCGCTGCGACCGTGCGTTTGATCGAAACGCTGAAACGCAGCGCGGAACGCGGCGGGGAGACCATGCTTTTTGAGGGGTAAAAGTCATGAAAGTCAATATCGGAGTTTTGGTTAATTTTCATGCCGGCGTCGACGTCGCCGCCGAGATCGCCAAAGTCCGGGCGCTGGAGCTCGATTCGTTCCAGCTCTGCATCTGGGAGCCGGAACTGTATACGGCGGAAAACGCCGCCGCGGTGCGCGCCGCATGCGCGGACGAGGGCGTTTCGCTCAGCGCACTCTGGGCAGGCTGGACAGGCCCGAAAGTCTGGGATTTTTACGACGGCCCGATCACGCTGGGTCTCGTGCCGCCGGCGTACCGTGAGCAAAGGCTGGGCGAGCTGTTTGCCGCCTCGGATTTTGCTCTCCGATTGGGCGTGAGCGACGTGGCGACGCACGTCGGCTTTTTGCCGGAAAACCCCAACGACCCGGATTTCCGCGGCACCGTCGCGGTGCTGAGAAGCCTTTGCAGTCATATGCGCCAGAGGGGACAGTTCTTTCTGTTTGAAACCGGGCAGGAGACGCCGGCGACGCTGCTGCGCGCCATTACGGAAATCGGTACGGGGAACGTGGGCGTGAATCTGGATACGGCCAATCTGATCTTGTACGGAAAAAGCACGACGGCTGACGCCGTTGATCTGCTCGGGCCGTATGTGCGCAATCTCCATTGCAAGGACGGCCTTTTCCCCACCGACGCCCGCACGCTCGGCCGCGAAGTGCCGCTGGGGAGGGGACGGGCGGATATGCCGACCGTTATGAGAAAACTCCGGGATTTCGGATACGACGGCGCGTATACCATCGAACGCGAAATCTCCGGCAGCGAGCAGATCAGGGACATCATCGGGGCCCGTGATCTGATCCGCCGGATCGCCGCGGCTCTCTGACGAGGCCGTATATGGAGTTGTAAAAAACAAGCGGAAATTTGTACAAAACGAAGAAGTTCTCTGAAAAGCCTTGTTTTTTTCTTTTATACATTTTAGAATAAAAAAAACAAACAATGAAAGAAAAAAACGGAGATCGATTATGGAAAGAAACAGAAAAATCACATGCGAGCGCTTTGAACTGGAGTTTCGCCATGACGGAAAGATCGCCTCGACCGGTACGGGAGGATTCTGCCTTGAAACGCCGGACGGCATGGTAGTGACGCCCAACGATACCTACGTCGAGGACGGCAGACTGATCGTTCCGTTCGGCGTCGGAGATTATACGCGCGTGGAGTTTCAAACGGACGCGCGCCGCGATTATATCGGACTGGAACTCGTCGCCGTCAAGAACCTGCCAAAGATGAGGATGAGACTGGTCCTGGAAATGACGGAGGAAGGGATCGAGTGCCTTCCGCACCGCTACACGGTCGTCCGCAAGGGCAATCGTCTGATTTGGGACGGTTTGGATACCGGGGAGTGGGGCGGCTTTTCCCTGCTGAAACCGACCGATGAGGCGGACCGGGACGAAACGCTTTACGCCGTCTGGGGCGAACAGAAGATCACGCATCCGAAAACGCCGGACGGAAAGTGGGATGAGAAGAGGGCGCGCGCCTGGCTCGACGCTATCGACGAGGAGTTTCCGGGCAGTATGTTCCTGACGACCTATGCTTCCACCATGGGCGTCGAGGCCGGCTCCTGGGACGAACTGATGTATTGTACGGATTTCGCGATCCGTCATCACGCCGCGGGCATTTATCTGATGCCGTGGATCTGGCGCGACGGCTTCTGGCCGGTCGCTCTGAGCGAGGACGAGGTCAATACGCGCATTTTCCCCGAGGGCAGAAAGAGCCTGCTGGCCTACGCGGCCTATCTGCGCAGCCACGGTCTGAAACTGATCCTGCACAACGTGTGCGGCGGCATCGGGTTCCGCGATAAAAACTACGTTCTCAACGGCATTGACGAAAGACTCGCGTCCTGGGGCGCGGGCCGTCTGGAGCAGAGCGTTTCGGCCGACGATACGACGCTGCTGTTCCGCCCCGATCCGGGCACGGTTTTGCCGCTGAATCTGGCGAGCTATACCGGCAGTATGGACGCCCGCATGGCGGATCAGCCGTTTCTGTATAGCTTTTTCGGCTTCCATATCATTGCCGTGGACAACGAGTTGATCCGCGTTGGCCGGTTTGAGACCGACGGCGAGGTCTGGAGACTCACGGACTGCATCCGCTCCTACGGGACGGATTTCTCCGACGGCTTCTCGCCGCGCGACAAGGATCTCTCTACGGCCGCGTCCCATGCCGCCGGCGCCCGGGTCCGCGGACTGGTGGATACCTACGGCGTCAATCTGATCCCCGATCCGAAGAGCGATATGCTGCCGGAGATGGCGCGCCGTTTTGCCGACGGCATCCTCAATGAGCCGCAGAGCTGCTGCGCGGTTTTCGACGGCATGGAGATCCATTCGGCGCTGTGCCGTTTCGGTCAGGAGGAATTTCCCGATCTCGTTTATTCCATGACGGATCACCCCGTGGCGGTCATTACCTCAATGGCCCGGCCGCCGCGCGCGTATTTTGAACATAATTTCGCCCGCGTGCGGAATAAAGTATCGGGCCTCGGCTTCGGATACGCCGCGGACCTGAGACTGGATCGTCCGTCGTGGACGGCATCGACCCTCGTGAGCGTGAACTTTACCGCCTCCAACAACGTGGCCAACGGCTGCGACGTCAATTCCGTCCGTGACCATCATACCGGCGTGACCCGCGAGATGATCGATCGGCATGGGTTGGCGGAGGCAACGATGGAACTGCTCGAGGACTGGCGCCGGGTTTCGATGCGTCTCACGCCCGAGCAGAGAGAAAGCCTGCGTCGTACCGAGTATCCGCATCATCCTCTGATCGACAGCGGAAACCATCCGTATTCTCCGTATGTACAAACGCTGACCAAGACGGACGCCGAGTATATCATTACGCCGAAGGCCGTCAACGGACTTGTCAGCGACGACCCGTACGCACAAAAGATGTGGACGCGCTTCGGTCAGGAGCAGGGCGTGGTGGAAATGCGCACCTATTTCCGCATCGGCGAGCGCGTGCGGCTCAGAAACATCTGCGCCGAGCAGGAACCGACCTTTATGTGCCGCGTGATGAGCCGCATGAAGAATGACGATCCGAAGAATATTCCCTTGCTGAAACCCGGAACGGAACTGATCAACGATACGGATACGCGCGTCGGCTTTGTCGACGGCGTCCTGACTCTGGACGGCGTGAATAACGGCGATAAGCCCCGCTACGAGCAGAAACGCCTGATCCGCTGGAAACCGGCCCAATCCGGACAGCGCGGACTTGTCTGGGACGGCATTACCATGCGGGAAACGGGCGGTATCCTGGATATGAGCCACGCCCGCGGCGTGGGGATGACCGTGGTCGGCGACGGCAGCGGCGCCGTGCTGGTCTTCAGTATCGCCGGCCGCGATTATCCGGTACGCGTGGACTTCGTCGGCGAACGACTCATCCAGATCCCCAACGGCGAGTATGGATGGAGTTACCCGTCCTGGGGCTGGAGCATGCTGACGTGGAAATTCATCGATTACGCCGCCGTGCCCGAACTGAGGATCTCGCTGGGCAGGATCGATCCGCATACGGCGCCCCATATCGTCGTCAAGGATCTGGTCGCTCTGCATGAAACGCCGGCGACGCTGAAAGACCCGGTATTCACGCTCAACGGCGGAACGCTGCGGGTGCTCGGCACGGTCTGCACGGATGAGCAGCTCGCTTTTGAGGGCGGCGATCAGGTCGGCGTCTATGATCTGAACTGGAACCTTCTTCGTACGCTGCCTGTCGAGAAAAAGGATTTCCGTCAGACGGCCGGAGAGGGCGAACTGACGGTGACGGCCGCCGAGGGCGGTGACGGCGTGTGGCTGGAATACGCTCAGTTCACGTCCGATACGGACCATATTATCCGGTTGCCGAGATAGCGTGAACCAAACGCGGACCGGGATCATGAGAAACTCCTCATGATCCCGGTTTTTTGTGCAAACGGGTCTTTTCAATTGTTCTCAATTATAAATGCATAAATGCTCATATATCAATATAAGACGCCGCGGTTTATCCCGACATACGAGGACCCGGGAGTGATGCCCGGGTCCTCGTATAGATGAAATTGTATGACCGGATCGGCATCGTCGGGAGCGTCGGCTCAAATACGCCGCAGGATCCGACCGTGCGTCCGAAAAGAGGCGTTACTCTGCGTCCGTTTCGTTTTCAAAAGGGAAGTTTTCCGGAACGACCAGCGCGCGGAGGGCGTAATTCTGCAGCCGGTAAAACTGCCTTTGGCTCAGAAACAGTTTGAACGAGGTCTGCAGAGGGCTGTATTGCTCCAGATACCGATAGCGCAGCAGCGCCCGCTGCGTTTCGTCGGGCACGCTTTCCAGCGCGTCGTAAATGGCGGCGCGCGTCAACAAAAGCTTGTGGATCCGGGCGTCCGTATCGGCGTCCAGCGCATGCAGATGCGCGGCGATCTTTTCTTTGCTCATTCCCTCGCTGACGCGGGTCAGATAAGTGCGAAGACGATCGCGTTCCAGCGCCAGCCTTTTTAATTCGAGATTGATGCCGGCATATTTTCCGAGAAATTTCTTCTTATCGAGATTAGTCATCGTTCTTTCTCCTCTCGAATAAAACGGCGGTTCGCGCTTTGGTCAGCCGTTTCTCCAGATCCTGAGCCATTTCTCCCATCAAAGCGTAGTCCTGCAGAGTCAGGTGTTCGTTTTTTGCCGCCATCGCGCCAAAGCCTTCCTTGAAGAGCGTGATCGATAATTCCACTCTGCGAAGTCGGTCGGTTGCGTCGTGGTTTTTCATCATATGAGTCCTCCTTGTGTTTCGTTTGCGATAACATCATAGCACAGATAAGTTGCTATGTCAACAACAAATTTGTAAAAAAATGGGACAGAATTGAACATTTGTTCGCGTTGCACAAAGAAATTTCTTAGCTGAATCGGAAAAACGCTTGCCAAAGAATTGCGAATATGATAACTTTATATTAGCAAAAAAAGGAGAGAAGAATATGTTTTCAGAACGACTGAAACGACTGAGAAAAGACCGGGGCATGACGCTGGACGAATTGGCTGAGCAGTACAATCAGCGGTTCGGCGGCGGATTGAACAAGGGAACGATATCAAAATACGAAAACGGTCGACAGGAGCCGATGATGAGCGTCGCGCGGAATCTGGCGCGCTTTTTCGGCGTCACGGTGGACTATCTGGTGGACGAGGACGAAACGCCCGCCGGCAGCGTCGTCATTCCCGTGCTGTCTTCTTTGTGTGCCGAAAGCCCGTATTACGCCGCGGAAGACATGATCGGCTGCGAGGAGATCCCCGCGCGCGTCGCCAGCCTGGGCGATCATTTTGCCTTGCGTCTGAAAGACGACAGCATGATGCCTCAGATGAAAGAGGGCGATACGGTGATCATCCGCCGCCAGTGCGACGCCGCGGAAGGCGACGTGGTAGCGGCGCTGATCGACGGAAAAGAAGCGGTCGTGCGGAAACTGCGCAAGCAGGAAAACGGCGGCATTATGCTGGTGCCGTTCGATCCGTCCTGCGAACCGGCTTATTTTTCACGGGAAGAACGAAACGCGGGACGGGTACGCCTGGTGGGACGCGTTGTGGAATTACGTGCGAAATATTAAAAATGCGTGGACAAATCTGCGTTTTATGATATGATAATAAATGCGCCCGCGAACGCGGGCGGTTAATACGGGAAGGATGGTAGAATTGATCCGCAAAAAGAAAATGAGCCGGCAAGAAGCGCTGGATCTCTGGACAGAGGCTTGGCACGAATACGAGAACGTCAAAGCGCAGGGTTTGAAACTGGATATGTCCCGCGGCAAGCCCGACGGACATCAGCTGAGTCTTTGCCACGGACTGATGGACTGCGTCAAGGATGAAACGAGCTGCGCCGAGGAGAGCGGGATCGATTGCCGCAATTACGGCGGCGTCGACGGCTTGCCGGAAGCCAAGAAACTATTTGCCGATCTGCTGGGCCTGACGCCGGCAGAAATCGTCGTAGGCGGGAACAGCTCGCTGGTTATGATGTTCGATAACGTCGCGTCGAATATGACGCACGGCGTGCGCGACGGCGTTCCCTGGCAGAAGCAGGGGCAGGTCAAGTTCCTTTGTCCCGTGCCCGGCTATGATCGTCACTTTGCCATCTGCCAATACTTTCATATCGAGATGATTCCCATTGAAATGACGCCGGACGGCCCGGATATGGATACGGTCGAGCGTTTGGTGAGCGAGGATGAACTCGTCAAGGGCATCTGGTGCGTGCCGAAATATGCCAATCCAGACGGGACCGTGTATTCGGCCGAAACGGTGCGCCGCTTTGCCGCGCTCAAGCCTAAGGCGCCGGATTTCCGTATTTACTGGGACAACGCCTACTTTATCCACCATCTGAACGGTCATATCGCGGAGATCCCGAATCTGCTGCGTGAAGCGGAAAAGTACGGCAACGAGAACATGGTCCTCATGTTCTGCTCGTTTTCCAAAATCAGCTATGCCGGCGCGGCGATTGCTTGTATGGCGGCTTCCGCGTCCAATATCGAGTATATCAAAAAACGCCTGGTCATCCAGACGGTGGGCCCGGATAAGCTTAACCAGCTCCGCCACGTGCGTTATTTCGGCAACGCCGAAAACGTGATCCGGCATATGGATAAGCACGCCGCCATCATCCGTCCGAAGTTTGAGTTGGTTCTGTCCGAGCTCGAGAAACTGGAAGGCTTCGCCGAGTGGACGCATCCCGACGGCGGATACTTTATCAGCGTCAACGTGACGGACGGTACGGCCAAACGGGTCGTGCAGCTCTGCGCGGAGGCCGGCGTCAAATTGACCGAGGCCGGCGCGACTTATCCGTTGGGGATCGATCCGAGAGACCGCAATATCCGGGTCGCGCCTACTTTCCCGCCGCTGGACGAACTGAAAGCGGCCATGGGAGTGTTCAACGTGGCGGTGAGACTGGCCGCCGCGGAGAAAGCTCTGGCTGACTGAATACGACAAAAAACACGCCTGATGCCGATCGGGCGTGTTCTTTTTTTGGATTCAGATCACGATCGTTTCTCCGGTCTCGGCGTCCTGGTACATCATCCACCAACCGGCTTTCCCCGTTTCGTCGGGAATGAACTGACAGTAGTCGGACAGCGCCGGCGTCACTTTTTCGGCGGCCGCGCCCGGCACACCGTAGCAGATATAGCGGATGCGGTTTTCGTCTTCGGGAGAACCGACCAGACCGACGAGACAATGCCCGCCTTTGTCGTTGTATTCGACCCGCTTCCAGCGCGAGTAGGGCACGCGCTCCCGCAGCACGTCCTCGTCGGCGCTGTAATCCCGGAACAGTTCGTCCATGTACTCTTTTACCGTGTCGTAATAGCGGCGCTCCGGTTTCGGCACGGAGGATTCGGACGGCGAAGCCGTCGACGAGATCTTCATATCCGCGTGAGCGGCGGGGCGGGATGCTTTACGCTGACGCAGAGCAAAGCGCAGATCCTCCGTCCGGTCACGGCCCTTTACGGCGGAAAGCTCGGTCCGGCCGTCGGTAATCAGCAGTCCCAGACTGCGGCAGGCGCTGATGTTGCGAAAGGCGAAATCCAGCACGGCCGTCCCTTTTCCGTGGGCGTCGACCGTGACGATGCCGGGACAAAGGACGGGCGCGTGCCCGGCGCAGAAACCGACGGCGTAATCTCCCGGCGCGACGCCCTGAACGCTCAGCCGCAGTATGCCGGCAAAATCCCGGTATTCGATCCGCGCCCATCCGCTGCCGTTGCCGGACAGCATCAACAATAGTTTTCCCGTTCCGCTTAACAAGGAGTATCATCCCTTTCCAAGCCTATTTTATGTCCGGGGGAGGGATCGTAGCACTTTTTTCTTGACATGGCCGTAAAAAGCGCGGTATCTTATACTTATCAAAAACAAAGGAGTTTATATGGGAAAAATGAATTTTGCCGTGTTCGTCGATCTGGAGAACACAGGCGGGAAATACAACACGCTGCAGAACGTTCTGGAAAAAGTCAAGATCAAAGGCGACATCCTCATCGGGAAAGCCTACGGGTATACGGAGCAGTGCTCCGAGCTCAAACCTCTTCTGCTGAGCAACACGTTTTCCGTCGTGCCGTCCCTGCGCTGGGGCGCGGCTAAAAAAAACAATTCGGATATCCAGCTCGTCATCGACGCGCTGGAGGTCGCTTATACCAATGAATTGATCGACTGCTTTTGTATCGTGTCGGGCGACAGCGACTATACGCCGCTGGTCGGCAAGCTGAAGGCCATGGGCAAATTCGTGCTCGGCATCTCCCGATCCGAGGTTGCCAGTCAGATCTTTATCAACGCCTGCAGCGAGTTCGTTTTTCTGGAAAGCGTCAGCGCTCAGAAACCGGCTCGCGCGGCCGCCAAGAAAGAGCCCGAGCAGGAGCCGGAAAACGATCTCGAGGAGCTGGAAGAACTCATCGAAACGATCCTTTCCGACCGCAATGACGAAAACGTCTATGCCGCCGAGTTGAAAAACGCGCTGCTGCGCCTGCGCCCCGATTTTCTGGAGAAAAACTACGGATTCTCTTACTTTACGCGGTTACTGGCGCACCTGTCGCAAAAGTATAAGAAGATCCGTCTGACGGAGGATCGCAACGTCGTTTATGTCGCGCTGGTCGACAAGAGCGGCTCGGCCAAGCAGCTGACCAAGGAAAACTGGCACGCGGCGGCGGTCAACTACCTCGTCAGTTATAAAAACAGCGGTTTTGATCGCATCAATCCGAGTATTCTCAAAGCGATGATCCTCAACGATTATCCGGATTTCGAGGAAAAACAGATCGGCTTCAAGCGCTTTTCGGATATGATGAAGCAGCTGGAGAAAGACGGTATCATCGATATCGAATGGGGGGAGGGGCATAATATGCTCCTGAAGATCAAATAGGAGGAATACGCCGTGAGGAAAAGACTCTTCGCCGTAATGACGGCAGTGATCCTGCTGTGCGGCGGCTGTACCGTTGTGCCTGCCGAGCCGACACCTACGCCGACA